>CALMUT010000077.1 GCA_937872925.1 uncultured Myxococcales bacterium | reverse complement strand
ACCCGTGACCCGGTCCGAGGCGAACGGCCCGTCACAAGCGCACCCGACCCGTGACCCGGTCCGAGGCGAACGGCCCGTTGCAAGCGCACCCGACCCGTGACCCCGTCCGAGGCGACGGCCCGTTGCAGGCGCGTCCAACGGCGGGCAACAGTCTTGGGCACTAACCAGCACGATATCGTCGGCTTTGACGGGTGTGGGGCGCAGCATCGAGGGATCCGTTTCTCGGCCTGCTAGAGTCGCGTGCGGTGCGGCGAAGGAACGGAGTTGGTTGTGGCGCGCTGCTTGCGCGGGCCTTGCTGCTTATTGCGTCGGGCGGCTGTGACGGGCTGAACGCGCAGGCGCAACCGGCCGAAGCGAGTGAGAGGCCGATGACGCCGAGGGTGCCGCATCTCCAAAAAAGCAAGACTGATCAAAGGGCCAAGGCTGAGCGAAAGTCCGAGGCTGACCGATTAGACCAGGACATGCGGGCAGGCTGTCCAAGGGAGATGGCGCGCGTTGCGGACTTCTGTGTCGACCGTTGGGAGGCGCATACGGTGCTCGCCAAGACTCCGGATGTCGTGCGCTCGCCCTTTGAGCCCCTGCGGGATGGCGAAGCGGTGATTGCGCGGAGTGCGGCGGGGGTGTCGCCGCAGGGGTACATCAGCCGCATCGAAGCAGCTGCGGCGTGTGGGCTTGCGGGCAAGCGACTGTGCCGCGCGAAGGAATGGTACCGCGCGTGCGCCGGGGAGGGGCGGCGGCGCATGCCCTACGGAAAGGACGAAGTGCGTGGCAAGTGCAACACGGGCAAGGGGCACGTGCTGACCCAGGTGTTTGGCAAGCGGGTCTTCTTGACCAAAGACAGTCACTACAACAACCCGAAGGTGAATCAGGAGCCAGGATTTCTCGCGCTTACCGGGGCTCATGACGCGTGCAAGAGCCCGGAAGGTGCCTTCGATCTGGTCGGCAATCTGCACGAATGGGTGGCGGACGACGTGAGTTCGGCACTGCCCAAGGAGATCCCATTGGAGTACGGCGAACATCGCTTGGGCCCACGGGGCAGCGGCGTCTTCATGGGTGGTTACTACTCGTCGAAGAGGGAACACGGTCGCGGTTGCGCTTACACCACGGCCACGCACGCGCCGGACTATCACGACTACTCGACTGGGTTTCGCTGTTGTCGGGACGTCGCTCGGGGAAAGTAGCGCGCCTACGGCGGCCTTTACACTGCGGAGGCGTGCACCATACTGAGCGGCGATGATCGAAGTCGAGCTGCCGGTTCAGATTTGGTCGGATATCGCGTGCCCGTGGTGCTACGTGGGCAAACGTCATTTGGAGTCCGCGCTCTCGGAGTTCGAACACCGCGACGCCGTGCGCATCCAATGGCGCGCCTTCGAGCTCGATCCGGCAGCGCCCGCCGTGTACCCCGGCGACTACACCGAACGCTTGGCGAAGAAGTACAACGTGTCGGCAGAAGACGCGAACGCGATGATCGAGCGCATGACAGAGACTGCGCGTGGCGTCGGGCTTGAGTTTCGATTTGATCACATCGCAGCGGGCAATACCTTTGACGCGCACCGGCTGCTGCATCTTGCGTCCGAAGTGGGCTTGCAGGATGCGGTAAAAGAGCGATTCTTGCGCGGCTACATGACCGAGGGAAAAGCCATCGGTGACCATGGCGCGCTCACGAGCATGGCGGTGGAGGCGGGGCTCTCGGCGGACGACGTCGCCTCAGTGCTCGCGAGTGACCCCCACGCGGACGCCGTCGGTGACGACGCGGCAAAAGCGAGGGCGCTGGGCATTCGGGGCGTGCCGTTCTTCATCGTCGGTCGCTATGGGATCTCGGGAGCGCAACCGCCGGCAGTGCTGAAGCAAGTACTGGAAAAGGCGTGGGCGGAAACCGTCGAAGCGCCGCAGATGCTTGCCGAAGGCACCGCCTGTGGCCCGGACGGTTGCTGAAGCGAGTGCACTGACTGCACTCGCCTGAGGTCCGGGCGTGCGTCGTGGACGCGGCGGCGTGCACGCGTTACAGCTCTTCTGACGTACGCATGCGTCGCCCGCACGTTCGCCCCAAGATCGAGTTCGTCGTAGCGCTGGCTCCCAAAGAGGTGCTGGCGCGACTGAAGTCGTGCCTGAAGGCTGCCGGCTGCAAGGGCAGCGTGCTGGGCAGCTGCGTTGAGCTCACGGTCGAAGCCGAGCGTCAGGATTTTTGGTCGCCGCAGATCAGCTTGCAAGTCGACACACACGAGGAAGGCACGCTGGTGTACGGCCGGATCGGCCCGCAACCGCAAGTGTGGACGTTGCTAGTCGCGATGTACGCCATCGTGGGCATCACTTCGATTTTTGCGATGCTCTTCGCGTTTTCGCAGTGGCTTTTGAACGAGCCGCTGTGGGCGCTGTGGGCGCTGCCCCTGGGCTTTGGGCTCGCCGCGATGGTGTACGGCACGGCCTACATCGGGCAGCGCCTTGGCGCGGAACAGTCCCACGAGCTGGCGCTCCTCGTGACCCACGCTCTTGATTTGCCCGACGACACTCTGGGCGTCTAGCCACCGAACGCGGATAGCGCGCGCTCACAAGTTAGGCGCAACTCGATTCGAGTCGTGTCGATAGAGCTACATGTGGCAAAAAGCATCTGATGAAACTAGTGGTCGGGGAGCTAAGCTGTGACGCCGCGCATCGCCTTGGCCTGCGTTGTGGTGATCTCGTCGCTGCTGTGCATTCGGTCGAGTTCTGGGCTCCGAGGCGCGAGGCTGCCCTGGCTTGCCATGTCGGTCGGGCTTGGGGGGTTGGTGCTGGTCGAACGGTATGTCGCTGGGGTCCTTGCGCGTCTGCTATCGGTTCTAGACGCGCTCTGAGGGCACCTGGGGCAAGGGTTTCCGCTGCGGGCCGTCTTCGGTCCCAGAATCCGCGGACATTTTGGGGGCGGCGAGTCGGGATCGGCCGTATGTAGGGGGTCCCAGTGCCCCATACCCGCGAAAACTCCACGAAAATGCGTCGGATTGCGCGCGTTTTGCAGGGCGCCGGCCCGGTCGCCGCGCTGGCCACTGCGCTTCTGTGGGCTCGGCCGGCCTGGGCCGAGGACACGCCGGCCCGCACGTCGTCGCTCAGCTGGGTGCGTCTAGAAGGGGCGGAGTCGTGCATTGCCACTCAGGCGCTCGCGCGCGCGGTGGAAGAACGCTTGGCACGGCGCGTCTTCGTGTCGGCGGCGGAAGCGGACGTTTCTGTCGAGGGCCATCTGTCCCGGGACGGCCAGCGCTGGAAAGCGGTTCTGACGATCCGCGACGGAACGGGCGCGTTGCTGGGCACGCGCACCCTCGACAGCGTCGAGCCGGAGTGTGCGTCTCTCGACGAGGGCTTGGTCTTCGTAGTCTCGATTTTGATCGATCCTGACGCCGCACTGGTCGAACCGAAACCAAAAGAACCGTCGCCTGCAGCGCCCGCGGTCGAACCGAAGCCCTCTCGCGTTGTGGTCCGCCGTGAACGCGTGTTGGTGCCGGTCGAAAAGCCGCCGGAGCCCTGGCGCGTGGGAGTCAGTGCGTTGTTCGCAGGCGCGTTGGGTCTGTTGCCGCGCGCGGCGCTTGGCGTTGGCGCTGCCGTGCTACTCGACCCACCGGGGTTGTGGGACATCGAGCTGTCTGCGGCATACTGGTTTGGACAGAGCGTGGACGCCGAGCGTGGCGCATCTGCGGACCTGTCTCTGGTGCACGCTGGCGCGGCGCTATGTCCCCTTTCCCTCAACACCGGGCGCGTGCGCTTTCATACCTGCGGGGGTCTGCTCTTGGGTGCCCTACGCAGTCGCGGCAGTGGCTTCGACAAGCAGCTCTCCGACGACGCGCCTTCGGTCTACGCCACGGTACCCAGTCGACTCACCCTCGCGCTGGCGGGCCCCTTGGCGCTGACGGCCAGCGCGTCATTTCTGACGCCCCTGGTGCGCTCCCAAGTCACCTATCGCACCCCAGATGGCGCCGATCGGACGCTCTTTGAGCCTTCCCGGGCCGCGATCTCCGCAGCCCTCGGTCTCACGCTACTCTTTCCATCGCCATGACGGTCGCGGCCCTCGCTCAGTCCCCGCACGCGGATGCAGGAGCCACGTCGTCAGGCAGAGCGGCACGCTCGCCCGCGGAAGCCGCTGCGCACGTCGCAGAACTATTTCGGGAACACGGCGCGTTCGTGTGGCGCTCTTTGCGTCGGCTGGGCATGAGCGAGTCCGACGCCGACGACTTGTGTCAGGAAGTTTTTTTGGTGGCTTTCCGCCGCTTAGACTCCTTCGAACACCGTTCTTCTTTCAAAACGTGGCTGTATGGCATCGCGGTGCGTGTGGCGCAGGCGCATCGTCGACGCGCTTCAACGCAGCGCGAGCAACCTTGGGCGTCGCCTCCGGAAGTGGCGTCGCCGGACGGCCCGCACGATCAACTTGCAGACCAACAAGCGCGGCAGTTGCTGGATCGTGCCGTGGGTGAACTGGACGACGACAAGCGCGCCGTATTTGTGCTCTACGAAATAGAGCAACTACCGATGAATGAAGTCGCGGTTGCGCTGTCGTGCCCTGCGCAGACGGCGTACTCGCGCTTGCATGCGGCGCGCCGACAGGTGCAGGCATCCGTGCGGCGCGCAGCGCAAGGAAGGTGGGCGGGATGACCGACCCCGAACACATGCCGCGTCTGGACGAAGGCTCTGACGAGCTGATGGGCGCGCTGCTGCGCGCCGCGCGCCGGGAAGTGCCGGATCAGAAGCGCATGGACGCTTTGGCGCTCGCGCTTGCGGACAAGTTGCCACTGCCGCCGCCGGACGGTTCCGATGGCGGCGACAGCGGTGACGGTGGCGCAGATGGTGGCGGCAGCGGAGCGGACATCGGGGCGCAGCCGTCCGGCGGCGAAAGCATGCCTCCGGGCGCAGACGCTGCCGGCGTCGCGGAAATCGCTGGCAAGGTGGGCGCGACGGGGGGCGCTGCGCCGGCGACGGTCGCTGGCGTCGGTGGCGGATCTCTTGCGGCGACGGCCGGCATCGCGACTCTTGCCGCTTTGGTGATCGCAGGCGGCGTGTGGACGGCGACGCAGTCGACGCCCGCGCCGTCACAGCAGCCGGCCACCGCGGCTACGATGACGGCGACGGCCGTGAAACCAAAACAAACTCAAGCCACGGAGCCGGCGCCCGTCGTTTCTATTGACGACTTGCCGCAGCTGCCCGTCGCGCCCAGCGCGGAGAAGCCCGCGCAACGCGCTGCGCCCCATGTAGCTCCGAGTACGGCACCCGTTGTCGCGCCTGAGCCTGCGCGGAGCTCTGCGGATGCCATGGCAGATCTGCGCAAAGCGCAAGACGCGTTGGGCGCTAACCCTGCACGCAGCTTGCAACTGATCGCTGAACACCGGGCGAACTATCCGCGATCGGCGTTTTCACAAGAGCGCGACGTGCTTGAGATCGACGCACTGCTGCGCTTGGGACGTCGATCCGAAGCGGTGGCGAAGGGCGACCAGTTCGCTCGCTATTATCCGAAGAGCGCACACCTTCGTCGCATTGACGCTCTGCTGGGGCGATGACGGGCGTGGCGTGGCGCGTTCACTACTCGGACGTGGGGCGCGTGTTGTGTGCATGCGCCTATCTAGCCGCGTGTTCTACGCGATCAGAGGTTGGGCAATTCGAGCCCACGGATGCGGGCGGGGATGCGGCGGCGTTTGACGCGGGGCTCGATGCTTCCCTCGCCCTCGACCCATCCCTCGCGCGCCTTTCTCTTGGCAACTCCAGCAGCTGCGTGCTCGATTCGCAAGGCGGCGTGCAGTGTTTCGGTGACAATACTTTCGGTCAGTTGGGCGTGGACGACATCAGCTTGAGCGGCTCGTCGCAGCCGCTCGTCGCGAAAGGGCTGGCAACGGGCGTGCGCGCGGTCTTTGGCGGGCCGGTGTCACACTGCGCGGTCTTGCAGACTGGCAACGCGATGTGTTGGGGCGAGTCGGTGTTCGGCTCTTTCAACGGACAGCCGGGCACGCACTTTGCGACGCCTGCTCCCTTCGAAGCGCCGGGGCTCAGCTTCGTGGCGTCCATGGCGCTGGGGATCTACTTCCATTGTGCGCTTGCGACGAACGGCAGTGCGAAGTGCTACGGACTCAATAGCTCCGGGCAGCTGGGCACAGGCGGGCTGGGAGACAATTTCACACCCGCCAGCGTGGCTTCTCTGGAACCTTCCCGGCACATCGCGGCGGCGGGATTCTTCGCCTGTGCGGTGACCGGCGCCGGCAGCGTGAAGTGCTGGGGCCACAATGACCACGGGCAATTGGGTGACGGCACGCAGCAGGACGCCCTTGCACCGGTGCCGGTGGTGGGATTGCCGCCGGTTGCCACTAGCGTTGCAAACGGCCGGGACCACGCTTGCGCGCTTGCCGAGGGCAACGTGTGGTGTTGGGGGGGCAACGCGTATGGCCAACTCGGTACTGGGCCCAGTGCAGATCGCGCGTTGCCGGTTCAGGTGTCAGGGCTCTCCACGATCGTGCAGATAGCTGCGGGCAACGAGCACACCTGCGCTCGTTCCGATGCCGGAGCGGTGCATTGCTGGGGTGCCGCGGACAGCGGCAGTTCAACGAGTGGTCCCCTCGCGATCGTGCCTGCCGACGCCGTCGAGGTCGCTGCGGGCGGACGCCACAGTTGCGCCTTGCTCGGCAGCGGCGTGTTGCGTTGTTGGGGGAGCGGCGGGACTGGGATCTACGGGGGCAACGGCGCGCCGGCGCCGTGAGCGAGACGTGATACCCTGCGGCCCAACATGCAGGGGAAAGTGATCGCGTATTGGGTTTGCACGGGCATCGTGGCGTTTGCCATGATCGCCGGGGGCATTGCGGACATGTTGCTGCCGGAGCCCGTCGTGAAGATCTTCACGCATTTGGGCTACCCGCTGTATTTCGGGCGCATCCTCGGGATCTGGAAGTTCCTTGGTGGGCTTGCGATTTTGGCGCCGAAGCGGCCGCTGCTCAAGGAGTGGGCCTACGCGGGCATCGTATTCGATCTGACCGGCGCCGCGTGCTCGCACATCTATTCCGGGGACGGTCCCGCAGACGTGCTCAAGCCACTCGTCGTGCTGGGCTTCATGCTTGCCTCGTACGTGCTCCGGCCCGAGAGCCGTCGCCTCGCCCGCGCAGCAAGCTGAACGCGCTCGCTCACGCCTCCACAGGTCGATGCTCGGTCCCTTCACCGTGCGTCACGAACAACATGTCGCCCGGTGTGTGTACGATGGCGCGGTGCCAGTCGCCACGCAGATTGAGCCAGGCTTGACCAGGCCGCTCGAGTTTTTGGCGCAGCTCGCGGCCGTCGCGCTCCACGATGAGCTCAATCGCCCCGCTGAGCAGCACCACGAGCTCTTCGCCCTTGGGATGCATTTCCCAGTGCGGCCAATCGCTTTTCATGTGGACCACGGTGATCAGTCGCCCACCCAGGTGCAGCTTGCCGCTTACCAAGTCCGGCCAGAACTGCTCGGTGACCGCTAGCTTTTCAGCGCTTCCGCCGTCGGTGAAGTGCACGTAGGTGTTGTGTAGGTCGAAAGCCGTATCGTCGCTCATCGGGATGACTATCGGCGTAGGCTGGCAAAATGGCCAGTGGCGCGGCCCAGCTGTCTCAGCGCTGGCGGCTGCGGCTCGACGACGAGGGCAAAGCAGCGGATACTGGGAGGATGCGGGCATTTGCTTATCTCGGACTTTCGGCGTTGTTGATGGCTTGTGGGGGCGAAGACTTCACGTCGGAGCCCGGTGGATCGGACGCCGGGATTGGCGGCAGCGCTGGGACTGGCGCAACGGGTGGCGGCAACGCGGGTCAAGCTGGCGGCGGAACGGGCGGCGCTTCGGGCGGCGCTTCGGGCGCACCCAGTGGTGGCGCCGCTGGCAGTGGAGGTGCGGGTGGTGTTGTCGGACCTTGCGCCGGAGATTGCGTGGTGGTGCCCAAAGACTGGGAGGGGCCGGTGCATCGGCAGGTGGGCGCGCCTTGTAGTGGCCTGTATGGGAAGGAGCTCCTTGCCCTCAACAATGGGTTGAATCAATCCGCTTGCGAGCTGTGCTCGTGCACCGGCAGCTGCCGTACCGGCGTGCAGCTCTACACGCTGGCGGGATGCACGGGCTCGCATGTCAGCGCCGAAGCGGCGGACGGCGCGTGCGTGTCGCTCAAACAAGCTGCCGCGCTCAGCATGCAGGTTTCGCCGATTCCAAGCTGCACGCCCACCAACCCGAACCCGAATCCGCTGCCGATTACCTGGAACGCCTCGATCGCAGTTTGCGGCTCGGACGCCATCACGAGCTGTGCCGATGGCAAGACCTGCGCGCCGAATGCAGATTCTGTGTGCGTGTACCGCAGCGGCAACTTCCCTTGTCCCAGCGGCTGGCCCAACAAGAACGTGGACTACAAAGGCGTAGACGACACGCGCGGCTGCAGCAACTGCACGTGCGCCAAGAACTCCGGCAGCTGCACGGTGACGGGGGAGATGCACAGCGGCAGTTCCTGCGACAGTAGCAGCAGCGCTTCCTGTACCTCCAAGCAAGGGGGGTCAGAGTGCTGCAATGTCGCCGCAAGCGCAGACAAGGTCCGCGGCAAGGTCGAAAGCAAAAACGTCGTGTGTGCTGCCAACGGCGGGCAGCTCAACGGCTCCGCAAGTCCAAAGGACCCGTACAGCGTGTGTTGTCGCTGACGCCGCGGCCTGCCGCCCACTATCCGCAGTAGTAGTGCTTCACCGGCTTGCCGTTGATATCTGTGCCCCAATAGGAATTGCACTTCTCCGTGGCGTCGCAGCACTCACCGTCGCACGAAGCGTAGGCGCAGGAATAGGTGCTGCATTTGCCAGAGCTACATGCGTGATTGCCCCAGCATTTGTAGGCACACGCGCCGCAGTTGAGGTTGTCGCTTTGAGTATCGACGCACACCGTGCCGCACAGAGTCTTACCGGCGGGGCATGCGGTGGTGCACTTGCCGCCAGCGCAGGACACCGAGCCGCCTGTGGGGGCCGTGCAAGCGTTCCCGCAGCTACCGCAGTTGGCGGAGTCCGTGCTCAGGTTCTTGCAGCTGCCGTTGCAGGCGCTTTGGCCCGTGGGGCAACTGTCAACGCATTTGCCGCCCTGGCACAGCGCGCTGCCGCCAGAGGGTTTCGAGCAGTACTTGTCGCATGCTCCGCAGTTGTTCGGATCGTTCTGTAGATCGAGACATTCGTTTCCGCACAGCGAACGCCCCGGGTTGCACTCGATCCCGCACTTCCCGCTCAGGCAGACGGCCTTCGAGTCCGGGATGGCGCTGCAGGGGTAGCCGCAGCTGCCGCAGTTGTTCGGATCGGTTTGCAAGTCGGCACAACCCTTGGGGCACATCACGGACGTTGCGCTGCACGCACCAGAGCCGCCCGCGCCGCCCGTCGCGCCGGTGCTGCCGCCGCCCGCCGCGCCTGCGAATCCACCGAAGCCACCGCCGCCCGCTTGCCCCGCAGCCCCGCTGTTGCCGCCGCCGGAACCAAAGCCCCCGAACGCGCCGAAACCGCCGCCTCCGCCGGTCACACCCGCATCGCCGAATCCGCCGCCGCCCCCGCCGCCAGAACTACAGCCGAAGAGCAGCGCAGCTGCGCCGAAGAACACAATGAATCGAGGTTGCATATTGGCCTCCTTCGCAAGACCTGTTCCAAGGGCTTTTCCCGGGGATTGCGCTGCACGCTGGGTCTCCATGACCCCAGAACGCCGCTACCGCTGCGGCGTGGTTGCCCCGGGGCTCGCCGTCGCCGTTCGACACCTCAGCTACTGTGCGAGGTAGTAGTCCCAATGCGCAGCGCCCACGTTCGCGTCGCAGCTGTCTCGGGTTACCAGCAGGGAAGGGTGGTCTGTGGGTGACCACGCAAACACGCCAAAGTGCAGCGCGCCGCTGGACTTGCCAGGCGCGTCGAAAGACGTGCCACAGCGTGGCGCGGGCAGGGCAACGCTCGCAGGAGCTTGCGCCAAACCGGTGGCATTGCCAGCATAGACGTCCCAGCGGCTTTGACCGACTGTTGCGTCGCAGTCATCCCGCGTGACAACCAAATCCGGGAAGCTGTCGCAGCTCACGTCCAGCAGCGAGTAGTGCACGGCGCCGTAACTCTGACCCGCGGCGTCCCAGGGCACCGCGCAACGCATGGCGGGCAGCGTGTACGGGCTCGGCGCGGCCGCGAATCCCGCGGCTGATCCCGGATACACGTCCCAGCGACTCTGTCCGACAGCCGCGTCGCAGTCGTCCTGCAACACGACCAAGTCGCTGCGCCCATCGCCTGTCAGATCGAGCAGGGAGTACTCGAGTGCGCCGGTGCTGCGCCCAGGCTTGTCCCAGTTCACCGCGCAGCGCGCTGCGGGCAACGTGTACGCGCTCGGCGTCGCTGCAAAACCCGCGGCGCTGCCGGCATACACGTCCCAGCGGCTTTGTCCGATGGCCGCGTCGCAGTCGTCTTGGTGCACGACCAAGTCCGCGAATCCGTCCCCGCTCAGATCCATGAGCGAGTATTCGAGGGCGCCTGTCGCCCTGCCCAGCCTGTCCCAGGCCACACCGCAGCGCGCAGCGGGCAAAGTGAGCGCCGTCGGCGTGGGCGCAAATCCCGACGCACTACCCGGGTACACGTCCCAATGGGTGGCGCCGAGAGTGGCGTCGCAGTCGTCTTGATGCACGACCAAGTCGACGACGTCGTCTCCCGTCGCATCCAAGAGCGCGTATTCCAGCGCTCCGGAGCTGCGCGCCGGGCGATCGAATGCCACCCCGCAGCGCGGCGCCGGCAGCGAAAACGCCGTCGGAGTGGGCGCGAGCCCGCTCGCGGACCCTGCATAGACGTCCCAACGGGATTGGCCCAGGACGGGATCACAGTCGTCCTGGTGCACAACCAGATCCGGCACGCCGTCTGCCGCAAGGTCCATGAGCGTGTACTCCAGGGCGCCGCTGGCCTTGCCCAGCGCGTCGAACTGCACGCCGCAGCGGGCCGCCGGCAAGGATAGCGATGCAGGCGCGGCGGCGAACGCCGCTGGCATTCCCGAAGCACAACTTGGAGCTCCGCCGCCGGCACCCGCGCCGCTGCCTCCACTGCCGCCCTGAGCGCCCACTGCGCCACCACCGCCCGTGCCCGTGCCTGCACCTGTGGCACCGGTGCCTCCAAAATTGCCGAAGCCGCCTCCACCTCCGCCTCCGGTCGCAACGCCGCCGCTATTGCCCGCGCCCGAGCTGCATGCGGCAAGACCCAGCGCGAACAAGAATGTGCCTCTTCGTACGATCGTCACGATGGCGCCGCCTAGAGCAACTGCCGTGCCGGCGCGAAATGCGCATAAACCGTTGCGCAGCTGTGGCACTGGCGCCGCAGATGCGCAGAGGGGTTGCGGCCGGGGTGCCCCGCTTGCGCAGATTGTCGCTGAAGTTCGAGTCGCGGCAGCGGCCTTGTTTGGGCAACACGCACGGAGAAATGTGAGATAATCCGCAACTCCAACGTGCCGTTGCCGAAGGGAGGGTCAATGACTCGCTTTGCGAATCCAGGGCTTCTTGTGGCGTTTGTGGCGCAGCTCGCCGTGTCGGCTTGCTCGGGAGGCGGCGTCGGCGGAGTGGACACAGGCACCGGAGGCCGCCCTCCCGGACAAGCGTCTGGCAGCTTGGCGGGCATCTGGGATGTGATCGGAACCGACAAGTCCGGGATCACCTCCCACGCCATCTTCGAACTCTCGGAGACAGTTGCGGAACTCAAGTACGGCAGCCAATATGCCCGCGTCGCTCATGCGGCTGACGTTTCCTTCGCCGTCGCACACAGGGGATTCGACACGGTCTCTACCAAGATCGTGCGAGGCGCCAGTCCCGGACTCAATCAAGGCGCGCTGCCCTTCGACATCACAGGGAGCTGGTTAGCAACCAACGACGAGGGCGCTGACTGTGGTTGCGCGGCCATCCTGGGCGCGCGGTTAGATGCAGCATGTGGGCAGGTCAATGCCCCAGCAACCATCTATCCGAGTTGGATGCCTAGCGCGGACGGTCAGCAGCTGCAGGCGGTGCATTTGGACTTTCGCAATTCTCTCTTCGGAGATCTGGGCGGCCGCTGGCACACGGAAGCGAGCGACACTCCCTGTGAGTTGATCCTCGAAGGTTCAACTCTTAGCGGCGCGTGTGGGGTTGCACCGGAGCGCACTAGTTTTCTCGTTCAAATCGGAGAAGGTCTTGTCAGTGGCTCCACGAGCGCAGGCATTGAGTTCACGGCGAAGCGTCGTTAGCTTTCTACTCGGCGCGTCCGGCGGCTTCGCCTTAGGTTGCTCGCGCGCAGCCAAGAAACAACCCGACGAAGCAGGCCCCACGTTTGCACTGCGGACGAACGAGAGACCCGACCCTAAATCGGGTAACAGGCTTGGTGACGCCATTTGGCTCGCTCTTGCGAGTGCAGGACCACGTCATCGCAAAAAGACCATTGCGTTACTGCAGGCCGCACTTGCGGAAATTGAAGCAAGTGCCACCCCTGGTCTGGACGGGCTATTCGAGCCCGAAGCCATCGAACTGTTGCACGCGCGCCGGGGCCTACTTCTGCCGAAACTGACCGCGGCACGCGCAATGATCCGTCACCATTGGACCGACGCCGAGCTGACGGTAACAACGGCCCCCGGCGGATTTTTCGCGTGGAAAGCCACCACCGACCGGCGCGTCGAGCACGCCCGTTTCCTGATGTGGCCAATCTCGCATGCTTTGCTCTTACGCAACGTTCCGCCACCCTCGCTGTTGGCGGTGCAGGAAGACCTTGCGAATGAAAGCGACTCGGCGACCACGTCCCTGGCGCTGATCGTCACGCCGGAGCTCGCCCTACGTCGTGGCGCGCCGGCCGAGTTGGCGCGGCTGCAGGCGGATTGTAGGCGTGCCCGGCGCTTGCTAGATCGCGTCGCCCCGAAGAACCCGCTCGCGAGTGCCCTCGCCGACCTGGCGGGCGCGACGTCTGAGCCGCTCATTCCTTGGATCGAACTGCGGGCGAACGATCTGCTGGTCGTACCCCGCCTTGGCGCACTTGCGACGCGCAGCACATGGGTCGGTGAAGTTCGGAAGCTATTGACGAGCCACGGCGCCCACTCTGTACGCCTCGTCAACGCGTGATGTTGTCGCCCAGCCCCGCCTGGCTGTTGTGCGCACCCGCGTGACTGTTGTTGCCCACCCCGCCTGGCTGTTGTTGCCCACCCCCGCCTGACTGTTGTTGCGCACCCCGACGGCGGCCGGCGCCTACCGCACCAAAATGCTCGTCGCGCGGGCACATGCGGCATCGTGGGGCGTTGGCCTTTTGCGCGGGAAGAAAAACATACCCAATTTGGGTAGGATCGTACCCAATTTGGGTACGATATTCCGATTGTTGCGCCCCTTGGTCCTCGGCCTTCGGTCTGGGCGTGTCGGAGACGTCCTGTCCGCCCTCACCGGAGGCAAGGCCGTGCGCTCCGAAATGACCGAATCAACGCCGACCCGCGCCGAATACGTCCTCGAGTGGCGCTAGCCGCAATGCGGTCGGCGCCATGCGAAACTCGCGCGGATGCCCGCGCGTCGCCTATCGTCGGCGCTGTTTCCTGCGCAGCGGCATCGCGTCCACTTCGTCTACCAGCGCCCAGTGGCCAAGGGCGCGTTTCGCGATGCTGCGCGCGGAGTCGAGGTCGCCCTCCACGCTGCCGATCACGGCGACCTGTCCGGTGTCGCTCTCGCGCCGCACGCGTAAGCGGAACCGACCTGTCTTTATACGTTCAAGATCGATCAGGGCTTTGTTGCCCACCCCCGCCTCGCTGCGCTCGGCTTGCCCCTCCCCGATGTCATGCTCGGCCTTCGGCCTCCGCGTGCCATGGGAGGGGCCTGTTCGGATTCACCAAGGCGGGATGCCATGGGAGGGGCTTGCGCGTCTATCGTCGGCGCTGTTTCCTGCGCAGCGGCATCGCGTCCACTTCGTCTACCAGCGCCCAGTGGCCAAGGGCGCGTTTCGCGATGCTGCGCGCGGAGTCGAGGTCGCCCTCCACGCTGCCGATCACGGCGACCTGTCCGGTGTCGCTCTCGCGCCGCACGCGTAAGCGGAACCGACCTGTCTCTATACGTTCAAGATCGATCAGGGTTCGCATCACTCCCCCCTTCGGTCTGAGCGTGTGCGCAGTTGTGGATATTCGTGGGCTTCGATGCTCGTCGCCAACTGTGTGATTTCATTAAGCAAACTGAGATCGCAAGAAAGCATGAGCCAGTTGGCGGTCGGGCGGCCATGTTTGTGCGCGCTGACCTATGGCCCGACCCGTGATCCAGCTTCGTCCCGAGACGCTGCGCCTGCTTGCACCGGCAGACGATGCGGAGTCGCTGGTCGACGCACTGAAGGTGCGCAAGGCGTGGGCGGAGCGCGCGCTGGTCGAAGATCACACGGCGCACGTGGAGCGGCTGATCACGCGCGTCTTGGGTCCAAGCTCGGACGTGGACGATTTGGTGCAAGAGGTCTTCATCCGGGCACTTGGGCGCGTGGATCAACTGCGGGACGAAGGCGTGAAGAGTTGGCTCGGTGCGTTTGCAGTCAACGTTGCACGCGAGGCCTTGCGCAAGAAGCGGCGTTGGCGCTGGCTGTGGAGTGTCGCGGCGGAGGACGCGCCGGAGGTGCGCTCCGCAGATGCGACGCCGGATGTGCGGGCCGCGATGGGGGCACTGTATCGGCTCTTGGACCGCATGGATCCAGACGACCGCGTGGTGTTCACGCTGCGCGCGATTGAAGGCATGGAGCTGCTCGAAGTGGCAGGCTTGACGGATCTGTCGCTGTCCACGGTGAAGCGGCGTTTCAAGCGCGCGCAAGAGTTCGTCATACAACACGCAAGGCGGGACGTGCTGCTCGCGGATTGGGTGGACGCGTCATGAGCCAGGCCTTGAGCGGACTTTCGCGCGGCGTGCGCGAAGAACAAGACCGCGGGATCGACGAGCGCGTACGGCCTCCCATCGAAGAGCGGCTCGCGGGGATCCACGCGGAGCTGGGGCGGCGCAACGTAGCGCGCGGACACGCGCCGTATTGGGCTTTGGGCGCGGCCGTCGTGGCCGCGGCGTGTGTGCTCTTGTGGTGGGGCGCGCGTCCAGCCGCGCCCATCTCGGTGGCGCGCGGTGGTCAGCCCGTGGAGCCGGGCGCCTGGGTGCAGAGCACGGCGACTGCCGAAACCCTCAGTTTCTCCGACGGCACGCAGGTGCAGCTCCAGCCGCAGACCGCGTTGCGCGTGCTGTCGCTCAGCGCCGTGGGCGCGTCGTTGGCACTCGAGCGCGGCACGCTGCACGCAACCGTGGTGCATCGTGACGACACGCGTTGGCTGGTCGCCGCGGGGCCCTTCGAGGTGCACGTCACGGGCACGGAGTTCGACGCCAGCTACGATCCGGCACGGCAAGTCTTGGATGTGCAGATGTTCGAGGGCTCTGTGCGGGTGACCGGCAGTTGCTTGAAGGAACCAGCGCTGCTTTCGGATCAGCAACGCGCAAGCTTCCGCTGCCAGAGTGGCAGCGCCGCTGCGCCGGAGGCGACTGAAGCCAAAGCTGCGCCTTCGCTGGCAGCGCCGGCGGAGCACGCGACCGCCGCGAACGCGTCAGCCAAGGACGCGCCCGCGAAGGATACGCTGCGACCGGCTGGGCCCGAGTCCGCCGGAAAGGCATCGGAAACCTCCGCAGCTGCGCCCAGCACCACGGCGCCGGCCACTGAGGATTGGCGCGCTCTCGCGCGCGATGGCCACTTCAAGGCAGCGCTCGCCGCGGCCGAAGCGCGTGGCTTCGCTGCGCTCTGCGCCAGTGAAAGCGCCCCCGCGCTGCTGGAGCTGGGCAACGCCGCGCGCCTGGCGGGCAACGCTGTGCGGGCGAGTGAGGCGTACCTTGCGGTGCGCGGTCGCTTCGGCGGCTCCGGTGCCGCCACCAACGCAGCGTTCCAACTCGGGCGCCTATCGTTCGATGGTGCGGGCAACTACGCCGTGGCCGAGCGCTGGTTCCGCGCGTACTTGACCGAGGCGCCCGGCGGCGCGCTCGCTCAGGAAGCACTAGGTCGCGTGATGGAATGCCAGCAGCGCACGGGTCAACGCTCCGCAGCCGAACAGACTGCGGCTCAATACCTGGCGCGTTTCCCGGGCGGCGCCCACGCCAACCTGGCACGGTCCCTCACTCCGGAATGAGCCCGCAACGTGGCATCATCAGCGTGCTCCTGTCGAGTGCGCTCCTGTTTTGGCTGAGTGCGGCGCAAGCGGACTCGGTGCGCTATCTCTCGGACGCATCGGAGCCTTTCAACCGACGCGTGGTGGCGGAGATCGAGAGCGTCGGGCTCGAAGTGGAGCAACCGGCGTCGGAGACTGCAGCGTTGCCCGACGACTGCGTGGCGTTGATCCGCGTCTCGCAGGCGTCCGGTGACGTCGAGGTGTGGTTGCGCACCAGCGGCTCGCTCGCGCTCGCGACCAAGCTGAGTCGGGATACAGCCGCCAGCGAGGACGACAACGGCGTGCGCATTGCGGAAGCGGTGCGCGGGATCTTGGCGCCCGTGGCCGAACGTCGGCGGCAAGAGGCCATGGGGCCGTTGCCACCGCCGCCAGAGCCGCTACCTGCGCCACCTGCTCCGATGGCGCCAGCCGAACCTCCCGTTGACATCGCGCCCAGCCCGCCGCCGCCGCCTGCGCCAGTCGACAGCGGTGCCGCGCGCAGAGCGTCCGGTGCGTCGGACTGGGAAGCCGCGATTGCGTTGGCTGCAGTGTCGCAACCCGGCGGCGCCGGCTGGAGCGCGGCGCTGGATGTACGCGGACGCGTCGTTTCTGCGCTGTGGGCTGAGCTTGGCGGCGTGCTGCCCGTCACCGCAACGACCATCGAGGCGCGCGGCGCCAGCGCCGACGTTGACGCCCGATTCCTCTGCGGCACACTGGCGTGGGAAATGCGCGACGTCGTTGGGTTCCCGCTGCGAGGCGGTGCGGGTGCCACTCTCGCGTGGATCGAGACCCGCGGCGAAGCGCCGGCGCCACGCCGCGGCGTGAAAGACAGCGCCACTGCCGTGCTGCCCCACCTGAAGCTGCACTCCGGCGTCGACATGAATCGCGTCTTCGCTGCGGAGTTTGGCGCGTTGGCCGCGTACTCCGTCAACCGCACGGACATTGCGTTCGGCTCGGAGATCGTGGGCAGCTTCGGCCGACCATTGCTGCTGGCCTATGTCGGAATTTCGATCCAACCCTGAGCCGTCCGCGCCGTGGGCGGCCATGAGTGAGACAATGAAGACTTACCAACCTCACCTCACTTCGCTTTTGTGCTTCGGATTCATCGCCGCATGCGGCGGCACCACGCTCGATCCCGTCCAAGACGGCACGGGCGGTGCAGGGACAGGCGGCGTTGGCGCCAACACGTCCGGCGGCACGGGGGGAACCGCAACCGGTGGCGCCTCGGGCAGCGGCGGCGCCAGCGCCTGCACGTCGCCCAACCCCGTGGGCTGCGTGCAAAGCGGCTGCGCCGCGGGCCTGATCTGCGACACCACGGTCAAGGTGTGCGTGCCGTCCAACTGTGGCTGCGATGAAAGCACGGGAAACTGGCTGTGCACCGACGACTGCGGCGGGGGCGTGTGCACGCCGGATCCGAAGGCGAGCCAATACTTTGCGCGCATCGGTTTCGTGGATGGTCAAGTCAAGATCCCGGAGTTCTGCGTTGCCTACAAGAGCGACAGCGAAGGCTACCTCTTCGAAACTCAAGGGCTCCTGGGGCTGCATGGCGAAGTCGCCGCCGATCTGAACGGGCTAAAGCGACTGACCAAGTATCTGCCGCTGAAGCAGCAGCCCTTGGCTTTCGGGATCGCGTCGGCCGCCAACGGTTGCGCCGCGCCGAGCTACATCGCCGACATGCCCATCATCGACACCTTGGGTCTTCCACCCACGCACTTCACGGTGCTGTCCGCGCCGTATTCCAACGAGCCGCCGGAACTGTGGGTGCTGGCAGATTCGGGTCCCAAGTCATCAGACGGCAAGGGCCGCGTGCGCGTGATCAACGCCACGACGACGTCCTACGACTTGACCAATCTCGACGCTGACGGCTCCAAGCTTGGCACCGCCGTATTCGGAGGGCAGGGCGTGTCGGACTACCAGAACGTCGCCAAGGACCACCTAGTTGCGCTCAACTTCGGTGACTTCGGCGGGAGCTACAGCGCCGACTTCACCGGCGGCGATCTGCTCGCGCTGCACTGGGCAACCATCATCGTCGCCGGATGGCAGGGCAACTACCACGCCATCGGCTGCGTCGACGGCAACGGCAGCAACGCCTTCTGCATGCCCGCGAGCGTGAAGAAGTTGCCGTAGCGGTGCCGGTGCTGTCGGGGCTGTCGGCGCTGTCCGAGGACGGAGATTCAGTCAAAATCTCCAAACTGGGACGCCGTCACGACGCTCTGCTGTTCCTGCTGACCAAGCACAGCGGCGCAGGATGCAACCCCGGCAGTGGGGCTCCACACATGCGAAACCCTGGTCGCTCGGAACTTGTCCGTCGCGGCGGGTGCGTAGCTTTCGAGACCCGCCGGATACTCTGGGATCTGAAAACCGGCTTGCCCAGCCGGCCGCACCGCAATGTAGAAGCTCGGATCCGTACCCCGGTCCGCCGCCGTCATCGACAAGAAGCACGTCCCGGTGTTGCCGCTGCCCAAGCTCCAATTGATCTTGGGGCGGCTCGGCCCGCCGAACCGGCACTGGCCTGACTCGAGAACTCCTCCCCGGAGCAGGCGGCCGCGCCCAGCGCCGCTACCAAAACACACCACCCACCCACTCTTGAGCTTTTCGTCAACATGATCGTCTCCCGTAGTGACTGCGCTACCGGATCTTGCAAAGAGGGACCCTTCGACTAGCGACAGCGTACGTAGTCGGCACCGTCGGGGGTTCAGTTGCTAGGCTTGTGGGCTGCTCGGACCGAATGTTGCGATCTCCTGCAAAAAAGCCCCAATAAGCCTCAGGGCACCGGTGCATCGCACAGGTTCGGTCCGCTGATCCAACGACGCAGCACCGATGTGCCCGTCGTGTGGTCCACCCAGAGCACGACAGCGCTCTTGTCGCTCCAAGCCAGAGCAGGGATGCCGAAGCTCGTCCAGTCCGGCACATCGGTGTCTGAGACCTTTTGCGTCATGGGCGACTTGCAGTCCGTCTTAAAACGGACCAGCTGTACCTTCGCGCTGAAGCCCGTGTCTTGACCGAACACCGTCACACGAGAACCACCACGGGCTGCAACTCCAGCCACGATGGCGGGTGAGCCGCCCGGCAGAGCCAAAGGAGAGCAAGCGGCTTGCCCGTTGCTGCGTTGCTCGTAGTAGCGGACCTTGTCGCCAGCCGCGGCGGATTCGCTCCAAGCCATCGCCCAGCCTTCGCCAGTGGGAGCGACGGCGGGACGCACCGCAGTGGTTCCACTGGGCAGCGGATCTGCCGAGACCGCTTTCTCGCCGGTCACCACGAAGGCCGGTGACATCCCGAAGACCTTGACCGAGTTCGGCGTGCCAGCGCTGCCGCGCTCTTGCGCTACGAATAGGCCTGTGCCGATGCTCGCGATAGCCGGCGCGCCGTTGGTTCCGCCGCTGGTGGCAACTTGGGTATCAGTTGCGCCTGTCGGGGACCCGGCCGCGTCGATAGCGCGCGCGTACAGCGTCCCCCAGGTGTTGCTGCGCTTGTCGGACCAGATCGCCATCCAGCCAGAGTTGGTCGCCGCGAGGTCTGGGCTCAGAGCTTTCGCCGCGCCATCGCTGATGACCTTCGCTCCCTCGGGGAATGTCGCGCCAGGAGCGACGCGCCGAAACATCACCTTTAGGCCGTTCAACCACGTCACACCGAAGTGGGTACCGCTCCAAGCGATGCGCGGAGCCTCCAAGGCGCCGGGCTCGACCGTAACTGGGGTGCCCACCATTGCCCCAGTGGCGCTCATGCGCGCGAATTGAACGCCGCCGGCACCGAGCCACACGACGCCATACTGCTTGCTCACGGGTGACCAAGCAACTGCGGGCGTGTAAGCGTCGCTGGCTTTGAAGAAGTCGGCAGCGCTGCCGGAAATCGCAGTGCCTTCCTCCAGTTCGTCCTTGCCGTTGCAGTCGTTGTCGATGCCGTCGCAGACCTCACTGGCGCCGGGGTGCACGTTCTTGTTGCCGTCGTCGCAGTCGTCTGCGGTCAAGCTCGAAGCGGTGCACTTCATGTCCAGGTGCGTGTCGCCGTCGGTGTCTTTGCCTTTGACGATGCAGGTCGCGGTGCCGGCGTTCTCGACGCACTCGCCGATGCAATGCGTTGCGTCCGGATTGCTGCAACTGACGGCGGTGCCCGCAACGCACGTTCCGGCATTGCAGGTTTCCTTGCCGTTGCACCCGAGGTTGTCGTCGCACTCGCCATCGCCGGTGCAGCCCGTCGGGAGTCCGCCGGTCCCGCCAGAGCCACTCGTTGCGCCGGTTCCGCCGCCCGCTCCCGTGCCTGAGGTTCCCCCCGTTCCCGAAGTCGCTCCGGTGCCTCCCGCGCCGGCAGCGCCGGAACCGGCGCTACCCGCCGCGCCACCGGCGTCTCCACCCTGTCCGCCGCTGCCCGCGGTGAACTCCTCCGATGAACAACCCGCTGCCGCCGCGACGACCAGCACACACGTAACCCACGCAGAACGCATCGTTTCCTCCTAAGCCGCCAGAAGATCAGCACGACACTCGGGCGCCGTCCACCTCCAACCCAGCGAACAGGGACGCGCCGGCGCTGAGTTGAGCAGATTCTGCTCAACTGACCCCAGCGGACCCGTTTTTCTGCTGCCCACCCCCGCCTCGCTGTGCTCGGCTTGCCTCTGCCCGATGTCATGCTCGGCCTTGGGCCTGGGCGAGAGAATCCCCCAGGGGCCGAAGGCGGATGCTATGGGAGGCGCTGCCCGCCGCGCCGTATCGTCGCCCCATAGGGCGTCCGGAAACTTGTCCCGGCGCGAGAGCCGGTTCGACCGTCGGCGGGTGAAACACCTCGGCTCGAATGGCGCGTGTCCCGCCCAATCGACGCCCGCACTACACGCCGCAGGAGCGGCTTAGGATCATGACGCTTCGAGCAGCAGCGGGCTGGAACGCCGATGCAACTGCGCGGGTGTTCCAGCTCACGGCCCAAACCATCGGCACATGGACGCGTCGGCTCGACGAGAATGGTCCGAGAGCACTTCTGAAGACTCGACAACCAGTAAACAAGCTTCCGCGTTTCGTGCACGCACTCGTGAAGCAACTTCGAGCGACCCTTCCGGCATTCGGCAAAGTGCGGATCGCGCAAGTACTCGCACGCGCCGGACTCGAGCTTTCCGCCGCGGCGCAAGCCTCAGTTCGCGCGCGTCGCGAAAATGGCTTCGCTGCGCGCGTCCGCTGGAACCGCAAAAAAAGAAAGATCCGTCCGACTCACTACCGGACCGCGCCACGTGACCACGTCACGACGCCGCCGCGCGTGAATCTGTCATCCGCACGAGACCGGATTCCGTGGACTTCCGGCGTTTGAAAGTCGGTGGACCAGTACAGGCGTTGCGCGCCGCGCTCGCGTCGGGTTGATGCGAGGGCGTGCTGCGCGTGCTCTGCGCGTGAAACGCGTGCACGAGTTGGGTGCGCGACCTGCGCGCACCACGCGTGTCGTTTGGCCCAGCAAGATGACCGGGCGCGCCGGTCATTGTGCTGGGGTGGAGCATGGGGTGCGGCGTTAGAGCGTCAGCGTCTCTTTGCTGTCGCCGGGTACGCCGTCGTTGCTTGCGGGAACTCCGCCGATGCCTTTGCCACCGGCCTTGCCCTGCGAGAAGTTGGGCGTGTTGTTGGTCAGCGTGGAACCTGCGTTGTGCAGCACGCCAACACTCAGTCCGCCGGCGCCGCCGCCGCCAGCTCCGCCGTTGCCACCTTTGCCGCCGTTTCCGCCGGCGCAACCGCCGCCGCTCTTGTTACCTCCGAAACCGAACTGCGTCGCGCCCAGCTGTCCCGCGACACCGTCGCCGCCCTTGCCGGCGTCCAGCGTCGTGAACGTGCAGTCGCGTGCGTCAACGGTTGCATCGAAGACCATCAGCGCGATGCTCGAACCACCAGCGCCTCCGCCCGTCGCTCCAGCTCCGCCGCAACCTCCGCAGCCGCCTCCGCCGCCGGCGGAGCCGGCGTTGCTCGTTCCGGCGCCACCACCGCCGCCTCCGCCCGGAGTGCCGCTCTTGCCGACTGCTCCAACTCCCCCGGCGAAGCCCGTTGCGCTGAGCACTCCGACTGCCGCCGCACCAGCACCGCCAGCCTGATCCGCCCCAGGCTTTCCGTTTCCGCCGGTGCCGCCGCTGGTGCAGTTCTCGCCCGTGCCTTTCGTCCCACCGACGACGGCTGGCTGACCAGGCGCGCCCTCTTGACCGACTCCGCCACCGCCCCCGCCTGTAGTGGATCCACCCGCGGGACACGTGCAAGGCATCGGTCCGCCGGGAGCTATTCCGGCAGCGTCTTTCCCGTTCAGATTCGCCTGCACACTCTCGTGCACCACCGGCGTCAACGTGCCCTTGGCGCCGTCGGCGCCTTTGCCCGCTGAGAAGTCCACGCGGGTAAAGCGCACGTTCGTCGAGTTCTTCACGAACGCGGCGATGCTCGACTCACCCGCAGCGGTGCCTTCTTTGGCCGTGAAAGCGAAGTCTTTGAAGCCGGTCGCCTTGGTGACGCCATCGATGCTGAGCGCAATCCCAGCAGCCGTGGGCGCGACCGGGGTCTTCTTGCCGGAGTCGTACGTCCAGCCGCTGTTGCAATCGAAGCCACCGTGCACGATCACACCGTCATGAGCGCTCGTGAGACTGACCGGCGCCGTGAAGGTGTCGTTGCAAGCGATCACGATCAGGCCCTTGGCCTTCGCGGTCTCCATCGCCTTTTCGATCGTGCCGAAGGGCGTGCCTTTCGATCCATCCGTGCTGTCGTTGCCACTCGGTGACACGAACACCGCGTACTGGTCATCGACCAAGCACGACTCGACGCTGGGGTCCTTGCTCGTGTCACAAGTGCCGCCCTCGCCGCCCCCGCTTCCCGAGCTGCCACCGACTCCGGCTCCGCCGTCGGTGCCGCCGGATGCGCCGGTGCCCCCGGTTGCTCCCGTGCCGCCTGCTCCGCCGAGGCCGGCATCTCCAGAGCTGCCGCCGCAATTGTTGTCGGCTTCGCAGCCAGCGAAATCGTCTGCGCCGCAGCCGACAAGCAAGCCGCCAAGGCTGACCGCTCCACCGACCAATGAACACACGAACAAGCTAGATCCAAAGCGCATAACAACCTCTTCAATTCACGCGGCTCAGAACGAACCGCTTACCTGAAACCCCGCACCACCCCGAACTGGCTGAGCGCCAAATCGAGTCGACCGTGAAACATCCGTCTTCTTGTCAGGCCATAGGAACAACGCGGCCAGAGTGCCGGCGCCAAACACGCCGGCACCGATGAAGCCAATCGCGGACAGCCGCGCAGCGCTCTCGCCCCGATCGTTCGCGTCGGCCAGGTCGTCACACGCAGCGACGCCGGCTCTACAGCCCCCCGGCCCCAATGCCGCCGTCGTCTCCTGGCGCAGCGCTTCCGCATCATCCTTCGCGTTGCCCTTGGCAATCGTGAACCCAATCCCCACGCCCAAACCGATCGCCGTGAGTGCGCTGCCCGCAATCACAACCACCGTCTTCGTACTCATCCCACCCGTATCCACGCCGCCATTCGCGTCCGCGGAAGCGCCGTTGCCACCCGTGCCGCCATTGGCCGGCTCAATGCCTGACGCACCGCCGTTACCGCCCGCGCCAGGCGCGGGAACGACTGCGCCCGCGTTCGGATCTGTCTCGAGCGTGATCTCGATCGCTTTAGTTTCGCCTTTGGCCAAGGCGACGGTGCGCAGCGCCTCTTTGTGTCCCTCTGCGCGCACGACAACGCTCGTAGCTCCCGGCTCCACGAACACCTCTCCCTCGATCGGAGCTTTGCCGACGTCTCTACCGTCACAGCTGACGTTGGCGCCTTCGACGTTGACCGTGATCGAGAGCGTCCCGATTTCTTTCTTCGCCTGTGGTGTTGCCCCCCCCCGCCTCGCTTCGCTCGGCTTGCCCCTCCCACATGTCATGCTCGGCCTTCGGCCTGCGCGTGCCATGGGAGGGGCTGCGTGGATCCGAGCTGCTGGGTGATGGCTGGTGGTTGGGTGGATCCGTTTGCCTGCGGGATGACGCGATCTGGAGTGTGCTGCTGATCCTGCGCGTGAATGCGCAGTCGCTCCTGGGCCCGCGCCTGGTCGCGCTCGCACGCTACGGGCTGCGCGCGTGGAAACGACCACGTCAGAACTTCCGCCCGCCCAAGCCTCGTGCGTGGAAGCCGCCACGTCACTGCTCTCGCCCGCCCAAGCCTCGCCCATCGCTGGCCAGTCTAGCTTGCTGCTGACTTGCCTCAAACCTAGCTGCGAGTGGGCGTGCATCCACGCTAGCGCGCTGCCTCGCTTGCGAAGCGAAGTTTTGCGCAGGGGCTTTTGCCTCGCGTCGGCCCGGGGTTTTTGGCGGTCCCCGCTTGGGGCGCACGTTTCGTGCCGTGCTCGTGATGGAGCGTGCGTGTGCGCGAAGCCCGTTGACTGCGCGAACTGTCTGCAGCGTGCGCGCGTCACGAAACCTGCGCCTGGGTTGGCGTGGCCCGCCAAAAGCCCCGGGCCTCGGAGGTCGTTATGCGAAAGCCTGTGCAAACATTTCCCCCTTCGGGGATTCCCAAGGGTCTCGCTCGTCGTCGCCAGCTTGAAGAGCGCGCTCGCTTGATGCGCGCTTCGCCCACCTGGCCGGAGCAGGTGCTTTGGCGCGCCATTAGCGGCCAGCGCCTTGGTCCGGGCGTTTGCGTGAAGCGCCAGGTCGTCATCGGGCGCTTCATCGCGGACTTTGCCGTGCCTTCCGCGCGCATCGTGATTGAGGTCGACGGGCCGTGCCATGCACGGCAGCGCAGCGCTGATGCGCGTCGGGACCGCGTGCTTGCGCGCCTGGGCTGGCGCGTGCTGCGCGTTTCCGCTGCGGACGTGTGCCGGGATGTGGAGGGCGTGGTGCGGGTGCTGCGCGCCGCGCTTGCGTCGGGTTGATGTGAGGGCGTGCTGCGCG
This sequence comes from uncultured Myxococcales bacterium, assembly GCA_937872925.1. GTDB lineage: Bacteria > Myxococcota_A > Polyangia > Polyangiales > Polyangiaceae > JACKEA01. The sequence goes on along the minus strand of CALMUT010000077.1, from coordinate 20,083 downwards.
TGAAACGCGGGCGCGGTTTGGGTGCGCGACGGGTTTCATTCTTGGTGAAAGCCGTGCTCGCATAGGCCTGGCACGACTTCATCTGTTTCGCGCGTGCGCCTAGTTTTGTTCGTAGGTCTGCCCGGCTTGGCCGACTGCGCCATCGGGCGCTTTGACGCCGCCGGGGACTTGTCCGCCGGTGCCGGCGGCGCCGCCATTGCCGCCAGTCAACGTGACCGCGCCGACCTCGGTGGGCTGGGTGACACTCCAGACAACTGCGAACGACGCACCACCGCTTGCGCCGGAGCCGGAGCCGCCGGGACCGCCCTTGCCACCCTCGCCTCCGTTTCCTCCCTTGCCCAGTGCGGTGCTCCCCGACGTTCCACCGAGTCCACCCTGTGCGCCGTCGCCACCGACGCCGCCTTGTCCGCCGTTGCCACCCTTGCCGCCAGCAGAGGCGGTGAGCGTCGCGTCCTCGAGTCGCACCTTGCTGTTTTTCCGCCAGAGGGCGGCGCCCGCCCCCCCCCCCCCTCCCCCCCCACCAAAGGGGCCCCCCCCGACAAGAGCGCGACGCTCGCGCCTCCACCCTTGCCGCCTGAACCAAGGGTGCCGCCGCAGCCACCCATGCCGCCGGCACCGCCGGACGCGCCGATGCAGGTGCTTGCGACAATTGCGTTGCTCGCGCCACCGCCTCCACCGCCCTGGCCGGGGAAACCAGCTTTGCCGTCCGCGCCGTTCGCTGGTGTGTAACCAGTCGCGCTGAACGACCCCACAGTTGCGGCTGCTGCGCCGTTTGCGCCGGCGTTGCCCGGGGAGCCTTGCGTACCTGCCACGCCGGTAAGTCCCGCGTTGCCCCCGTTGTCAGCCCCGGGCGGAGTCACGTTGATGTTCGGCGTACCTGCGTTGCCCTTCGTCCCCGTCGATTCCTTTACCGCAGAGCCACCCTTTCCGCCGCGTGACCCACACGCGCTGTCCGCCGTCCACTCGCCGCCGCCCAAGAACGCGGTCGCGGTTGCGCACTCGGCGTTCTTCCCATTTTGCGCTGCGCCTGCGGTCGCGCCACCCGATCCCTTCGTGCCCGCGCTGCCATCGTCACCATCGCCGCCCTTGCCCGCGGTCACGGTCGTGCGCACTAGCTCGACGCCGTTGCTATTGGCGACAATCATTCCGAAGCTTGATCCGTTCTTCTCGGCGTCCGCGCTCGTCACTTCGAAGTCTTCGATGAGCACGCGCGTCGGTATGCTCTCCACCTTCCACGCTGTCGCCGGCCCCTCAATCTTCGCCGTCTTGGTCCCGTAGCTCCAGTCGCTGCAGTCAAACCCGCCGTGGATGCTCAGGCCATCGAACGGAGCACCCAGCACAACCTGCTCCTTGTAGGGCGTCGTGCCGTCCGAGCAGACGTACACCTTCTTTCCAGCCGCGACCGCTAGCTCCACACCCTTCTTGATCGTTGCAACCGGAGCGCCTTGCGTACCGGCGGCGGAGTCGCTTCCCGCGGTCGAAACGAACACTCCGTAGTCGTCACTGACCAAGCACGCTTCGCTGCCCGGACTCTTCGTGGTGTCACAGCCACCACCGTCGCCCCCGCTTCCTGAGCTTCCGCCGGCGCCAGCACCGCCGTCCGTGCCGCCGGATGCGCCGGTGCCCCCGGTGCCGGAGGATCCACCTGTCGCGCCGGTGCCGCCGTCAGTGCCGCCGGATGCGCCGGTGCCAGTACAATTGGCGGCCTCCTCACACGTGAAGTCGTCTCCGCAACCAACTCCCACACTTGATGCCGCGAGTGCGACGAACACGCTAATTCCAGAAACGAAGCGCATGATTATTTCTCCCGCCTTTTAGAATTGCGCCGTGAAAGACGCGCGAGCCCCACCCTTGGTCGGAGCGAATGCGAATTGTGAACCGAGTGGTCGAGCACTCTCGCTCTTCTCCTCGGGCCAGAGAAGCAGAGCGGCCAGAGTGCCAGCTCCGAACACACCGAACCCGATGAAGCCAACCGTCGACAGTTGCTTTGAGCTGTCCCGGCGCTCCAAGGAGTCATTCAAGTCCTTACAGATGGCCGCGCCCTGGTTTCCGGCGCAACCATTCTTCCCGAGCGTCGTTTCCACCTTGGAGAAATTAGAGTTCGCGTCGTCGTCGGCGCTGTTGGAATCCAACATGAACCCAATCCCCACACCCAATCCAATCGCCGTGAGCGCGCTTCCCGCGATCACCACCACCGTCTTCGTACTCATCCCACCCGTATCAACGCCGCCATTCGCGTCTGCAGAAGCGCCGTTACCCGCGGCGCCACCCGCGGGCTCCGTGCCCGAAGTGCCGCCAGTGCCACCGCTACCACCGCTCGGTCCCACGGGCACCACTGCGCCCGCGTTCGGATCGGTCTCCAGCGTGATCTCGAGCGCTTTGGTTTCACCTTTGGCGAGTGCGACGGTGCGCCGTGCATCCTTGTGCCCCTCCGCGCGCACCACCACTGAAGTCGCTCCCGCCTCCACGAACACCTCACCCGTCAACGGCGCCGTACCAACCTCGCGCTCATTGCACGCCACCCGTGCGCCTTCGACGTTGACCGTGATCGTAAGCGTGCCGATCTCCTTCTTCGCCTGGTCCAAGCGCGTTTGCACTTGTTGCTTCATGGCGGCCTTCTCGGGCGGCACGTTGCGAAGGGCGTGGGAGAGGTATTCGGCGGCCTCTCGGTGTTTGCCTAGGGTGAGGGCTACGTCGCCGAGGTTGCCGGCGATCTTGTAGGTCTGCTCCAGTGCATACGCAGCCTTGTACGCGTCGTAAGCTTCCTTCCAGCGCTTGCCTGCGTAGTGGGCGTTGCCTTTCTTGAATAGGTCGTCCGCGCTGTCTTGGGCCTGGGCGGTGTGGGTGGTGGTGACCAGGGTTGAGAACGCGGCGGTGGGGATCGCGGCCGTGGCCAGGAGGGTGCGCGCGGTGAGGAGGGCGCGGGGGGCGTGGCGGTGGAGGAAGGAAGAGCGGGGCATGGGGGCCGGGGGGATTTTGGTCGGAAACGCGGCGATGGGCCAGAACGGCGCAGGGGCGCGTGGGGGAGAAAAGCCTGGTCGGGCGGGGGGTGGGGGTAGTTTCGTGATTTTTTTTGAAAAAATCGCCACCCGAGGGGGTGATGCGGGCTCGGGATTGGGCGGCGAGGGGCGCGCGAAGGGGCGGCGGTCGAGCTGCGGGCGGGTGGGCGCGGCGTGTTGGCTGGGAGAAGATCCGCAACTGGTGTGGGGGAGCGGTCGATCGGCGGTGCGGCGTCGACTGTGCTGCCCGAAAGGCCGACCACCCTGCCACGATCCTGCGCACTGGCCCGTACTGGCTATACTTCTTCGGCACGAGTCCAATGAGCCGCCACACGTGCACATCGACCGTGACAACGCTACGGCGAAGTTCTGGCCCAGGCCGGTGCGATTGGCATCGGCGGTGGGCTTTTCTTGGAGCGAACTTCGCCGATTGGAACGACTGGTTCAAACCCACCAACAGCTACTGAGCAGTGCCGGCATGACTACTTCGAAATCTGACGAGAAAGACAGCATTGTTCGGGTCCGCTTCGCGACGGATAGGTTGAGTGCAGAGCTCGCGGACGGTCGGGTGATCAGCGTTCCGCTGGCGTGGTTTCCGCGACTGCTCAACGCTTCGGCTGCAGAGCGCAACAACTGGCAGTTGTCTGCAGCGGGGTTCGGGGTGCACTGGCCGGATCTGGATGAAGATCTGTCGGCGGAGGGTTTGCTACGCGGGGCGCGCGCACCAGGTGGCAAGTCCAGCGGCGTCGGCTGACGCGCGCGCCGGGTGGCAAGTCCAGCGGCTTCGGCCGCGCGCACCAGGTGGGAAGTCCAGCGGCGTCGGCTGACGCGCGCGCCGGGTGGCAAGTTCAGCGGCGTCGACTGACGCGCGCGCCGGGGTTCGTCGCGGGGGCGCGTTGCCCTGGCGTCGTTGGGCGCGCACCACGCATTGAGCGTCGCCATGGGGAAAGGTGGCGGTCGCCAGGGATCGCGCGCGGGAGCGCTGCGCGTACTTCGGCGTGGAGGAAGCTGTGGGTGCCCGACCCGGAGCGTTTCGGGGCGGCGCGCGGTTCACCGTGCAGCCGGGGCGGGGCGACGGACGCCATGTCAGGCAACTGGGCAGATCTCGGGGCGAGAAGGGGGCTGGGTCGATAAGCCTTGTACGCATATCGACATCATCTATCGGACGCATCAATATGCGTGGATGAGGACGACCGTGGAATTGGATGACGACGTGGCGGAGAAGCTGCGGCAGATGGCTGCTCGGGGGCGGACGACGCTGCGGGCGGTGATCAACGATGTGCTGCGGCGGGGGCTCTCGGCGCAGCGGCCGCGATCCGAGCGCAAGGCTGCCTACGCAGTGCAGACGTTCAACAGTGGGTTCTGTGCCGGGGTCGATCCGCTCAAGTTGAATCAACTGGTGGATGAGCTCGAGGTTTCCGAAGGTCGCAAAGCATGATCGTTCCGGACGTGAACCTGCTCATCTATGCCCATGACGTTGCGGCCAAGCTGCATCAGCCTGCGCGGGAGTGGTGGGAGGACTTGCTCAACCGGCAGCAGCCCGTCGGGTTGCCCTGGGCGGTCACGCTCGGGTTTGTTCGTCTTGTGACTCACGCTTCGGTGCTGCGGCGCCCCCTAGCGCCGGACGAAGCGCTGGCGCGGGTGGAGGGTTGGTTTGCGGAACCGTCGGTGCGCGTGCTCGATCCGGGGCCGCGACATCTGGTGATCCTGGGGCAGCTCTTCAGCGCAACGGGCGTCGCGGGACGGCTCACGACGGACACTCACCTCGCGGCGATTGCCATCGAGTACCAGGCGGCACTGTGCTCGAACGACTCGGACTTCAACCGCTTCCCGGGCCTGCGCTGGGAAAATCCACTCTCCTAGGCTGGCGGCTGACAGCGCGCAGGGCGGGCGTTGCCTGGCGTCGTTGGACTCCGCCTTGAGCGTCGCCATGGCGAAGGGTGGCGGTCGCCAGGGATAGCGCTGGGAAATCTGCGGAAGATCCCGCGGCATGGTCGCTGCAATGCGGGGCGCGGAGCAGTGAGGTAAAGTTGTATGGCGATGTCTGAGAACTCCGTGCGCGTGCATCTGCGCTACGAAGTGCCGCCGCGCTGGGACGAGTGGATAATGCCCGAGGGCACCGTGCCTGAGGCGCACGTGCACGATCTGACCGCGCGACGGCTGGTGGAGCTGCTCGATGCGTGGGTGCAGCGTACTGGGCTCGACGCAGTGGTGGCACGCAACATCGCGATCCGCTTCTTGCGCGAGCGTCCGCGGGTGGGCATCGACCCGGACGTGTGTTTGGTGGAGCCGAAGCCGCCGAGCGCGCGTGAGTTTTCCAGCGTGAAGTTGTGGCAGCCTGGGCACGCGCCGCCGCGCTTGGCGGTCGAAGTGGTCAGCCGCTGGCACCCGAACAAGGACTACGACCGCGTGCAGGAGCGCTACGCGTACTGCGGCGTGGAGGAGCTTTGGGTGCTCGACCCGGCTGCCGTTCAGCAACTTGGGCAGCAATAGTCGATCAAATTTTCCAAGCGCTGCGCGCTCAGCAACTTGGGTAGCAATGGTCGATCAAACTTGCCATTGCGCAGCGCGCTCAGCAGCTTGGGTAGCAGTAGTAGTTCGTGCCCGCGCCGCTGGAATGCTCACAGCACAGTAGTCCGGGTTTGCAGGGCATGCCGAAGGGCGGCGGCAGCGGAAGGGGCGAACACTTCTCGCCGTGATCTGCGCCGCATGCTCCACAGGTCGACGTGGGGTAGCCGTCACAACACAGTCCGGCCGCGCAGGAGTCGGTGCCAGGATTGCACGCTGCTCCTTCCGTGCCCAGGCACTTGCCGCCGACACATTGGCCCTGTTTGCAATCTGCCGTGCTCCCGCAAGGATCGCCACCTTCGCCGTCGCTCGCGGTGCACTTGTCACTTGCGCACACGTAGCCTTGGGTGCCGACGGCTGCACAGCCTGTCGTGCTCTCACATTCGGTTCCGGGTCGACTGCGACACTCGAGGGTTTGGAGGTTGCACGAACCACTGACGCACTGACCGTCCTCGTTACCCTCGGTGCGATCGAGGCGGGAGCCGTCCACGTAGCAGGTCGGCTGCAGGCGGCCGTCAAAGGCGGCGGAGAAGAGCCCGGCCCCGCAAGCATCCAAGCCGTACTCAAGACAGCAGGGTGCGCTGGCACTCTGGGACTTTGGTTGGTCGCAACCCTGGGTCACGGCCGCGTCCCCACTGCCACCGCCACTTCCGCCACCGAACCCGCCGAACGCGCCGGTGCCGGCGGATCCACTGGAACCACCGTCGAGGGCGCCACCGCCAGCGCCGCCCGAGCAGCCCATGATCAGAAACGCAAACGTGCCGAGGCCGACGGCGGCCGCAAAGGAAAGCTGGGGCATTCGCTCTGCCTGAGCCGCCTTGAAGCACCAAGTCGCAAAGAAATGCGTTCGGCCCCAACAAAAGCGGCTTGGAGGTGGCTCGACTGCGTCGGCGACGCTGTTTCGGAACAGGACAAGTCACATCGAGACCTGGTTCCGTGTTGCTGACACCCCCATTCCTGGTTCTTGTGGGCAGCGCCGTGCTGGTCTACGCGACGGTCGGGAGTGGGCAGCAAGGGGGGACGGCGTTTGGAGTCGGAAGACCGCGATGAAGAAGAGTGATGGGGCGGTGCAACGGAGCTCCGGCGGGAATGCGGCGAGTAGGCGGCGAGGGCGATCCGACTTCGGGCTGCGGCCACTCTGCGTGCTGGCCGCTTGCGCTTTCAGCCAGCTCGTCATTTCTGGTTGTTCGAAGGGCGAGGTGCGTGGACGTCGAGTCGACGCAACGTCTGGCTGTCTTCACGAAGAGGAGATACTTGGCGAGGTCAGGGTCATAGACAGCATGGAAGGAGGCGGCCGAAACTGCATCGCTCGGCGCCGCGATTCTGCGCTCTTCGTTTGGCGCGGTCCCAGGTATGAGCTGCCTGTCGAGCACTGGCGTCCTTGCACCGGCCCCGAAACGGCGCTGGCAGAGCAAGCGACTCTGTGCGCGCCGGGGTCCTTTTAACTAAGATCCTCCTCCGACGCGATGGCTCGGGGCGACGGTTCATTGGCCAGAAGTGGCCGCGCACCCGCATTGCGGCATTTGTTTGGCGCCCCGGCCAACAAGCGTGGAGGCTGCCAAGGCGACCGAGAAGAAGCAGAATGCCGCGCTGCAAGGGATCAGACGTCTGATGGAACGAACTCAGCGAACTCAGCGACAGGCTCTCGGAGCGGATCGGGTGCAGGATGGTGCGGCCTGGTCTGCTGGATGAGACGGTGTGAAGTGACGATATGGGGCTCTGGAGAGACGATCCAGCTGGGACGCTACTAGGCGTCCGCGTGGAGGGCGGAGAAGTCGTCGTTCACGACGAGGTCGGCGCCCCCCGGTGGACCTATCGGCACGAACGCTCACCTCGACGAGCAAGGTTGGATTGGTGACGGCGTTGCGATCGATTTCTGCGACTTCACGCTGCCCGCAGACCACGGTGACGTCAGGAAAAGTCGAAAGCTCTGTCGCCAAGATCCGCACCTTCAAATCCGACGAGGAAACCCTGCAGCGTCCAAGCAAGGCGTTGCCAAGCAATCGAGTCATGGCAGCCGCGAGATCCGCATGCGCGGGGGTTCCTCCGGCCATGGCGTAGATTTCGCCCTTGCAGTACTCGAGCTTGACCCCGCTGACCTCGAGCGCAGCTAGGTACTGCTCGTAGCTATGATGCAGTCGGCGCGCTGTCGTCACTGTGCAACTCTACCTCGACGCGGCAGCAAGAACCAGTCGGCGGAGCGCGCAGTGCGCCCCGCCGTCACCACTTAGTCGCAGTATTTCTTGCCGAAGATGCGGCCGCGGATCCTAGCGTTGGTTTGGACCTTTTCGTCCCAGACCACGGCGACCTTCGAGTTGCCGACGGCCACGTCCGAGCGTGCGCCGTACGCAACCGTGGTGGCGGGATGATCCACCGGCGCGCCGGCGATATCGAGGAACTGCATTTCTTTGCACTGGTCGTCAAAGCGAAGCAGTTGCACGCTGCCGGAGGTCGCCCAGGTCTTCGACACGAAGGATACGGCCCGTTCGCTGCCCAAGGCGATCATGCCACCGGTGCGGCCGCCGTCGGCGACCCATGTGCTCGGTTTCGGGCCGCAGTCGAAGCTGCCGTCGAGCTTGAGTTGCGCGAACTCCGGAACGCTGTCCCCGCCGGCCCAAGCGCCGCTGAGTTTGCCGCCCGTCGAAAGCAGCACGGGCGAGTAGTACTCCGAAGGCGAAGCGCCGACGCCGGTGCCTTTGTTGATGACCAAGTTGTTTGTGACGTCCAGCAATCGGAGACCGGTGGCCATGGTCGCAGCTGTGGGACTGACGGCCTGCAAGATGGCGATCTGGGAACCCACGATGGCGACGTCGTGACCCCAGACTCGGGGCTGCGTATCGACGAAGTTGATGCCGGACTCTCCTAGTCCACTGGGCACGCCGCTCCCGTCGATTCGGCGCGCGTAGGGCGCGTCGCCGGCGGGCAAGATGTCCGTGCGGTGTCGCTTCCAAACGACGACATAGCCGCCCGCTTCGGCCTGGATGCGCGGCTGCGCGTCCGGCTCGACCGCTGTGGTCGACAGCTGCACCGAGCTGGTGGTGGGCTTGCCGTTCGTGTCGAAGTGGCGGAAGAAGACGTGGCGCGCGCCGACGATCTCGCCCACGAAAGTCACTCCGAAACCCTTGGCGTCGGCAGCGATATCCGCCGCGGTGGCTTCATAGTGGATGTTCGAGACCCGGAAGTTCGAAACGAGCGGCTTTTCGGTGGTGTCGAACATCGAGAAGAGCACGTGAAACGGGTCCGTGAAGTCGGTCCACACCACGCCGAGTTTGTCGCCGCTCCACGCTGCCTGCGGGCGCACGGCGTCTGCGCTCTTGGGGCTGGCGATGTCGAAGGGGATACCGGACAGTGACGTGGCGAAGTCATCCAGATCGGTGAAGCCGTTGCAGTCGTTGTCGACGCCGTCGCAGGCCTCAGTTGCTCCGGGGTGCACGTCGCTTCGAGTGTCGTCGCAGTCGTCACCGGGTGCGGCTTTGCAGTACGGCGAACCGTGCCCGTCGCCATCGGCGTCCATGGCCATCTCATCAGAGCACTTGGCCTTGCCGCCCTCGTTGCTGCAGACCACGACGCAATCCACGGGATCTGCGGGCGCGGGACACGGGCTGGTCCCCGGCTTGCACTTTCCGGCGTTGGTGTCGCAGGCCTCCGTACCCGTGCAGGGATCGCCATCGTCGCAGTCCGTGTTTTTACTGCACTCCGGTGTGGGCGCGCTATCCGCCGCATCCGTGCCGCCTTCCGCCGCTGCTTCGGCGCCCGCATCCCCGGCGGTTCCGGGCGCGGGTTCGAATTCGCTCGAGCAGGCCGACGTGCACACGGCGACGCCGATGAGCGTCGTCCATAGGAACTCTCTTCGTATCGATGCCATGACTTGCCTCACATACTTCATTACAGATGAGTTGCAACGCTCGACGGTCCGGATGCTGCCCGTGCAACTGCCCAGACTCAAGGCAGCGCCCATTGCTTGCGTTTCTCGCCGTTGGCTGCGCGAATTCCGCCGGCGCCGTCGCCGCCCTTGCCGGGCGCGCCGAGGTCGAACGTCGTTGCCGAGTCGTACTCGGACGTGGCTGCGCCGATGGTGACGATGCCGACGCTCCAGCCACCCACGCCGCCGCCGCCGTGTCCGCCGTCGCCCCCCGGGCCGCCCACGCCGCCCCAGGGCGCGCAATTGGACTTCCACGGATCCGTCGCGGGAGTGCAGGTCTGTGTGATCTGTGTGCAGTCGAAGCCATATGGGCAGGCGGGTTTGCCGCTCTTGCCGCCGGGTCCGCCCGCGCCGCCCTTGCCTCCGTTGCCTCCGTCGCCGCCAAAACCGGTGCGAATGTTCGAGGCTTCCAGCACCAGCTTGCCTTGGAGCACCACAATGCCGATGGCGCCGCCACCGCTTTCGCCACCGGTCCCCGGGCTCCCGGGGCATCCACCGCTGCCGGCGCCGGCCGCCAGGTTCGCCGGAGCGCAGCTGCCCCCACCAGCGCCACCAAATCCGGGTTTCGCATCGTCCGGCGCGTCAGCAGCGTCGGACCAACGCAAGACTCCGTTTTCGAAGCTCGCCAGCGACGAAGCGTTCGCGCCGTCGCCGCCCGAGATCCCCGGAGCCCCAGCGCTTGCAGCGATCTTGCTGCCGCAGTTCCCCGCGACTGCTCCGGCGCTGTTCTTGCTCCCTGCGTTAGCGCCGAACGCGAAGCTGGGCTGAATGCTGCCGTCGCAGCTGAGCTGGGTCGCGCCGTAGGGCCCGTTGCCATCCTTGCCCGAAGTCCCGGCGGCTCCGTCTTCACCCGCGCCGCCCGAGAGTCCAGCACCTGCCTCGACGTGCACGTTGAAAAGCCTTGAACTTCCAACATCCAGCACCAGGGCCTGAGACGACCGCTGGCTCGCCTCCTTGGCCGGGACGCCGACGATGCTCAAGGTGTCCAGCAGCACGCTGCTCGCCTCCGACACAACGACGCCTTCCGGGCTCGAGGCCTTCAGCGTGCTGCTGCTCGCTTGCCGCTTGCCCGAAAACGCCTCCGCGTAGCCGCCGTGGATTTCTATGTCGCCTGCTTGTGACAGGCTGGTCACTTCGAACTCGCCGCCTCCCAACAAGACCTTCGCGGATCGCACGTGCGCTAGCTCGAGCGCCTTCGGGATCGTGCGCATCGGCGCGTCGGGAGTGCCCGGGTTCGTGTCGGCGCCCGTGCTCGCCACGTGGACGTCTGTGCCCACGACGCCGTCGGCGCCGTCACAGTTGTCGTCCGTACCGTCTGCGTCGGGCGCATCGGTGTCAGCACATGGAGCGCTGCCGGATTGACCGCCGAACCCACTAGCCGCGCCCTGGCCGCCAAAGCTGCCGGCACCAGACACGCCACCGCTGGCGCCCGTGGCGTGCTGACCGGGTGCACCGGTCCCGGCGTCGTCTCCGCCGCAACCGATGACGCTCAGGGCGAGCAAGCCAACCAAAAAACCAAATCCGGTGAATGTTCTCGAGGGTGAGTGCATGGTCGTGTCTTTCGGTCTTGGGAGCGAGGTGCCTGCGGCCATCGTCAGTTGTTCACTGCACCGAGGCAGGAGACATCCACGTTCACTGCGGCGCTCTGGCGGGGCAGTGCTTTGTGTGTGAGCTCGAGAACGATGTCTTCGAGCTGGTTCAGGTCCAGATCCGCATTGCTAGGTGCATCCTGCGAACCAGGGATTATGAGCTGCCACTGGGCGCGCGCGACGGATTGACCGAAGAGCGAAGCGTTCTGGCCGGCGTCGCCAAAGTCGTTCACCCCCGCCTGGACCACAGCGAAGCCACCAGCGCTGGAGCCGCTGCCGGACCCGAGCGACCAGTTCGTGAGGGAGTCGTCCGAACAACTGCGGAATACGCTGCCGCCGGAGAGCTGCAGGTTGACCTGGGCTGTGCCATCGCCGAGAAAGTCGCCGACGAGTTGCGCTCGTAATCCAACGATCTTGTCAGCGCATACGTCGGTCGCGAACAGGCCGTTGCCAGCCTGCAGGTTGGTGCTGAAGGCGACTCCGACGCCGCCTTTGCCGTCGAGGTTTGCGTTCTGCAGCAGGACCTGCCGGAACTGCTCTCCGGCGCTCAGCTCTTGTCCAGTCACATCGTCGACGCGGGGACCGTGCACGCCGAGCATCTCGCGCACTGACACTTCGCTCACATACTGCTGCGGCGAACCGTGCGCGATGCGGTAGCTGTCGTGGATCTGCGTGAAGCAAGCGTGGAGCTTCTTCACCCGGTGCGCGTTGTTGGCGCCCAGCACCGCGGACGAAAGCCCGGCCAGCGGTGCGTTGATCTCGTACTCCAGCGCGCGCCCAGCGATGTAGAGCGAACGCTGCGCGTCGGAGCGGGCGCGCAGTGCGGACAGTGCCAAGGAGTCGCGCAGCAGACGGTAGCTCGGGTCCGTGGCCGTGCTGCCCGCCGTCGCCGTCAAGGCGCGCCCCCGCTCCTCGTGCAGTAGGCGGGCGCGATCGAGAGCGTTGTGCAACTGCAGCTTCGCTTGCACGATGCCGAGCACGTCTTGCTGGATGTCCACCTCGAGCTGCGCCAGGTCGATCATCTGCTTCTGAATGTCGCCCATGCCGTTGATCAGTTCGATCTCCGCGGAAGCTGCTTCAAAACGCATGGTCTGCGCCGTCTGCAGGCGTTCGCGCGCGACATGCAGCGCCGTCTTTTGTAGTTCGAGCTGGGCGTTGACCGCCGCCAACCCCGCCGGAGCGAAGAAGTTGGTGATGTTGGCCTGAGAGGCCGTGTTGATAGCCACTTGCGCGGCGTTGATGATTCCCTCGCTCCAGGTGAGCGCTTCCAGTTGCTTGCCTGTCTTGCTGATGAAGCGCAGCGTCTTACTGTGCACGCCCTGGGTTTTGGCGAGTTGGTCTTGGGAGATCCCGATCTTCTGCTTCATGCCGAAGATGCGACTCTCCGCGGACTGGAGCCGTGCATGGGCTTGGTCTATCTCCACGCTGAGCGTGCCGATTTGACCCGTCTGCCCGGCGCCGCAGCTGTCCCAGTCGGAGCTGCTTTGCACGGCGTCTGGCTGGAATGCGGCGCCGCAGATCTCCTTCAAGGACAGGTCGAAGCTGGTGCGCACGCTGGCGAGCTCTGAACCGAGCAACTGCTGGTTCTGCTCGTATGCGCGCTTGTTCGCTTCAAACGCACTCTGTTCCAAGTCAAGTTGGCTGACTGGCGTGGCCGCAATCGCGTGCATCTGTTCGAAGTTCGTGGCGCCTTTGCCGACGTCTTCGGGTCGGTACACGAAGGGCACGAAGCCCTCGGGCACTCCGAATGCGACTGCGCCCTGCACCAGTGCGCCGAAGCCTTGGTCGACGGGGTTGAGCAGGCCGCTGACCGTGCTGCCCACCGCGGCCGGCGGAGAAGCGCCCCACGCTTCGATCAGCTTCACCACCACGACGGTTTCCAAGTAGGTGAGTACGGCTCGCTCTTGGGCTTCGCTGCGCACTGCAGCGACGTCTTGCAGGCCCGATGCGGCGTCGATGCGTGCGCGCTCCCCGTCGATGGTCGAGGTCACGTGAATGGCGCGAGCCAGGGAGCGCAGCGCGGGGAACTCCGTGGTGGTGGGATCGCTGCCAGACGGGTCACCCACGGCACTGCTCGCAGAAATGCCGCGCAGCTTTTCGAGCACCGCGGGGTGCAGCAGGAAGCTCAGCGTGGGCTCCATGGCTGCCAGGGCTTGGTCGTAGAGCTGGCGTTCTGCGGAAACACCTTGGGAGAAAGAGGCGTACAGCGCTTGCACCGATTTTTCCTGGGCAACCACCAGGCTGGGCGCGAGCGTGCGCGCGAACGCACGGTTGAACATCACGTCCTCCGCGGTCGAGCCCTTGGGATATGCAAGCGGTTGCAGTAGCAGGCAGGACAAGGCCGCGGGTTGCGCACATTTGGCAGCCACACCACTGAATGCAGACGGGTTCTTCGCCGCCAACGCTGCTTCGCAGGACGTTGCGACGTCGGCCATCGGCATGCTGCCGCTCACCTTGGAGAGCAGACTGTCGGACAGCGGTTGGTAGTAGTGCTTCTCGAACGCGGGAGCGCAGCTGACGGCGTCTGCGAGCAAACCGCAGATGCTGCCGAGGGTACCGGTGCAGCCTGCAGTCCAGTCGAACAGCGTGTTGACACTAGGCAGACCCGTGGACGCGCTGGGCATTTCCGGCGCATTGCCCACATTGAAGGACGGCGCAGTTGCGTTGGGCACCAGCTCGAGGGTCACGCGGCCACCGAGCTCGACCGGCTGTGAGAACAGCCCGTGCACCGTCTCTTTGAAGGTACCTTCGAGTCGGCGCGAGCCGCTGGGCGAGACGTCCAAAGCGATGCGGCGGCCGAGATCACGCTTGAAGTGATTGCGCGACGCCCCAAAAGCGGCATCGACGCGTTGGGCGATCACCGCATCCAGGCTCTTCTTGTCGTAGGTGCCGAAGCCCGTGGTGTCGCCGGTGGCGGTTGCGGGAAACAGCAGAGATGCCGTGGGATCCAGGCGTAGCGACACGTCGCCGTTCTTCTCGATGATGTCGACGGCGATGCGCGCGCTGCCAAGATCGAGGGCAGCGCCGTCGTAGCGCAGGGTGCCTTGGTAGCGTCCGGAAATGCCGACGTGCAGCGGCGCATCCACCACGACGTCTCCCAACGTGGTCTTGATCTGAACCGTACCCGCGCTGTCGAGCTCAGCGATGCCTGCGCGCGACACGGCAACCTGGACCGTCTTCGAACCCACGAACTCGCCGCGCGGCTCAGTCACGCTGAGATGTGGCCCCGCAAGCACGACCCGATAGCGCACCGGCTCCGTGGAAGTGCTCGTCAGCGTGATGCCGAAGGACTCGTCACCATCGCCAAGCTGCACTGCAGCCGGCTCCACCTGCACAGAGCCGCCATACTCGGTAGACGGTTCCGGATCCTGGTCGGGCTGGCTGGGTCCGAGGCAGCGAGCGCGCGGCGAGCAGCTCGTGCTTGCGCCGCAGGACTGCTCGGTGTTGCACTGCTGCACACACTCGCCCAGGTCGCAGTGCGTGCCTGCGGGACAATCCGCACTGATCACGCACGCGGGCTTCTCTGTGACGGGTTCTGGGGTTTTGGATGTCCGTCCGTCGGCGTCATCGCTTCCGCCGCTGCACGCCAGGGAGAGTCCGGAAAGCAGAAGAGCGGCGAGGTACTTCGTCTTGGTTGCGTTCGTCATGATCGTTTCTCGTGTTTCGATAGGGGCGACGTGCGGCTCAGGGAGTGCTGGGCACGGTCACGATGTCGCCAGCTTCGCCGCTGGCCGCGCTCTTGCCGTCGAAGCCACTGGCGCCGTTGCCGGGTGCGCCCAGGTCGAAGGTCACCGCGTCCGTCGTCGGCGTCGCGCCGGTCGTCAGGATCCCAATCGACGGACCGCCACCACCGGGCCCGCCGGGGCCGCCTTTGCCACCGCTGCCGCCGTCGCCGCCGGGTTTGCCTTCGCAACCACTGCCCGTGGAGCAGCTGCCGCCCGCGCCACCCTTGCCACCGGGCTGTCCCGCAGCTCCGTCGCTCGGTGCGCCGCCATCGCCGCCCGCGCCTGTCTTCAGCTTGCTCCAGCGGATCGTGATGTCGCTGCCCGTGGCGATGAGTGCGATCGACGCGCCACCGCCGCCACCCGCTTTGCCGCCGTCGCCGCCGCAACCCGGGTAGCCACCTTGGCCACCACCTGCGCCAACCACGTACCAGGCACCAACATCTGGCACCCACCAGGTCTCGCCGCCGGAACCACCGCCCGCCGCTTCGCCCATCTTGCCGGCTGTGGCGTCCGTGCCCGCGTTGCTGGGCACGTAGACGCCGTCGACCACGCTGCCGAACTTGCCGCCGGGCTCGCCCGCCGTGCCAGCTTGTCCCGGCTGGCCGGGGCTGCCGGCGAATCCTGGTTGCCCGCCCTTGGCCCCGAAGGTCAAGCCGTTGGCCCCCTTCTGCGTGGCCGCCTTCAGGTAGACGTTGCCGCCTTTGCCGCCATCGCCCCCGCGGTGTTTGAGAGGACTGTCACACTGGACTAGCGCCGACTGCACACCGCCCGCGGCGGCCTGTTTGCACGCACCCGCAGGAGGATTTGCGGTGAGGCATTGGCTGACTGCGACGTTCGCGCCAGCTGCGCCCGAGATGGCCGGAGTCGTGTTGGCAGTCGCCGGAGTACCGGGCTTTCCGGGGGCAGCGTCCGCTGCGATCAACTCCGCGCGATTGAGCACGACTCCTGTGGAAGTCTCCACCGTCGCGGCGATGGAACTCTCACCGGGGTCCACGCCTGCCGGCGCGCTGAGCTCCAGCCGATCAATCGCGGTGTCGTTGGCGCTCTTGATGCGCAGCGGGATCCCCGAGCCCGGGGCGATGCGCGCGCGCTCGCTGCTGCGAGTCCAACCCTTGGTGCAGTCATAGCCGCCAAAGAGCGCAACGCCGGTGGTCTCGATGACGACGTTCTCGGCGTACGTGCCATTGCACACGTAGACGTCCTTCTGTGCGGCTTGGGCAAGAGCTACGGCTTTGCCGATACTGGCGACAGGCGCGGCCATGCTGCCCTCCGCGCCGTCGCTGCCAGCGGGCGAAACGAACACGCCGTGGGTGACGTCACCGTCGATGCCGTCGCAGTTCGTGTCTGCAAAGTCGTCGTCCGGGCGGTCTTCGCCGCCCGTTGGAATACAGGGCGCGGCGTCGGGTTGCGCAGCGGCATCTGGCGAACCGCCGTCAGGCGAGCCGGCCGCGTCCGGATTCGTCGTTCCGCCATCGCCATCAGGCTGCGCCCCCGAGGCGTCTGGCGTGAAATCTTCGTTGGAGCACGCGGTAGCCGCTGCGGCAGCCGCCAGAGACAAGGAGAAGAAACCAAGGACTGCGAAAAATGGACGCTTCGATGTGTTCATGGGGTGCCCCTCGGGCATGGGGCAGCGCCAGTTGTCCAAAAAGAGTCGTGACTTCGATTTTGTTCTCGGCCTGACCGGCCTGGCAGGTGGGACAGAAACCGCGCAACTCGATCCGCACCGGGCCGATGGCGCCTCTCAGTGATCGGAGAAGTGACGATGACGCGGAAGATTATGTGGGCCGCCCTGGGCGCGATGCTGCTGCTGTTGTTTGTGCGTCCGGTTCACGCTGGTGGCCTCGAATCCACGCGCATCAGCCTGCCCAAAGGGCCTGCGTCCGTAGAGGGACTCGGTCGTTCTTTCGTTCCTTCCCTGGCCAGCGGCACCGCGAGCACCGGGCTGGATCTGGTGCTGCCACCCGCCGCGGGAGGCTTCGGGCCGAAGCTGTCCCTCGACTACGACATGGGAGGTGGCGTCAGCGAGCTGGGCACGGGCTGGCGGCTCGGCGGGTTGCCGAGCATTCGGCGCCGCACCAACGAAGGTGTGCCGCGTTTCGACAGCTCGGACCGCTTGGAGTTGGTTGGGATCGGCGTGCCCGGGGATCTGCTGCAAGTGAGTCCAGGCGTATTCCGTCCCGAGCACGAGGGCGGCGCTTTCGTACGCGTCAAACAGTCCGCGGACGGGAAGACGTTTGAAGCCCGCGACAAGAGCGGCGTCACGTATCGATTCGGGGGAAGCGGCTTCACCGAAGCGGAGGGCAACAAGGTTGCAGCCTGGCTCTTGCGTGAACAGCTCGATCTGCACGGGCACGTCGTGCGCTACGCTTGGGACACAAGCTCCGGCCGCGCGCTGCTTTCGCGGGTCACGTGGAACGACTTTTCCGACGCCACGCGCATCGCGGTGACCTTCGAGTACACGGCGCGGCCCGATGTGCACGTGTTGTTCTCGAGTGGGATATCGCAACGTCTCGACAAACGCCTTGCGCGCATCGAGGTCCGAGTCGGTGCCGAAAGGGTCCGCAGCTACGAGCTTGGCTACGCCCCAGGCGCACGTTCCCTGCTCGAAACGCTGCGGCTCGTCGGCTCCGACGGCGAAACGGCGCTTCCGACCTTGAAGTACGCGTACACGGGCGGAGAACTCACGAGCAGCGGCGCACTGGTGACGATGACGTCGCCCCCAGGTCGTACGCCCGCGGAGTCGTCCGTCTCTTTGGCCGATCTGAACGGCGACGGCCTGCCGGATCTGCTGGTGAGCAAAGCCGGCGCGTTCCGCAGCTACGCAAACCATGACGGCAAGAGTTGGCGTGCGGCCGAGGACTGGCTCTCGACAGATTCGCCCTCCCTCAGCCTCGACCAACCAGGCGTTGGGCTCGCGGACTTCGACGGCGACGGCGCCATCGATCTGGTTGCCAAAAGCGGAGTGAGCCAATTCCGCTACTTCCCTGGGCTGGATGCCACGCACTGGTCGCCCAGCGTGGCGATCCCCACGGTGCCCAACTTGTCGTTCGAAGATCCCGACGTGCGCCTGGCGGATATCGACGGCGATCGCCGCATCGACTTCGTCGCCACCACGGCAGCGGGCTTGGTCATCGGGCACAACCTCGGCGGCAAGGACTTCGCCACGCCGAAGACGGTCGGAATCATCGACCCGAAACAAGAGCTGCGTTTCTCCAACGGCAAGACCCACCTAGCCGACGTCAACGGTGACGGGCTGCTCGATCTCGTCTTCCTGCGCTCTGGCGCGCTTACGTACTGGCTTGGCCGTGGCCGCGGCACGTTCGAGCCCGCCGCAGTTGCCACGGGCGTACCGACCTTCAACGAGAGCGATCCCTATCAGCTCGTCGACCTGAACAGCGACGGCTGGGTCGATCTGGTGCATCTCGGTGTGACTCAGGTGTCGGTGGCTGTGGCGACTGCAGCCGGGCAATTCGCAAGCCCGGTGTCCATCAGCGGCACACCCACCAAGAAGCCTGGCTCCTTTGCGGGCTTCGCCGATATGAACGGCTCAGGCAGCACCGACATCGTGTGGGCGGACACCAGCGGCTCTCCCGAAAACGCCTGGCGCTACTTGGAGCTCTTCCCCGACGGCCGCGCGGGCCTGATGACCCGCATCGACAACGGCTTGGGCAAGATCACCCGCATCAGCTACGAACCCGCTGCCGCCCACGCCGCCCGCGCGCGCGACGCCGGAACGCCCTGGGCCACGCGCATGAACATCGCCATGCCCGTGGTGTCCCGCGTAGAGACGGACGTGTCCCTCGGTGATCCCGTGATGGCGACGGAGTACGTGTACCGCGATGGCGCCTGGGACGCCCCCGAGCGCACTTTCGCCGGCTTCGCGGGTGGCGTCGAGCGCGCCCTGGGCGACGAACACACCCCCACGCTGCTCACGGACACGCAGTTCGACTTGGGACTCGCCCTGCGCTCCCTCCGCGGCGCTGTGCGCCAGGTCGAGCGCCGCACCGAACAGGGCCACATCTTCGACCGAACCACCAGCGAGTACACTTCCCAAACCGTCGCCAGCGCCGCGGGCGGCGCGCCGATCGTCTACGCCTACAAGTCGAGCGAACGCGTCGAGCACATCGAAGGCGCCGACGCCTCTGCGGTGCGCGTCACCCTGACGGAATGGGACGAAGACGAATACGGCAACCAAACCGCCGAGTATCGCTGGGGCGAAGTCGTCGCCGGCGACAAACTCGCGGGCAACGACGAAGCCCTCACCACCCGGACCTTCGCCAACGATCCCGCGGAATGGATCCTAGGGCGCACCGCCACTGAGGAGCTCACCGACGCCAGCGGCACCCGCGTCCGCATGACCCGCAGCTACTACGACGGCGCGCCCTTCGTCGGCCTGCCCTTGGGCAAAGTCACGCGCGGCGACTTGACGCGACAAGAAGCGTGGGTGGGTCCGGGGTTGGAGGAGTTTGATGAGGTGGCCATGTCGAAATACGATGCACACGGCAACGTCTTGGAAACGCGCGATGCGCGCGGAGGAGGGCGGCGGTTTGAGTGGGATGCGCAGAGCGCGACATTCGTGTTGGCTGAATTCGTACGAGTGCGTGACGACCTCGAACTCGTTGAACGCCAGCAAGTGGATCGAAGGTTCGGGGTTGCGACGGAAGTCCAGGACTACGCCGGCTCGACGACGTTGCTCGGCTACGATGCGCTGGGGCGGGTCACTCGGGTCGTGCGACCTGGTGACAGTGAGCAGCTGCCGTCTGTATCCTACGCGTACGAACTGGCGGCGCCACTCTCGCGGGTCACAACCGAGCTGCGGCGATTCTCGGGACACGCGGAGGTTGACAGCGCCGAGGACTTGATTGACGGCGCGGGCCGAAAACGTGCGTCCATTGTTCCGGACGGAACCGGAGCGGACGAAAGATGGGCTATCTCCGGCGTGCAGTTGTTCGACGCGCGCGGGAGCGCCTGGCGCAGCGTGCGTGCGCGCATGGCAGGACCGGGCGAACGCACGTCGCCGGATCTTCAGATGGACGGGCCGGGTGACAGCAGTTGGCGCGACGCCGTTGGGCGCAGCATCCGCACGCTTACGAATGCGGGCTTGCAGTCACGCACTGAGTACCACCCGCTTCAAAAGCACTACTGGGATCCGGGTCGCGCGAACCCAGCATCGCCCTACGACAAGACGCCGAGCGTCGAAGCCGTGGACGGACTGGGCCGGATCACGAGCGCCACGCGACACCTATCTCAGGTCGCGCATAGCGCCGACTTCGCTTGGAA
>CALMUT010000076.1 GCA_937872925.1 uncultured Myxococcales bacterium | reverse complement strand
CGAACGCGACGACTTGGCGCCCACGCACGCTCTCACGCCCACGCGGCGAGTCGAATGCGCACCTCCTCGCGTTCCGCGGCGGCGCACCGGCGCGGATAGTCGAACGCGACGAGCGCCCACTCACGCTCACGCCCGCGCCCCGCGCCCACTCCCGGCGCGCCTACGCCCGCGCCCACGCCCGCGCCGCGCGCCCGCGCCCCACGCCCGCGCCCGCGCCGCGCCCACGCCCGCGCCGGTCCCCCGTCACGGACTGCAGCAACGGAAGCCGACGTCGCCGGGCGTCGCGTCCCGTGTGGCAGTGCGATCGGCGTCACAGCGCAGCGCTGCCGAACCGTCCAGGTAGCTGCCACCACGCAGCCGGCAATTGTCCGAGCTGCCGATAGTGGCGTCACAGGAGTCCTCCCACTCGGCCGTGTTGCCGCTCATGTCGAAGAGACCGGGGGACGCTCCCTGGCAATCTTGGGGCGGCGTCTTCGGCTCCTGGGTATTGAGCTTCCGGTTGCCCGGGAACATTGGGTATGTACCCGCGTTTACGGTACCGATGCCCGTGAAGGTGTAGCTGTAGTCAGCACCGATGCACACCTTCAGGTCATAGGATTGGCCGTACGGATAGAGATTGGCGCCCGCCGAGCAGCCGTTGTGCCACTGGCTCACGGTATGTTTGTCGTAGTCCCCGGGCGCCACGCGGCCGCCGCCGATCTTGCCGCATAGGCGCTTGCCCGCCCACTTGCAGTACGCGTACGCGTCACACCAATCCACGTTGCGCACGGGCCAGGCCTCTTGTTTGAGCTTGGCCGGCCAATTCTGCGGCGGCGTGTAGGTCGTGTTCCACTGGCACTCAGCGATTTGCAGGCTCGCCGTGGGGTTCGCTTGCCAGAACTTGGTGTAGTCCGCGTAGCTGACTTCGTATTGGTCGATGCAGTAGGCGCCGCCGCCCGTGGCCGGCGCGATCACCATGCCCACAGCGCATTGGCACTGTTTTGCTACGCAGTTGTCGGTCGCGCAGTCGAAGTTGCCCACGCAGCCTTGGCCCAGGGTGCAGTTTCCAGGGCAGGTGCCGCCGCAGTCCGTGTCCGTCTCGAGGCCGTTCTTGACGCCGTCGCCGCAGCTCGGTTCTTGGCAGATGTTCGAGCTACACACGCCGCTCTTGCAGTCGCTCGGACCGGCGCAGGCCAGCTTGTCATCGCAGGGGTCACAGTTGGAGCCACCGCAGTCCTTGTCGGTCTCCGAGCCGTTCTTGACCTGGTCGACGCAGGTCGCGCCCTTGCAGGTCTTGGCCGTGGCGTCGCACACACCCTCGGCGCAGTCGCTGCCGGCGTTGCACTTCTTGTCTTGGGCGCAGGGCAGGCAGCTGCCGCCGCAGTCCACGTCGCTCTCGTCACCGTCCAAGGTCTGGTTGTTGCAGTGTGCGGCGGCATCGAAGGGCGCGTCGTTGGCAGCGTCGCCGGAATCCGTACCCGCATCCGTCACGCCGCCAGTACCGCCTGTGCTGCCAGTACCCGTGCCGCCTCCGGTGCCGCCGGAGCCGGGAGGCGCAGTGCCCGGCCGCGAGTCGTCGCCGCCACAAGCGGCAACAATGCAGGCTCCAACTAGAGAAACACCAAACAAGCGGAAGGCTGTGGACGGGGTCATGCGCTCACCTTTTAAGACAGACGCGCCAATCCCGCGCGTGCGCGCAAAGCGTAGCGCGGATCCCCGCGGCGAGGAAATCTGCGGGCCATTTTTGAGCCCCCGGCGCCTCCAGGGCAGCCCGTCCCTCGCGGCCCTTCACTCCCAGACACGGCCAGTCCCGCCCGCCCGCCGATGTCACCACGGCGTGCTCCCCCCATCAGCTTCGCCGGGACGCCCGTCCCTGAGCATGGTTCTGGCCCAGCCCACCCACAGCGACCTACCCACGCCGGCGTCCGAGCCCGCCGGGGTGTCCTACCCCGACGACAATAGCGCACAATGCCGCAGCCACCCGTGCCTCCAACGACCCAACACCACTTCGCCGCGGTCGGCGACCTGCGCCTGCACTACGCCGCCCGGGGCACTGGCAAGCCTGTGCTCCTGCTCCACGGCTTCCCTGAAACGCATCGCTCTTGGGATCTCCAGCACGACGCGCTCACCGCCGCCGGTTACCAAACCCTCGCCGTCGACCTGCGTGGCTACGGTCAGAGCGACAAACCCGAGGAGGGCTACGACCTGGGCAGTCTCTCGGCGGACATTGCGGAGCTGATCCGCACTCTCGGCGTTGGCGCGCTGCCGGTGATCGGTCACGACTGGGGCGGCGGCGTCACCTGGGAACTTGCGTCGCGGCACCCGGACCTCGTCGAACGTGCGGTGATCCTCGACTGCCCGCACCCGGCGCTCATGGCGCGCGCATTGCGCAACAATCCCCGCCAATTGCGTCGCAGCTGGTACATGTTCTTCTTTCAGCTGCCCAGAGCGCCCGAGCGCTGGCTGAGTCGGGACGGCGGCCGCAACCTCGCCGGCATGTTCCGCGACGGCGTTCCATCGCCCGAGGTCGAACGTATCTTGCGCGCTGAGGTCGCGGACTTGCTCGCCCCCGGCGCACTCGCCGGCCCCCTGGCCTACTATCGCACCGCCTTTCGGCAGGACGCGGCAGCGCTGCTCACGGGGAAACTGCGCCACGACTACGCGCGTATCCCCTGCCCAATCACCCTGCTTTGGGGAGCTGACGACAGCTGTCTCGGGCCTGAATTGATCCATGGCACCACACGCTTTACGACATGCCTGGATGTGCACATCGTGCCCGCGGCAGGCCACTTCGTGCACCAAGAGCGACCCGATGTGGTCAATCCGCTGCTGCTGCGAGCCCTTGCGGCGCCGCTGTGACGCTTCACCGCCTATCGAGTTCTAGCCCAAAGGAAAACCATGACCGACTTGACCCAAATCCGAGTTCCAAAGCAGGTCGCGGTTGCCCGACTGAGCGAACTCAAAGACCGGGAGCCCGCCTATGCCCTCGTCTCCGGAGTCGACCTGGTGGTGGTGCGCTATGACGCAAACGTGTCCGTGCTTTACGGCCGCTGCTTGCACCGTGGCGCCTTGCTCGCGGACGGTCATGTGGCGGGGAACAACTTGATCTGCGGCGTGCACGACTGGGACTACCGCTTGGACACCGGCGTGAGCGAGTACAACAATGCCGAAGCGCTGCACAAATTCAATTCCGTGGTGGATGCTGCCAAAGACAGCGTCTTCGTCGATGAAGCCGAAGTTGCAGCGTTCGCCCTGGAACACCCGCAGCCTTACCAACGCGACGCTTACCAGGGTCTGTACGCGGACGTGCACGGCGCGCCAGAAGAACCCCACGTGGGTTACATCCAGCAGCTGGCGCGCGACGGCCTGAAGAAGCTCGGACACCACGGCCGCGTCTCGGCGATGGGGGTAGCGCGTCAGGTGCTGCCGAGCTGGGACGACATTCAAATCCTGACGGCGCAGCTCGCAAAGAAGCCACTGCTTGACGACGCCGCAGTGGGAACTCAACTCGTGATCGGGCCCCGCGCGAAGAAGCCCCTGGTGCTGGATATTCCCATCTTCGTCAGCGACATGAGTTTCGGTGCACTGAGCGAAGAAGCCAAGATCGCCCTCGCGCTTGGCGCGGAAAAAGCTGGCACCGGGATCTGTTCCGGCGAAGGCGGCATGCTGCCCGAAGAACAGGCCGCGAATCGTCGCTATTTCTATGAGCTCGCCTCTGCCCGTTTCGGCTTCAGCATGGACAAGGTGCAGCGCTGCCAGGCCTTTCACTTCAAGGGCGGTCAGGGCGCAAAGACCGGAACCGGCGGACACCTGCCCGGGGACAAGGTGCGCGGCAAGATCGCCGAGGTGCGGGGTCTTGCGCCGGGCAGCCCCGCTATCAGTCCTGCCACGTTTCCGGATCTGAGCAGCGTGGCGGATTTCGCTCGTGTGGCTGCCGAAGTGCGCGAAGCAACCGGTGGGATCCCTGTTGGATTCAAGCTTTCTGCGCAGCACATCGAGGCCGACATGGACTTCGCCCTCGCGGCCGGCGCCGACTACATCATCTTGGACGGCCGCGGCGGAGGCACCGGCGCCGCACCGGAGATCTTCAAAGCCAACATCAGCGTGCCGACCATGTGTGCGATCCCTCGGGCGCGGCGCCACTTGGAAAAGGTCGGCAAGGCGGACGTCACGCTGATCGCCACCGGCGGTCTGCGTACCGAAAGCGACTTCGTGAAAGCAATGGCCCTCGGCGCGGACGGCATCGCCGTGTCGAACTCGGCGCTGCAGGCAATCGGCTGCCTCGGCATGCGCGCATGTCACACCAACAATTGTCCCGTCGGCATCGCCACGCAGAAGGAGCACCTGCGTCAACGACTCGTCATCGAAGCGTCCGCGACCCGGCTGTACAATTGGTTTTCCGCTACAACCGAACTGATGCAGGTCTTAGCGCGGGCATGTGGTCACGCGCAGCTTCGGGATTTTGAGGCAGCGGACCTGACCAGCTGGAAACGAGAGATCTCGGACTTGACGGGCATTGCCTACGCGGGCCAGATGCCCAAATGAGCGATCACGACTGGCGCGCACTGGGCTCCGTGGTCAGCCGACAGCTCGAGCCGGCGCGGCTCGAACTGCATTGGGGCGCGCAAGTCCTGGCGGCGGCTGCTGCCGCTCTGGTCGAAACGCGCGAGGACGACAGTCACACCAGCATGCTGTGGAACCCGGAGCGCGAGTCTTTGGGCAGCCAAGACATGGGCGGGCGCACGCTCTACTTGCGCTTGCGCGACGCCACGCTCCAGCTTGTTTCCGAGGACATCTTTGTCGAGGGCGAATTCCCCTTGGGTGGCCGCACCCTAGAGGAAGCCCTGGCCTGGGCGCGCGGAGCGCTTTCTTCGCCCAAACCCCTGACCCGCCCGGCCTACGACATGCCGCCGCACCCCGTGGCGACGGGCGCACTGTTTTCACTCGGGCTCGACGCTGCGATGATCGAGCTGGCCTCTTGGTACGACAATGCGCACGCCGCGCTGAGCGCAGCCGCCAAGTCGGCTGCGGGGCAAGCGGGACCCGTGCGTTCCTGGCCACACCACTTCGACATCGCCACGCTGATCACCCTGGAGGCCAACTCAGACCCGGAGAAGGCCAAGAGCATCGGTCTCGGCATGACCCCGGGAGACGCCAGCTATCCTGAACCGTATTTCTACGTAACGCCGTGGCCCTACCCCAAAGACACCACGGCGCTTCCCGAGCTGCCCGAGGGCGGAACGTGGCATACGACTGGCTGGGTGGGCGCCGTATTGACGGGCACGGCGCTGACCTCCGTGCGCGACGCCAGCGCCCAAAGCCAACGCGCACAAGGGTTTTTGCGCGGCGCTCGCGACGCTTGCCGCACGCTGCTTTGTTGAAGCCCGCCAGCTTTGACGGGACTTTTTTTGGACTTTGTGCCTATCTTCCTAGGATGCGGGGTCACATTCTAGTTCCGGCGGCTTTGGTCTTTTCCGCGTTGCTCGCGTGCAAGAGCAAGACCGGTGGCACCATCACCGTCGACGGCGCACCTTTCGAAATCGACAGCTGCCGCTCCGGCCAAGCCAACGTGCCCAGCTTCGACGGCGTGGATTTCATGGATGCCGGCGGCCGCCGCGTGCGTTTTTTCATCCAACCCACCGGGCAAATCCGGACCTTCTTGTTCCCGCCGGGCGCCAAGCAGGGCACCTTCATTGGCGAAGGTTGCGGCACGGTGAGCGTCGAACGCAAGAACAGCCGCGTCAACAACGTGCAGAACATCAAGGGCACGGTGAGTGCGAACTGCACGGGCGCGGGACACACCATCGTGGCAAGCGTCAATTTCGACAACTGCCACTGAGGCGCGAGCATGCGCGTCGCGCTCGTCGGCTTCTTGCTCGCACTCGGCGCTGGCTGTTCCGGCTCCGAAGATAGTGGGACAAAAGCGACGGGAGACGCAGGGAGTTCTGACGCGACCCTGAGCGATGGCGCCGCCGACGCTGCGACGCCGGACGGCAGCGACAGCGACGCGGCAGCGGATTCCGGTGCGCCCAAGGTGTTGTTGCCTCGTAGCTCGATACTGGCGACGGAGCTGGCCGTATTGGTGAACAAAGACGACCCGCAGTCGGTGGCTGTCGCGGACGCCTACGTGAAGGCACGCAACATCCCGACCGCGAATGTCGTCGAGCTTTCCTTCGCCAGCGCGGCAAACATGACCGAAGCCAGTTTCGGCCCACTAAAAGCCCTGGTCGACGCTGCCCTGGGACCGGAGATCCAAGCGCTCGCCATCACTTGGACCCAGCCTTATCGCGTTGATTGCATGAGCGTGACTAGTGCGTTTGCCCTCGGCTTCGACAAGAAATACTGCAATCAAACCGGGGGCTCCTGCGGTCCGACGGCCGCGGTGCCGAGCTTCAACTCCAGTTCGCTCACGCCCTTTACGGACCACGGCATTCGCCCCAGCATGATGCTTGCGGGTTCGTCAGCGGACGAAGCCAAGAAGCTGATTGCGCGCGGGGTAGCAGCCGACGACACTTTCCCAGCGGGCAACGGCTTCTTCGTGCGCACGACGGACAAGGCGCGCAGTGTACGTTGGCCGACCTTTGCTCCGACGATTGCCCAATGGCAGCACGCCGGGGGTCTCAAACTGACCAGCGTGGACAACTCCGCGGGCGGCGGGAAGAACTACATCGAAAATGAAAAGGACGTGCTGTTCTACTTCACCGGTCTGGCCGACGTGCCGGCCATCGAAACGAACAGCTACCGCCCGGGTGCCATTGCGGATCACCTCACGTCCTTTGGTGGGCGCGTGCCCACTAGCAGCCAGATGAGCATCGTGAAGTGGCTCGATGCCGGCGCGACCGCCAGCTACGGCACCGTCGTCGAACCCTGCAACTACACCGGCAAATTCCCCAACGTGCAGGTGCTGCTGCCGCACTACTTCCGTGGACAGACGCTGCTGGAAGCGTATTGGAAGAGCGTCGCGCAGCCCGGCGAAGGGCTGTTCGTGGGCGAGCCCCTGGCAAAACCCTGGGGCGCCACGGACGTGAGTTTCATCGCAGGCACCCTCAGCATCGTCACCACGTGGCTGTTGCCCGGAGCCTTCTACGCCATCGAGTCCGCCCCAACGGAGAGCGGACCCTTTTCGCCAGTGCAAAGCGTGCAAGTGACGCAGTACGAACGCACGATCATTACCGTCCCGAACGCAACGGCGGCGGTGTACCGCCTCGCGGCCCAGTGAGCCGGCGCCCGGCGCCGCAGCTGCGTCGGGCCCGGCCCGGGCTCAGTTCTTCGCCCAGTTGACCCACAGACCGCTCATCCAACTGTCCGAGCCGTCCTTGAAAGCGCCGACGTAGGTCGCCGTTGCGTCCATGTCCGCTCCCGGCGTGCCGCCTGGGATCATCGCAGCGGGTTGCGCCGCCGGAGTGACGGCGGCGCAGTCGCCAAGCTTTGGATCCGCTTCGGAGTTCTTGCGCAGGGGATCCATGATCCACGCGGTCTCGTCGAAGCCGTTGTCGTTGTCGGTTTCGCCAGCGTCCGCGATGTTGTGGGCGACGTTGCCAAAGAACACAGAGTTGGTGATGTCGGTCTTGGGTGCCGCGAGGGTACCAAAGTCGTCGCGTGCGTCTAGGCCAACGTCGAACTTGGTTAGGATCATGTTCATGTAGTTGCCTTCGAGGCCTTCGCGCAGGACTGCACCAAAGGCAACATCGGTTCCGGCAGCGCCCGTGCCACACAGCGTGACGTTGGACACCTTGGGCTTGGAAACGGGCGTTGCGCCACCGTTGTCGCTGTCACATTCGAAGCCGTTAGGGTTCGAAGACAGCGGCGTGACCTGACGACCGAATAGGAACTGCAGGTTCCCGGAGTAGCCCTGGTCCATGTCGAACATGTCGTCGCCGCCGTTGTTGCACACCAGCCACTTGCCGTTGACCGTGCCACCAAACCACTCGAAGCAATCGTCGAGGGTATTGCTGATCATCACATTCTCCACGACGGTTTTGCTGCCCACGCTACCGAGGGTCAGTCCGTTGATTTCGTTGTCCGCGGAGAGCTCGAAGCCTGAGTACTCGATGCGAACGAAACGCATCACGCCGCTGTCGTCGTCCGCGACCGTGCCACCGTACTGGTTCTCTGGCGCGTCGGCGAGACCCTCGATCGTGACGTTGTCGCCCTTGAAGTTCGGCGCCTTGCCCAGGACGATGATGCCGCCCCAATCGCCAGCGTTGCGGTTGCCCGCTGGCAGCGGGCTGGTAAAGAGGATCGGCTCGTTGGCTTTGCCGTCGGCCATGATCTTGCCGCCTCGAGAAACCACCAACGTGCCCAAGGGAGCCTTCTTGCCCTCAATACGCGTGCAGGGTTCGATGGTCAGGGTTGCGCCAGACTGCACGTAGCTGGTGTCTTCCAGCGTCCAGACCTTGTCGTTGGTCAGGGTCAGGTCGCTCGCGATGGCGTTGGGGATCTTTTCTTTAGGCAGACCCGCCCCAGACAGGTCGCAGCTCGGGGATCCGCCGGCCCCTCCTGTGCCGCCACCCACGCCCGCGCCGCCGCCGCTGCTGCCTCCCACCCCAGCGCTGCCGCCACCACCCGTGGCGCCAGTCCCGCCGGTGTTGCCAGCGGGTTTGTCATCCTCGCTACCGCAAGCAACGGCAAAGGGCAGAGCACAGAGCAAGGGGAGCAAAGAGAAGTTCTTTAGACGTGTCATTTTCGTTACCTCTTAGTTGAGTTCGCCATTTGGCTCTCGAGAGCCGCGCTCTCCAGAGACGGCGACACTCTGCGCCTGCTCGGTGACCGCGAAGTTGTATCTGAGTGACACTTTCGCGAAACTCGGCACGGCACTTGGCGCTCAGTATTTATAGGACGCGCCGATAGAGAAACCTCGACCGTCGCGATACCGGCTCGTGACGCGGTCGTCACGGTTGTCGGGCCCGATGCTCACCACACGCTCCGGGTCGAGCAGATTTGTGGCGGCCCCCTTGACTTGAAAGTGCTCACCGATGTCCTTGGCCAGCACCAAATCCAAAGAGTGCCGTGGATGTTCGTAGGCGTCGTCGAGTCCGTCGGAACCGACTTCAACGATGCGCTTGCCGCGCACGTTGTAAAGCACGCGTCCGTTGAGCTTCAGCTTCTCGTTTTCGTAGTCGAGGGCCAAATTCAACACGAAAGGCGCCTGATTCACCATGGGCCGCGACGTGTGCGTGAGAAAGTTTCGGTCCGTCTGCTCGACCTCGATCCGAGAGCGCGCCACGGTGAGATTCGCGACCAAGCTCAGGTTCCGGATAGCGTCCGCCAGGTACGCCAGGCCAACCCGGGACTCCAGCTCCAGCCCGATCATGTTCGCTGCTTCGGCATTTTGGAAGGTCACCAGTCCACCATCCCCGGACGGCGTTGCCACGGGTTCGATCGGATCACGGAAGCGTTTGAAAAACACGGTAAACGCCAACACCTCGCTGAGCTTCGGGAAGTACTCGAAACGCATATCCGCGTTGATAATGCGCGTCAGAGTCAGGTCGGGATTGCCCGACGTGAGCTTGCCACCAAAGAAGTCACTGTACGCAAAGGGTGCCAGCTCACGCAGTTGCGGCCGCGCCAACGTGCGCGTCACCGAAAACCGCAGCTTCGACTTGGAAGTGACGTCGTAGGCGAGCGCCATTGCTGGAAGCAGATCTGTGCTGGCAAGGTCCGCGCCGCGCACGTTCGCGCCGGTATCGAATTGATCGAAAGGCACGATGCGCTGCCGCGTGATCTCCACGCGCTCGCCGACCACAAGTCGTAGGTCGTCCGACAATTGCGTGTCCCCCATCAGGTAGATGGCGTAAACGTCCAAGTCTGCTGTGTACGCGTCTTCCGGGCGCGTGTTTTCTTGCAGCCGCAGCGCAGTGCCAATGTTCTCCGGGACGAACAGTGCGTCGGGACAGTCTTCTTGATAGCTCGTGCCTGAGCACTGGAAGAGACTCGGAGCAGACCCCGGAACTCGGCGGAAGGAAAAGCGGCGTGCAGCGAATTCGCGGTCTTTGATACTAACGAGCCCACCAAGCTTGAGCTTGGCTCGGTCCGCATCCACTAATGGCTGCGTGAAGTCCATGCCTGCGGCGTAGGCCCTTTCACTCTGCGATCCGAAGAAGTGGCGCCCGCTCTCAGAACCGTCCACATAGCTGAACACCCCGGTCTGCGAGTTCTTCTGATACACCACGTCGCGGGTGTCGGGTTCCTCACGCTGCGCCACGGAGTACGACAGGTTCCAGTCCAGCACGGCGTCGTCGAGGTCGTCAAAGCTGCTCTGCCCAGAGAGCTGCAGCACGTTCAGCGCCCTGCTGACGAACTTGAGACGCGTCGAGTGCAGCGTGGCATCGTTGCGGCGCCAGTATCCGTCGAAGGTTTGTGTATCGATGTCCGCCAGCTGCGAGTGAAAGCCCAGGGCCGTCAGCCGATGGGCCTTTCCGAGCTCCAGGGTGACGCCTGCGAGTGCACCCCAACTGATGTCTTCGGATCCCGTCTCAACGTCCAAATCGTTCAGGATGGATAGTCCGGAGGGTTGAGTCGCATCCGCTTCGTAAACGCGGCGCTTTTCCCGGCGGCTCTTGAAGCCGCGGCGATAGTTCAGACTCGTGATGTAGCCCAGCTTGTTCTGCTTCGACAGCCGGAAGCCGTCTCCCACCACGAGGCTCAAGCTGTGGGTGGGCAAGGAGAAGCTCCGCACGCCCGACATGAAGGTGTTCAGCTCTTGGCCCTGACGGTTTAGCTCGGGATCGAGCACGAACTCCCCGTTCGGCTTTTCCGTACCCTGCGCCAGCTGGTAGTCGTTGGGCACACCGCTCGGCAGTGCGCGCGTGCCGTCGTCCACTCCCAAGAAGTCGAGCTTGCCGCCACGGTGCGCCAGACGCTCTCGGAACGTCGTATTGGTTTCAAAGCCCAGCGACGCCGATGCCGAAAATTCGAATTTGTCGGGGACGCGCCGCGTCTGAACACGCACGGAGCCACCAGCGAAATCTCCGGGCATTTCCGCGGTGAAAGTCTTGGCGATGGTGAGGCTTTCCAGGATCTGTGTCGGAAACAGATCCAGCGGAACCGCAGCGCGGTCCGGCTCTGGGCTCGGCAACGGCGCGCCGTTGAGCAAGGCATTGGTGTAGCGTTCGCCCAAACCACGCACGTACACGAAGCGACTGTCCTCGATGGATGCTCCCACAACACGCTTGGCGGCCTGCGCGGCATCCCGGTCCGGCGTCTTCGATATCTCTGCGCGCCCGACCGAGTCTCCCACCACCGCCGACCGCTTTCGTTCCAAAGCCAAGGAGTGGATGCTGGAGCGATCTGGAGCCGCCTCCACGACGAATTCGTCGGCGCTCAGGTCATCGGACTCGAGGGACACATCGATGCGGCGATCGGCGCCGGTCCAAAGCACGACCTTTTGCGCGCGCATGGGCACGTAGCCCGGCGTCCAGAAGCGCAGCGAATACGTCCCCGGCGGAAGCGCAAGTTCGAAGCTTCCATCCGTGTCGGTCAACGCAAAGTAGTTGGTTTGCACCACATCCACGCGCACGCCGGACAGCCCCGCTGCGTTGATGGAATCGACCACCCGACCCCGGATCTTTGCGGTCGCGGCCGTCGAACGAGAGGTTTCCGGGTCGGAACCCGAGGCGGCTCCGGCACTCCTGTCGGCAGCTGACTCGGCGTCGGGCTGCGCCAAAGCAGGCAGAGTCGCAAGCAGCCCGGCCAGAGTTGTTTGAATCAGTACGCGGCTCATAATCGTAGTTCTCACGCGCGCCCAGGTGAGCGCGGCGAAAGAGTGGGCTAGCCATGTGACGGTTCGTCCCTACTCCCGTGACGATGCGGTGAACGAATGCGGCCGTGTCAGTCGGTCAGTCGGCGACTTTTTCCGTCAGCATCGCGATAGCTTTCGCGCCGGACGCCTTCGCCAAGTCCATGACTTCGACCGCCTGGCCATAAGGAATGTTGTCGGCCGCGTCGAAGTAGATGACCGGCAATGGTTGCGCTGCGAGCATGCGAGGGATCCGCTCACCGAACTGCTCTTTCTTGAGCACGGCCTTGTTGACCCGGATCGTGCCACTGGAGTCGATGGTCATCACCAACGGCGGCTCGGGCTTTTCATCGGGCTGCTGCGGCTTGTTCTTTTCCTGCTCTTTCTTGGGAAGATTCAGCCAGAAGCTCTTCTCCATCATGGGCACGATGACCATGAAGATGATCAGCACCACGAGAGCAATGTCCACCAGAGGCGTTACGTTCATAACCGGAACGGGTCGCTTCTTGGAGCCACCGGATGACAGGTTCATGCCCATGGCTTCATTCCTTGGGCTTCTTGTGGTTGACCTTCAAGGACACGCCCTTGAAGCCTGTGGAAGTCAAGAGCGCGAGTGTCTCGCGCACGGTGATATAGGGCACTCGCGTGTCCGTGCTCATCAACAGAGTGCGATTGGGATCGTGGGCGTGGATCTTCTGAAGCCGCTCGGCTAGCTGCGCTGAATCGACCCGCGCGTCGTTCAATGACATCTTGCCGTCCGCTTGGAGCGTCAGCTTTAGCGGGTTCATGTCTTTGGGCTTCTTGTCGATTTTGACCACATCCGGCAGCGATAGCGTGTCTCCCTGCGCAATAGCCGGCGTTACGACCATGAAGATGATGAGCAGCACGAGCACGACGTCCACCAGAGGCGTGACGTTCATGTCCGGTTCAGGCTGCTTTTCGGACAGCTTCTTCGGGGGCTTCTTGCGACGTCCGGCCATGGTTGTTCTCGATTTCGTCCAGTAGCTCACCAGCGCTGCGACCCAACGTCAGTTCAACGGCGTTGATCTTTGCGGTGAGCCAGTTGAATAGGAGCACCGCTGGGATGGCCACCATCAGCCCAAACGCCGTTTCGATCAGCGCCTCGGCAATGCCCGCGGAAACCGCGCCCAGTCCACCTGAACCCGTGGCGGCGATGCCCTGGAACGCGCCGATGATGCCCACGACCGTCCCCAACAACCCGACGAAGGGTGCGACAGAACCGACAGAAGCCAGCACCGAGAGGCCGCGCCGAAGCTCGGCGGACAGCGTCTCCAGTACGCGTTCGGATTCGCCACGCGCCAGTTCTACGGGGCTGACCCGTCCGGCACGAGCCCCCGTGTAGCGCTGCAGTACCGGCAGGAAGAGCTTCGCGAGCGCCGAAGCCTTGTGTTCTTCACATGCGTGCATCAGGCCGGTGAGGTCCCAAACTTCGAGCAAGGGTCCAGCTTTGGCCGCGAAACGACGGGACTCCTTGGCGGACTTACGCAACGCGATAAGACGCTCGACGGTCACCCCTGCGCAAGCGACGCCCATGATCAGCAGGACCAGCGCGACGCTCTTGCCGAGCGCTCCCATGCTTGCCCAAATGTGCGGTAGGTCGAATGCCATCTTGCCTGTACTCCAGTTCCTTTGCGCCATCGCGGCGAGAGTCTCGGTGTGTCTTCGCGGCCCCACCCGACCGGTCAGGATCTGAGCCGAAAGGGGAACGTGGCCGTCTGCCACATGGCCACGGGATTTCCCGGGAAAGCTCCGGGGGAAAAGCGCCATTGCTCCACCGCTGCCCCCACCGCCGCGTCCAACAGTGCGTGTCCGCGCAAGATGCTCACGCGTTCCACAGAGCCAGTCTTGGTAACCAAAAAGCGCACGACCACCACGGCTTCGATGCCTTCTGCGCGGGCTTCAGCCGGATACGCGGGAGGCCGCCGAGAGATAGGCGTGGGCGCCACCGACGCCTCGCGTTCAGAGATGAGAACCGGGGCGGGCGCCGTCGGCTTGGGCGCAGACTTGATCCCACGCTGAACCGCGGGCGCCGCCGCTGCAGCGGTGGCGACTCCACCTTCGCCGTCGAACAACTCGTCGAGATCCCCCGCGTACGGGTTACCGTTGGGATCGGCTTCCGCCGGGACGTCGTCGGGCACCCCCTGCGGCGTGGACATACCAACCTTTGCTCCGACGTGCCGCTTCGCCTTCTTGACGATGCGAGGCTTTTCCGGCTCTGGCTCGGGCTCCGGTTCTGGCTGTTTCTCTACCGGCAGCTGGGAAAGCGTCACGTCCAACGTGTCATCGGCTTCGATGGCCTGCCCGTGCGCCGAATAGGTGATGAACAGCAGTGCAACGGCAACGGTCGCGGCGCCGACGGTGTAACCCACAGTCAGACGTTTTCGCCTGCCGCTATCGACCGGGTTTTCGGAGGTCCAGGCGTCGAGTTTCATGGCCGCCGAGAATCTGTCCTGCTTGTGTGACAGCGAGATTACGCCGGAGAAAAATGGCCGTGACGTCACGAGTTTCTCCCTGGGGGCAGCGCCCAAGGCGTGGCCTCTTTGCTTACCCAACCCTCTGCGCCGCCGGCTTTGCTTGTTCGTCACGCAGCCGTCACCATCAAGCCACATGCGGCATTTACTGACAGCTGCACTATGCCGCGCGCATTGCTGATCGAAGACGACGCCGACCTAAGCGAGGTGATTGCCTACAACCTCCAGCAAGAGGGCTACCAGGTGGACTCAGCGCGCACGGGGCAAGACGGACTGAGGCTGGTACGCGCAAACACGCCAAGCATCGTGTTGCTGGACGTCGTTCTGCCGGACATTCGCGGCACAGACATCTGCCGTGAGATCCGATCAGATACCAGGCTTTCCGGGGTACCGATCGTTTTTCTGACAGCACGTGACGAAGAAATCGACCGCGTGGTCGGCTTCGAACTCGGCGCCGACGACTATGTCACGAAGCCCTTCAGTATGCGCGAGTTGATGTTGCGCGTGCGCGCCCTCCTACGACGCGCGGAGACTGCTCCCACCGCCGCAAGCACCTTCCGTGCGGGGCGCCTCAAGGTCGACCGGGAAGCACACCGCGCGTGGGTTGGCGCGCAGGAGGTGCAACTGACGGCCCTCGAATTCCGATTGCTGGTCGCGCTCTGGGAGCGCGGAGGACGCGTGCAATCTCGCGAAGCGCTCCTTGACAGCGTCTGGGGCGGCGAATCGACAGCATCGAGCCGCACCGTGGATGCTCACATCAAGCGGCTCCGCGACAAGCTTGGCACCCTGCGCGACTGTGTCGAAACGGTTCGCGGCAGCGGCTACCGCTTCGCCGATACCGCTTCGGCTGCCCGTGAGTGACCCAGCGACTTGCAAGCTGCGCCTGACAGGTGAATGCTAGGGCGATGGGGTCTTTGCGTGCTTACTTAATGACGATGGTAACGGGTGCTTTGGTCGCCACTGCCTGCGGCGGCAGTGACTTCGACGGCGGAGGGAGCGGTGGCGCGGACGCCGGCGGCAGTGCGGGGCAGGATGCCGGCACCAGTGGTAGCGCGGGAGCGGGCGGAAGTGCGGGTGCGCCCGTAGATGCGGCGCCAGCGCGCTGCC
Organism: uncultured Myxococcales bacterium; assembly: GCA_937872925.1. Lineage (GTDB taxonomy): Bacteria > Myxococcota_A > Polyangia > Polyangiales > Polyangiaceae > JACKEA01. The sequence goes on along the minus strand of CALMUT010000076.1, from coordinate 29,435 downwards.
GCGGGGACTTCTTGAATGCCACCTGCACGGACCCACGACTGACGACCGGAGACCCCACCTGTGACGCCTGCGGGCAGACGAATTGCTGCACGCAAATCGACGCTTGCCTCGCGGACGCCGAGTGCGCACCTGTGCTCTTATGTTATCTAGAGAACTGCCTCGGCCAGTCGGCCATCGGCTGCATGGCGGCCAACTGCATCGACTGTAAAAGCGGTTTCGGAGCATTCCTAGGCGTGTCTACTTGCTTGCAGGGCAACTGCGGTCCACCCAACAACACGCAGTGCCCGATGCTGATCCAGTAGGGGCGCCACCGGTGGCACCACGCCGCGCGCTCCAGCGCACTTATCGCGGTCACACTTCGAACTTGAACATCCCGCTGCGGGCCGTGTCGAGCTTGAGCATGCGCACGATCGCGGCGTAGAGCGCCTCGGTGCCTTCGTCTTTGCCCACGTAGGTGGAATGGCGTACGGCGCGGCTTGCCGTGTAGAGCTCCTCTTCGGTCACGCCGGAATAGAACACGATCGGAGTCGGAGCTGCGCCCGCGCTTGCGGCCACCAGCTCCGCCAGGCGCTGACCATTCATCGCGGGCATGTTCATGTCCAGCACCAGCACGTCCGGGCGGTGTTTGCGCACCAGACCGGTGACGCCCAATGGCGAATCCGCCGTCAGCACCGTGAGCCCGCGCCGTCCAAGGGCGCGCTCCAGGCTGCGCAACACGCCTGCGTCGTCGTCCACCACGAGCACCGTCGCGCTGGGACTGTTCGTTTCACCAACCATCTGCTTTCTGAAGCCTACCTCATTCGTAGCTGCCCGACGGCACCTTGGCCCCTTTGTGCAGCAAGATCCCGTTGATCAGCGGTAGTGCGACGATGTCGCCCCCAGCCGCCCACACCCCGCCTTTTGGATCGATGAACACCGAATGGAAGTCCGAAAATACGTCGATACCGTGACGCTCTTCGACCCAGCCTGCCTTGCCACGAGCCAGCACGGTGCCCGTATTGCCCACGGCGTAACCCGTCTGCCCCTGCATGCGCACACCGATCATGGCGCGGTCGGACTCCGGTGGCGTGACGTCTTTCCAGCCGTCCCCGGCGTCTTCCAAGATGACCGCGCGAGCAAGGCCGCCGACGGCAACCCAGGGTCCGTCTCCGTCCGTGTGCAACGTGAGTAGCCGCTGCGTCGTCGGCGACTTTGGCTGAGTGAACGTCGTCCCGTCCCAGTGCAAGATCACGCCGTCCATGCCGACGATGCGTACGTCCGTCGCCGAGCGGCCCCAGACTTTGAAATAGCTGGCAATGGGAATACTGGGTAGGCCCGGCGCGTCCACCCAGTTCGTGCCGTCGTAGCGCCAGACAAAGGCCGCGCCGGCTGCTGCGGGTTGACCGCCGACCGCCCACAGATCCGTCGCCGACGTGCCCCAAATGCCGAATACCGTGGCGTTGGACGGCGTGCTCATCTGCTGGAACTTGCCGCCTTCGTATTTCAGGATCGTACCCGCAGAGCCGCCAATAAAGACGGGACCGCCGGGGATCGCGTGAACCCACCACAGATCGACGGGCTGCCCCGGAGAGATCTGTTTCCAGGCACTGCCATCAAAGTGCAGTGCAAACGCGCCGCTGCCATCGCCGGGATCCCCGCCGACCGCCCACACGTCGCGTTCGCTGGTGCCAGAGACGCTGATCAAGGCTCCGGGCAGATCTTGGAATACCAGCTGCCACTTGGGGGCGTCGGGTTCTTCGTCACCACCGCACGCAGCCAAAAGACCACATAAGAGCGCGAGAGCAGCGAAGCGAAGCATCCATTCTACTTTCTGGGCGGCGGGGACCTTTCGATCCGATCCGGCCCCGCTGGGAATAGTAATCCGAATCGGCTCGGCCGCGGGCACTACAACGGCGCGCTGTTTTGTTCGGAAACCCGTGGGGGCCAAAGTCCGATAGCGGCACCTAGCGCGGTGTGATGGCGCGCCGCGCCTCTTCGTGGCGTGCCACCACGCTTTGTACCTGGGGGTGGTCGGCTGGGTAGGCGCGCTCTCGAATGGCTCGCGAGCGCGCGCACACGGCCTCCGCTGCGTCGTAGCGTTTCTCGTCGATCTCGAGGCCGCAGAGATTGAAGAGCGTGGTTGCGACGTCTGGGTGCTCCGCGCCATAGGACTGAGAGAGCGCAGCGACGCTTTCGGCAAATGCGGTCCGCGCCCGGGAGGTGTCGTTGCGGTGATGGTAGATAGTGCCAAGGGCATTGAGGGCGTGACCGAGACCATTGGGCAGCTTGACTTGTCGTAGCTCGGGGACCACCGCGTCAAGAAGACGCTCAGCTTCCGCGTAACGCTTCTGCAACTTCAAGTTGATAGCCAGGTTGGTGCGGGCACGCAGCATGTCCGGATGGTTTTCCTCGAAACGTCGGGAAAGCGCGCTGATCACATTGCGAAACGCGCGCTCGGCATCACCATAGTGACCGGCATAGTCCGCAACCACGCCGATCATCTCTTGGGTCTCGATGGTGTAGTCGTGTACCGGTCCGTAGAGCTTGCGATTGAGCTTCAGCGCGGACTCGAAGCGGTCCTGGGCGCGGTCGAGTTGTCGTAGTGCAGTGTGGGCCTGGCCAAGGGCGTAGAGCGTCGCAGCGAGTCGTACCGTGTCGACAGGGCGACAGGCTTCGAGTGCGCTCAGCCCGCGCTCAAGACGCTGCAGCGCCGCCTGGGCGTCGCCCCGAGAAAGCGCCGCGGAGCCTTCTGCGAAGGCAGAATCGTCTGGCACGCACTTGGACGCTTCTGCGGCGGCGGCGTTGCGGCGGTCCGCGGCGGACTGCGGCGGCGGCGCGGATCCCCCGCACCCAACACACACCACGCAGAGCAGCTGCATGGCCGCGGCGAAGCGCAGTTTGGTGTCGGGCGGCGGCGTCGAGCGCATTTTCCAGCATCGTGGCCAGCCCGCTGCGCTGGGTCAACCAGCGTGGTAGAAGCGCCAAGATGAAGCTCGACGAAACCTACGAGCTGTACCGCTCGACCTGCCGGCGCTTTGCTCAAGAAAAGATCGCGCCTCATGTACAGGCGTGGGAAGAAGCCGAGGAGTTTCCCCGGGAGCTGTACCAAGAGGCAGCCGCCGCCGGGATCTTGGGCGTTGGCTTCCCCGAAGAGCTCGGTGGCGGGGGTGGCGACTTCCTCTACGGCCTGATCGGCGTGGAAGAACTGCTGCGCGGAGGTTCGAGTGGCATCGTGGCGGGGCTCGGTAGCCTTGGCATTGCGCTGCCCCCCGTCATGAAGATGGGCAGCCCCGAGCAGCAGAAGCGTTTCGTGCCGCCGGTCCTACGAGGCGAAAAGATCGCTGCCCTGGCCATCACCGAGCCGGGCACGGGTAGCGACGTCGCGGGGATCCGCACCCGAGCAGTGCGCGACGGCAAGGACTACGTGCTCTCGGGCTCGAAGATGTTCATCACCAGTGGCGTGCGCGCGGACACGGTGACGGTGCTGGCACGTACCAGCGAAGACAAACACCAAGGCACGACGTTCTTCGTCGTTGAAAAAGGCATGCCGGGGTTTTCCGTGTCTCGAGCTCTCAAGAAAACGGGCTGGTGCGCCAGCGACACCGCTGAGCTGGCCTTCGACGAAGTGCGCGTGCCCGAAGCAAACCGGCTTGGCGAAGAAGGCTCGGGCTTCGCCACGCTGATGCAAAACTTCCAAAACGAACGACTTGCCCTGGCGTTCTATGGACACGGCACCGCGCAAATCGCTTACGAAGACGCATTGGCGTATTCCAAAGAACGCCAGGCCTTTGGCCGCCCGCTGGCGGGATTTCAGGTCACACGCCACAAGCTGGCCCACATGGCCACCTTGGTGACGGCAGCCACGGCGCTCAACTACTCCGTCGCGAAGCGAGTGGTGCATGACGGCGAGTACCTGGTGGGGGAAGTCAGCATGGCGAAGAACTTCGCCGCCGACGTGGCGCAGAAGGTTTGCTACGAGGCCGTGCAGATCTTTGGCGGAATGGGCTTCATGCGCGAAACGCGGGTGGAACGCCTGAGCCGCGACGCGCGCCTGCTGCCCATTGGCGGTGGCACCACCGAAATCATGAACGAGATCATCGCCAAGAGCATCGGGCTCTAGTGGGCTGCCCCGTGCGTAGCAGTCCTTCGCGTTGCTGCGGACGCCTGGGCTTTGCCCCGCCCCGCCGCACACGGCGCCGTGCTTGAGACAAAGGCAGGCAAGGCTAGTCTGCCCGTCGTCTGCTATGCTGGCGGCATGCTGCGCCACTGGCTGACGTTGACTACGAGCATCGTGGCTGTCGCATGCGGGTCCTCGGACAGCAGCGGACTCTTCGGTGGCGGTGCTCCCGGCACGGGGGGAAGTGGCGCAAGCGGCGGCGGCGCGGGTATCGGTGGCAGCGCGGGAGCAGGCGGTAGCGCGGGCGTGCCCAGCGGCGGCGCGGCGGGCAACGCTGGCGGACTAGCGGGCCAAGGCGGCAGCGCGGGAGCGACGGGGGGAACTGCAGGTGCCGCGGGTAGCGGGGGCACCGTTGCCGTCTGCGACTCCGCTTGCGATCAGGCCGGCGGCAAGTGTGAGAGCGGCGCGTGCGTATTCAACTGCAGCGCGTTCGGTAGCTGCAAAGACACCGTCAAGTGCCCCAAAGGCATGGCCTGCGTTGTGACCTGTGGCACCGGCGCATGCGGATCTGGGGTGGACTGCTCCCAGGGCGCGGGCTGCAACATCAACTGCAACGGCTCGAGCGCCTGCGGGGGCGCAATCAAATGCGCCGGCGCTTCGTGTTCGGTCAACTGCGCCTTCGGCAATTGCAACTCCGGGATCGAGTGCACGGCGGAAAAATGCAACCTGACCTGTGGCGGCTCAGCCTGTGGCGGTAAAGTGGTCTGCAAGGGCAAGGACTGTGACGTGGACTGCAAAGACACCAGCGCGTGCGCCTCTGGAGTCGAGTGCAGCGCGACAGAGTCTTGTGATCTGGACTGCACGGGTTTCAACAGTTGCGGCGGACAAGTGCTGTGCGGCGGCAAGCAGTGCCTGGTGAATTGTGGCTCGTCGGCATGCAAATCCGGCGTGAGCAGCGGGGCGGACCTGACCAAGGTCACCTGCGGTGGCACCAACGCGTGCGGCGGTCAGATCTTGTGCGTCGGCTCCCTGTGCACGGCGGAGTGCACCGGTTTCAACGCATGCACCTCGCAAGTATGTTGCAAAGCAAGTACCTGCAACGTCAGCGGCGCGCAGCAGACCTGCTGAGCAACCGTCTGGCGGATCCCGGCGTTTCGTACTAAACGAAAGCCCGATGAAGATCGCTGCCATCGATATCGGGTCGAACTCGATCCACATGATCGTCGCTGAGGCGACGGCCAGCGGTTCCTTCGAGGTGATCGATCGCGAGAAGGAGATGGTCTTCCTCGGCAAGAGCGTCTTCGACCATGGCCGCCTGACGGACGAGGCCATCGCCAAGGGGCTTGCCGCCATTGGAAAATTCAACAAGCTCGCCCAGCGCCACGGCGTGACTGACATCCGCGCCGTCGCCACGTCCGCAACTCGCGAAGCCGAAAACGGCGGAGAGTTCCTGTACTCCGTGGCAGAGACCACCGGCATCGTGCCCCAGGTTATCTCCGGCAACGAAGAAGCCCGCTACATTTACCTGTCCACGCGCAACGCCATCGATTTGCGTGAGCGCCGCGCGTTGGTCATCGACATCGGCGGCGGCAGCGTCGAGGCGGTCGTGGGCGACGCACGCGAAATGCTCGAGGGACTGTCCCTGAAGCTCGGCGTGCAGCGTCTGCGGGCGAAATTCGGCAAAGGAGAAGCGCTGAGCAAGAAGCAGCGAAAAGAGCTGGAAGAACACATCCGCGCTGCTGCAGAAAAGCCCTTCAAGAAAGCGCGGGAGCACAAATTCGATTTGGTCGTGGGTACCTCGGGCACCATCTTGGCGCTCGGCCAAGCCGCGCACCTGCTTTCTGGAGCTGAGCCCTGGACCAGCAGCACCAACCAGGTGGTGGAGCTATCGGCGCTGCGTGCCCTCTGCGACACGTTGATCAGCGCGACCGCCGCAGAACGCGCCGCGCTGCCGGGTGTGGATCAAGCCCGCGCGGACTCGATCCATGTTGGCGCGGTGCTGCTGACGGTGCTGCTGGAGCTCGCAAAGGCCGACCGCATCACCCTGTGTGAAGCCGCGCTGCGTGAAGGCCTGGTCCTGGAATACCTGGAGCAGAAGGCCGACCGCATCCGCTCTTACGAAATCGTGCCGGACATTCGCAGCCAGAGCGTCCGTGAGCTTGCCGAACGCTGTGGCCAACGCGGCCCGCACCCCGACCGCGTTGCCAAGCTCGCCCTGGACCTTTACGACGCGCTCCTGCCGCTGCACGGGCTCTCGGACGCAGACCGGCGGCTGTTGGAGTTCGGGGCCATCTTGCACGACGTTGGGCAGCACATCGGCTACGAAAAACACGAACACCACGCCGCGTACATCATCCGCCACGGGGATTTGCGCGGCTTTTCGGATCTAGAGCGGGGGGAGCTCGCGCTGCTCGCGCGCTACCATCGCAAAGCCCGCCCCCGGCGAAAAGACCCGGAGTTTGGCGCGCTCACCCCCCAGCGCCGACGAGCCATCAGCATCATGGCGGGGATCCTACGGGTCGCCGACGGTCTCGACCGCAGCCACCACCAATTGGTCGAAGGCCTGCGCGTGGAGATCAGCGACGAACGCGTGCGCATCGTGGTGCAGACGACCGGCGACGCAGAGCTCGAGGTCTGGGGCGCACGTCGGAAGCTGAAGCTGCTGGCCCGTGCTCTCAAACGAGCCGTCGTGCTCGACCTGGATTTGAATGCGGCTACGGAACTGAGTGCGTAGCGAGCTTCCGGCGCTTCGCTAGCGCGCCCACTCCACAATCTCGTCGACCATGATGTGACCCCAGCCTCCGGCGGAGCTGTCAACGATTTCGATCTGTGCCGTCTTGCCGCGTAAGTCGGAGGTTCGCCACACTCTGCGCCCGAGCACCTCGGTCCTGCACCCCGTTGCGTTGCGGACTGGAGCACCATCGACCATCAATGTCGCGCGCAACGTGCGGATGTCACTACCACCGCCGATCCACAGCGTGAGGGCGTCGCCGCGGAGTTCGAAGCGCGGCGACAGCAACGCGCCGGTGGGAGCGTCGCCCACGCGCTCGACCATAGAATTGGCAAAGGCCCCGACGTTGTTGGCGGGAGTCTCTTGGAGCGCAACCCCCGCAGACGGCCAAGCTGCGAATGCTTTGCCTTTGGAAAGCCAGCCCTCAGCGCGACTGTCGAGATGGAATTCCCGTAACTTGCGAAAGCCCGAGCCTGCGGCGGGCTCGCCCATGATGAGCCCCTCCAGTCCCTTCAGCTCCGGCTCCAACAGAACGAGCTTTTCACGCACCGCCGCCAGGCGCTTTCGATCTTGGTTGTGCAAGAAGTAGTACTGCTCGAAGAACCAAGCGTCGCACCAGCGGTCCTCTCGACTCGTGGTTGCGGGATCTGGAGTCCAGGAATCGATTTGCGTCCGGATGTCGACGAAGCGCACTGCGGGATCCTTGGCCAAGGTATCCATCAGTCCAGCGTCGTAGGTGGGGATATGAAAGCGCAATGCGCCTACCCAGATCTCCGTCCACGGGCTGTAGCGCGGTGGGTACACCGGATGCTCCGAGATCCGCGCGCCGCGAGTGATCACGTAACCGGGTGACGCGAGTTTTTCGTGCCCCGGACGCCCGCGCTGCGCGATGGGTTTGCGAGCAACGTGTGCGTCGGCCAAACCGTAGACATCCAAGATTGGCAGCTTGGAGTAGTAGGAGAGCATGCCGCAGCAGCCAAAAGCGGCTAAGGGCTGCACGCCGTGGGACGCGATGTGCACGTTCAAGTCCTTGCCCCAGCGCGCGTATTGGCTGGCGGCAACCAGCGCGCGCTCCTTTCTAATGGGGTAGAAAGTGCGCTCGTCAGCGATATGCCACACCTTTTCGCCGGGGCGGATAACTTGTACGGGCAAGGCGGCCGGAATGATCAAAGCCACACCAAACAAACCCAGCGGAGCGAGCATGCGACGTCGGGCCGCGAACAGCTCCCGAGCTCCCAGCTCAGCCAAAATCAACACCACGGGGATGATGGGAACGAACAGACGCCCCAACATGAAATCCCCGCCAATCTTGGCGACGTAGATCGAGAACAAGGGCGTTGCTATCAAGAAGAAGCGCGCCAAGAAGTGGCTGTGGCGCGCAAGGGCACCGAAGACGGCCAAGGGCAACGCCCCGATGAGTCCAGCGGCAAAACCGCTTACTGCGACGTAGATCCAGCCCTGCCGAAAGTACTCAAGCCCGCCGCTTTTTGCGTAGTACGTGTTCGGAAAGAGATCGCCATAGTAGTTGTAGCGCCACAGGAAGTAAGGAACGTAGATCACGACAAAGGGAACGGCGTAGCGCAGGATTTGGCGACGGCGTTCGCGGTCTAGCGCCAAACAGAGACCAAGCACCGCGTAGAAGATCCCGTGGTCCGGGTGGGTCATGGCGGCAAGCGTGCCGAAGGTGCCCGCAAGCGCTGGCCGTCGCAGCAGGGCGAACCACAGCATCAACAGCACCAGCAGCGCGCCGAACATCGTCTCGAGTCCGCTGGTGGCAAACGTCGTCAGCACGTAGCTGCCGGCCAGAACCGGCGCCACAAAGGCAGCTGAAACCGGCGCGTTCCAGGGCGCCAAGCGGCGCACCAGTTCCTGAGAAAGAACGATGACGCCGGCAAAAGAACCGAGGGACAGAACCGCGGACAGCATCAGCGGATCCTGCCCGAGCCAGATCCCGATGCCGATCAGTACGGTCCAGAGGAAGTTCGTGTACCCCTCGACCCGCTCCCCAGGGTTAAACACAAGTCCATGACCGTGCGCGAAGTTCTCCGCGTAGCGAAAAGAGATGAACGCATCGTCACCGATCCAGAGGAACTCCCAGCCGCGCCATACGCCAAAAGCGACGCTCAAGGCCGCTACCACAACGCCAAGCCAGCGGTACGCGCGTGGTCGGGGCATGAGCAAGGGCAGGCTCAGCACGAGTCCCAGCACTAGTGCCACGCTGATCTCGAAACTGAGGTCCGATGCGCCCTCGCGGTAGCGCTGCGCGAGTTCCCGCCAGGGTAGGACTGGCCAGACGATGCGATCCAACGACCAAGTCATGAAGTAACCGCCGCGCGCGTGCCCTCGCTCAAGTCCCCACGGGTTTGACCCGCACCACGCCATCACCAGGGCAGACCACCGCTTGGCAGGCCAAGCGAACGGTAGACGGGCTGTTCAGTAGTTCCAGTAGTTCGCGTTCGTCGTCGTCCGGGGGGCGCAGCAGCTCGGCGCCTTCGGTGACCTCGACCTGACAGGTGGCGCAGGTTGCGGAGCGACAGGAAAACGGGATCGGTGCCAGGACTTCGTCCGCGATGTCGACCAGCGGGGTCTCCACGGCGACTTCGACGCGTTTTTCTCGCCCGATGGAGTTGGCTTCGAAGATGACGCTTGGCACGGGCGCGGAGGGTAGCTGGCTGCGTCGGGCGATTGAAGGAGATTGTGGGTGTGGTCGACTGCATAGCAGGGCAAAAAGGTGATAGGCCTGCCTTGATGTTGGCCTTGGTCTTGGACGGCAAGCTGAAGACCCGGACGGACTTCCCCTCCCCGAAGCGCGCCCCGGGTGAAGCCCGCGTGGCCGTCCGCGTGGCGGGCGTCTGCGACACGGATCTGCAGCTGGTGCGGGGCTACATGGGGTTTTCCGGAGTGCCCGGCCACGAGATGGTGGGCACCGTGATCGAGTCGGAGAGTGCGCCTTGGGTAGGCAAGCGCGTGGTCGCGGACATCAACGCGGGCTGCGGCCAGTGCGCGGACTGCGTGCAGCGCGACGGGCATCATTGCCGCGCGCGCACGGTGCTGGGGATCCTGGGGCGTGGGGGCGCCTTCGCGGAAGAACTCACGATCCCGGAGCGGTGCCTGGTTGCAGTACCGCAAAGCGTCAGGGACGACGTGGCCGTATTCGCCGAGCCGCTTGCCGCCGCGCTGCATGTGTTGGATGTCGCGGGCGCCTGCGATGCCAAGCGCGCCGTCGTGATCGGTGACGGCAAATTGGGGCTCTTGATCGCCGCCGCGTTGGCGACCGCGATCCGTGACGTGCTGGTTGTGGGGCACCATAAGGAAAAGCTTGCGCTGCTCGACGCCTGGCGCGCACGCGGAAAGCTGGAAGACGCACTGACCCTCGAAGACGGCGACGCCGATCTGGTTGTGGAGGCCAGTGGCAGCACGAGCGGACTCGCCCGGGCCATGGCGCTGTGCAAACCCCGGGGCACCTTGGTGCTGAAGACGACCGTGGCTGGCCCGACCCAGGTCGACTTCAGCCCCATCGTGATCCAAGAACTGAATGTCGTCGGTTCGCGCTGTGGCGACATGCGCGCCGCCATCGCGCTTTTGGCGGCAGGCAGCTTCGATCCGACGCCGCTGATCCAAGCTCGCTATCCCCTGCGGGACGCCATCAGCGCCTTCGACCACGCGGCACGCCGCGGCACACTGAAAGTCTTGGTCGACGTGGGCTCTTGAGCTACTTCGATTCTTCGACGCAGAGACCGACGAGGCGCTTGGGGCAAGAGATGCGCACGTGGAAGTGGTCGGAGTGATCACTCGACCGTTCGGGCTGCTTGAGCAGCGCCGAAACCTCCGTCACGAATTTCTTATAGCGCGGGTGCCCGGAGGCAAACTTGATCAAGCGCGAACGCAGCGGCGTCGAGACGAAGATATGGCTCAAGCCAGCCCGATGATCACGCACCCAAGACTGCACTAGCAGCCAGTTGCGTGCGTCATCGAAGACGAGCCCGCTACCGTCTTGAGCTTTGCCGTCACCGCCAAAGGACACGAAACGGTCGAGCACTACTCGCTTGCCCCTCTTGTCCAGCGCGTACATGCCAATGTCCGCGTCACGCCCGCTCTGATGAGAACGATGCCCGCTGAGGGACCCGCCGTCCTTATCAGAGACGTCGCCCACGAGCAGCACCGAGCCGGGCGCGCTTTTCGCGATCTCCTTCGCGCTGCGGTAGAGCATGAGCACTAAGGCGGGGTGGCCGTATACGCGGTCTGCGCTGCCACGTTTGATGTGCAGGTACTGGCGCTTGCGTAGCTTCTTGGCACGCAGCTGGTAGCCTGCATTGGGCGCGCCGACGGTCAGACTCATCAGAGAGTAGGGCGAACGGCGAAACTTCTTGGGCAAGTCGCGGCCCGGAGCCGCCGCGACGGTGGGCGCCAGCAACCCAAGGCTCGCGACCAGGACCACGAACAGCGCCCAGGGCCGGACCAACAACATCTGCTTCGAGAACTGCATCAGATACTTCAGGAAATAGCCGCTGCGCCAGAGAATGCCTGGGCCGCGCGCCGGGAAATACTTAACAGGCGCATGCGCACCGCTTCAACCCGCGCCCGAGCCAAGCTAGGCTGTTTCTCGTGCTTTTCCGGAGGGTTGCGCGGCAATTTTGAGCGCGCGACGAAGCCATGTCCGCATCAACTTTCGTCACCAAGCGCGGCGCGGCGCTCGCTGCGGGCCCGCTGCTCGGAGCCATTTGCTATGCGCTCGCGATCTGGGGCGGCCTGCCTGCGCCCGCAGCGGCCACGGCGGGCATCACCGGCCTGTGTGCCTGTTGGTGGGTCCTCGAACCCATCGCCATTCCTGCCACGTCGCTGATCCCCTTTGCGGCGTTTCCCCTCACCGGCGTGCTGGATCACAAACAAGTTGCGGGCGCGTATGGCCACACGCTGATCCTGCTGTTGCTCGGCGGCTTCTTGGTGAGCATGGCGCTGGAGAAGAGCGGCGCTCATCGCAGATTGGCGCTGGGCATGGTGCGGTTGGTTGGCGGCACCAGCGGAAGGCGTCTGGTGCTCGGATTCATGCTGGCCACGGCCGTGATGAGCATGTGGATCAGCAACACCGCGGCCACGCTCATGATGCTGCCGGTCGCCCTGGCGCTGATCGAGTCCGATCGTGGGCCCCTCAGCCGAGCGCTGCTCCTGGGTATCGCGTACTCCGCAAGCATTGGCGGATTGGGCACGCCCATTGGCACGCCCCCAAACGTGATCTTCATGGGGATTTACAAGGAAGTCGCTGGCGCAGAGATGTCCTTCTCAGAGTGGATGCGCATCGGTGTGCCGGCCGTGATCGTGCTGCTACCCATCGCGTGGCTAGTGGTGACCCGAGGCGTGACGAAGCGCGTCGAACTCAAGCTGCCCAGCGTCGGCCCCTGGCGCGCGGCCGAGGCCCGAGTGCTGGTGGTGTTCGGACTTACGGCCCTCGCCTGGATCACGCGCACGGAGCCCTTCGGCGGCTGGAGCCGCTTCGTTGGCGGCAGCGCGGTCAGCGACAGCACCGTTGCACTGGCCGCGGCCGTGATCTTGTTCCTGATCCCCGACGGCGACGGCGGAGCTCTGCTGGACTGGTCGACGGCGCGCAAGATCCCCTGGGGCCTGTTGGTGCTCTTCGGCGGCGGCATCGCCATCGCCCGGGCCTTCGAAGAGTCCGGTCTCTCCGCGGCGCTGGGCGCTGCGCTCTCGGCAGTTTCAACGCTGCCGCTCTTTGGGATGCTCTGCATCGTCTGCCTTTCCGTCACGTTCCTGACTGAAGTCACCAGCAACACCGCAACCGCCACGTTGCTCATGCCAGTTCTCGCCGCCGCTGCATTGGGTGCCGGTCTCGACCCGAAGCTGTTGATGGTGCCCGCGGCGCTGTCGGCGAGCTGCGCTTTCATGTTGCCCGTCGCCACCGCACCCAACGCCATCATCTTCGGCACGGACCGCGTCAGCGTGCGGCAAATGGCTCGCAGCGGAGCCGTGCTCAACGTGTTCGGAGCGTTTGCGCTCGCGCTGCTTTGTTATCTGCTTCTTTGAGCTCGCCAGATCCCTTTGGCGCCCCGACGGCAGCTATGGAATGCTCGCCGGCGCATGCGCATCGTCGTCTTCGGAGCTACGGGGTTCACGGGCCAGCTGGTGGTCGAACAACTGCGGGCGCTCGGCGCTTCGGACTTGATCCTGGCCGGACGCAGCCTGGAGCGTTTGGAAGCACTCGAACCGCGCAAAAACGAACAACTGCGCGTGGCAGACGCCAACAGGCCGGAAACCTTGCGCGCGCTGCTGCGCGGGGCTGGCGTCGTCGTCTCCACCGTTGGCCCCTTCTTGAAATACGGCGAGCCCGTCGTGCGCGCAGCCTTGGACGCCGGCGCGCACTTCCTCGACACGACGGGAGAGCAAGCCTACGTGGCGCGATTGATCGAGCGCTACCATGGCGTTGCAGTCGAAAAGAAGCTCGCGGTCGTCAACGCCCACGCCTTCGAATTCGCCCTGGGGATCTGCGCCGCCAGCCTGCTCTGCGACGCACATCCCAAGCTGCACAGCGTCGACATCTTCAACCGAGTAGAAGGCACAGGCGCCTCCCGCGGCACCCAGAAGTCGGCGCTCGCCGCGCTCCAAGAAGATGCGCTGATCCGCCGCGACGGACGGCTGGTGCCCAGAGGCGCGAGTCCCCTGCCCCTGCGCGTCGTCTTTCCGAACAGCGAGCAGCGGGCAGTCGCAGTACCCTTCCCGGGCACCGAAGCGCTTTTCCTCAGCCGCGCGTACCCCAGCGTCCGCAACGTGACGACGAATCTTGTGCTCCCGAAGGCGCTGTCGCTGGTAGCCATGGCGCTGTGGTCCGGGCGGGCCGCGCTGCGCCCACTGCAGGGCGTTGGTGCGCTCGCTTGGCTCGAATCACAGATCGACGCTGGCGACGCCGGCCCCGACGCTGCAGCCCGCGCGGCCGCGGATTTCACGGTACTGGCACGAGGCAAGGGCGCCGGCGCAACGCCGGCGGTGACCGTGCACGGATGCGATCCCTACGGCATCACCGGAGCGCTTGCGGCAAGAGGCGCGCATACGCTCGCGAGGGAAGGGAGTCTGAAGCACGGCGTGGTCTCGTCGGCGGAAGCGTTTGGCGCCAAACGCGTCCTGGATGAACTCGCGGAACACGGGGTGCGCTACGTGATGCATGGTTAGAGCGGAGCCTGAGGACGAGCGGGGGCCATTCAGCGTTTTTCGCAGCATCCGCCCCCCGAAGACGGCGGCAGAAACCGGCGTGGCGGTGGCGCCCGATGTCATGGAGCATCCCGAGGCGGCACGACAGCGGTCGGTCGATTGACTGCGCTTGGACCAGCAGCTAATCCCAAGCGCAGTAGAAGGCGCGCTTTGGGCCCCCACCGCTGGGGAGTTCGATGGGGCGCCGCAGCAGCTGCGGGCAGTTGGGGGGGCCCGGATCGGAGTCGCGCGTGTACCAAATAGTTCGGCGAGAGCAGTTCTCGGATAGGACCTTCCTCTGGGACGTTTTCGCGCCAGATGTCGCCAAGGCGTCGCGGCCGGGCCAGTTCGTGATGCTGCGTTTGCACGACGGCGGGGAGCGCATCCCGCTGACCATCGCCGACTTCGATGTCAAACGCGGAACGGTGACGCTGGTCATCCAAGGGCTGGGTCGGTCCACCCAAGCCATGCTCAAGAACTACGCTGAAGGCGATTGGTTCTTGGACTTCGTCGGCCCGCTGGGTTTGGCGAGCCCCATCGAAAGCGAAGGGCATGTCGTGTTCGTGGGCGGCGGCTTGGGCGTCGCTCCCGTGTTTCCCCAAATGCGCGCCTTCAAGCAAGCCGGAGCCCGCGTCACTGCCATCATCGGCTTCCGCAACCAGGAACTCGTATTCTGGGAGGACCGTTTCCGAGAGCTGTGTGACGAGCTGATCGTCTGCACCGACGATGGATCCTACGGACGCGCCGGCTTCGTGACCCAGGCTTTGGACGAGGTCATCTCCAGGGATCCGGCGCCCGACAAAGTGATCGCGATCGGTCCGCTGCCCATGATGCGGGCCGCTGCGGAGGTCACCCGCGCCAAAGCCATCCCAACCCTCGTGAGCTTGAACGCGATCATGGTGGACGGCACGGGCATGTGTGGCTCGTGTCGCGTCACCGTGGACGGCAAGCTCCGCTTTGCGTGCGTGGATGGCCCTGAGTTTTCCGCCCATGGCGTGGACTTCGCCGAGCTCGAAGCCCGCCAGCGCCGGTTCAAGGGCCAGGAAGCTGAAGCCGGCGAGGACTTCGAGCGCGTATGCAACCTGGAGTTGAAGCTCTTTGACGAAGGCAAGCGCAACTACAAGAAGATCAAAGCGCTTCCGGAGAAGGCGACTGCCATGCCAGAGCGCGATGCGGGCGAGCGCGCACAGGATTTCGCCGAGGTCAGCCAGGGCTACTCCATGCAAGACGCCTTGCTCGAAGCGAGTCGTTGCATCCAGTGTACTCGCCCCACATGCATCGCCGGTTGCCCGGTCAGCATCGACATTCCCCGCTTCATTCGTCACATGCTGGTGCGAGATCTAGCGGGCGCTCGAGACGTGATTCACGAATCCAACCTCTTTCCCAGTATTTGCGGCCGCGTCTGTCCCCAAGAAAGCCAGTGCGAGGCTCAATGCATCTTGGCGAAGAAGATTGAACCCGTGGCCATCGGCCGCCTCGAACGTTTCGTCGGGGACCATGCTCCCGAGGTGCAGCCGGAACGCCAAGAGCCGGGCAAGCTCGGCAAGGTCGCCATCGTCGGTTCGGGTCCGGCAGGCCTCGCCTGCGCGGGCGACTTGGCGCGAAAGGGTGCGGAGGTCGTGGTCTTCGAAGCGCTGCACGTCATCGGCGGTGTGCTTCGCTATGGCATTCCGTCGTTCCGACTGCCTCGGGAGTCGATTCAGCGAGAAATCAATACACTGGAGAGTTTGGGGGTGCGCTTCGAAGTGAATAAGGTGGTGGGAAAGACCTTCACCCTTGAGCAGTTGCTCGGTGAGATGGGTTTCTCGGCAGTATTTGTTGGCACGGGTGCGGGCTACCCGGTCTTCCTGGGTTTGCCAGGGGAATCCGCCGGCCAGGTGTCATCGGCCAACGAGTTCCTGACCCGAGTGAACCTAATGGGCGGCGATCGATTTCCTTATGAAGACACACCGGTGCAACTCGGCAACGACGTCGTTGTGATTGGCGCGGGCAATACCGCAATGGACTGCCTGCGCGTGGCGAAACGCTTGGGCGCGGCCAACGTGCACTGCGTCTACCGGCGCACGGAGGCAGAGGCTCCCGCCCGCCTGGAGGAGATCCGTCACGCCAAGGAGGAGGGCATCGAGTTTCACTTCCTGCGCGGACCCACGGAGATCCTGCTCGACGAGCAGGGCGACGTGCGCGGCGTCCGCTGCCAGCAGATGCAGCTTGGCGAGCCCGACGCTTCCGGGCGGCGCAGGCCAGTGGCCATCGAGGGCGAGTTTTCGGAGTTCCCGGCCTCGACAGTGATCTACGCCCTCGGCACCCGAGCCAATCCCATCGTGCCGCGCTCGGCTCCTAAGCTGACCCTGAATCAATGGGGTTACATCGAAGCCGATCCCGTGTCTCAGGCCACGAACCTGCCAGGTGTATTCGCCGGCGGCGACATTGTGACCGGAGGCGCGACGGTGATCCTCGCCCTGGGCGCAGGTCGTCGCGCCGCGCGCCACATCGTCCAATACCTGCAAAGCGAAACTTGGCCGCCGAAGCCAATGGGCACGCCCGAAGCAGCCGACGCCCCCGGTCAGGGGCGCTGTCCGCGCTGTCACGGTAGCCTGGAAGAAGGCGAGCAGTACATCTGCTGCGCGGGCCAGGAATTGGAATGGCACTGCACCAGCTGTCAGAAGGTCTACGAGGGATATGCCTTCCCCTTCGGACTGTGCTCAGCCTGCGGCGGAAAGCTGGCCCGCAAAACCGACGGCGCCAGGCAGGACACTGAAACCCAGCGCACCATCCAAGAGGCGCTCGAAATCGAGCTGGGAGGCATGTCCTTCTATCGCCGCGGCGCAGAACTTACGGACGACCCGGAACTCGAGACGCTGTTTCAGAACTTGGCCGACATGGAGCAAGAGCACATCGCGATCCTCGCGCGCCGCTACCACGTGCAGCCGCCAGAGCCCGAGCGCGTGACGCTGACTCCGGAGGTCTCCGCGCTCTTCGCCGGCCACAAGACGGTACCGACCACGCCCCTTGAAGTGCTCGAAGTCGCGCTCAGCTTGGAAAAGCGCGCCCGTGACTTTTTCGCTGAGCGCTCCCAAAAGCTGCCCCGCGGCAGCGCAGCCTGGCGCTTGTGCCGCGAACTCGAAGCCGAGGAATACGAACACGTTGCCATGATCGAAACGGAGATCCAGCGACGCTCCGAAGGCCAACGCGGACTGCTGTAGCGAAGCGGCACGGGGCAGCGGTTACGGATTCGACGGAGTCCAAGAATCCCTCGGCCCCCGCGCGTCCGAACGCCTCCGCCGCGTCGCTTTCGCTCACGGCTTGGTGTCAAAGCGCACCAGCGCCGCGCCGAAGCCGCTCGGCACCGTCGTGCCCTTTCCGTTTTCTAGGCTTAGCGTGCCCATGAGTCCGGCCAGCACGTAGAGATTTCCAAGTCCGTCCAGAGCCAGCGCGGGAGTCCCCAGGTTGCCGCTCCCGTCCGCAGCCAGGTCTTGCAAGAACCGCACGCCACCCTCTGGGTCTAGCGCGACTAGCTGCTGCTTGGTTGGTGGGTCGAGCCCCGGTGCGAACGGCGTCCCATCCCCCGGGGCGATCACGTAAGTGTGACCGTCCGGCGAGAAAGCCACGCCGCGGGCGTCGCTGAAGAAGACGGTGCGGACGCGCTTGCCCGCGGCATCCAGTGTCGTGAGGTGATAGTCGTAAACATCTTCACGGCTGCATCCTTTGACGCTGTCGTCGGAAAACAGTGTCTCATCATTGTAGTTGGGGACGTGCCCGATGGTGAGGATGTTGTTCTTGGTGTCCGTGCCGATCTGACGACTGTAGTTCCCTCGGAACACGGTCGACCACTGCGTCGTGCCGTCGGCGCCAGACATCTTGAAGAGAATGGATGCGCCTCCGCTTGAGTCGACGCTGACTGGGCCGGTGCCCACGTCAACGGGGCCGAGCGGGAAGCCGGAAGCGATCATGTCGCCGGCTGCGTCGATCGCCAGTCCGTCGAGTTCGAAGAACCCCGGTTTCAACGTACTCATGCAGCGATCGAAAAGCCGCTTTCCAGTTTGGTCGATGCGCAAGAAGACGAGGCTGCAGTCCCGGATCCCACCGCCGAGGTCCACGGGGGCTTCGTAGGCAAGACCGAACACCGCCCCGTCTTGGGGATCCGCTGCGGCCGCCTGGGGCGTTGCCTCAGCGTTGCCGAAGGAAGCGGTCCAATCCGCGCCGGTGGCAGAGACGCGGGCAACCAGGAGCGTCTTCGCTGCCGCGGCGTTCACCGACGTGCCCGCAACGTCGACCTCCACGCTGATGGGCATCGTGATCAATACAGCGCCGTCGGCACCTGCGATCTGGAAGTCGGGCTTCCAGTTGAGGTCCGGGACGACTGGCGCGATTGCCTTGGCCCAAGGGATGCTGCCATCGGGATCAAAACGGGCGACGATGACGAAGAAGCTCGCGGCGCCCCCCGCGTAGACGGTATCGCTGCCGACCGCGATGGGTTCGCCGTTGGAAAATCCACGCAGAACCGCGAACGCGCCGCCCTTCGGGTCACCAGCGACGAGCTGGGTGCCCTCAATCTTTTCCACGGACTGCGCCCAGAGCCCTCGGCTGGTCCCGCTCACTGGCGCTGCGCCGGCCGCTTTGGCGGGCGCCGGGCACGGAAGCGCACTGCCACCGGAGCCAGCGGAGCCAGCGTCGGCGCCGGCAGCGCCCGCCGTCCCAGCCGTGCCCGCAGCGCCGGCGCCGCCGCCGCCATCAGCGTCGTCGCTTCCGCAACCGACGGAGGCCGCAACGCCGATGAACGGTACGATCAGGAACCTGTGCCACGTCATGGGCCGAAGCATGCGACCTCAGTCGGTGGGACACAAGGTCAGAGCCGGCACGTCGGACGTCCCGAAGTGAGCTTCTTGGGCGAAGTCTCGTTTGTAGGGCTCGCCCATCGCTTCGAGGCGTGCAAGGGCATCCCTCGGAGCAAGCTCCTCGCGCTCGAACGCCTGATCTTGCGCCAGGATCTCGCGCATGCGCTCCTCAAGCTGCGGGAAGTCCGCTTCGCTCAGCGGCGCCGAGAGGATGAAGTCGTAGTAGCAGCCGTCATCGATCGCCGGACCGAAACCAAGCGTCGAACCCGGTCGCATCGCGACGACGGCTTGCGCCAGGACGTGGGCCAGGCTGTGGCGGATCCGGTGTAGAGCATTGTTGTCCATTGTTGCCTCCAGAAACGAGAAACCCCCGAGGGCGATCGCCGTCGGGGGTGGCTTCCGAAGGCGACCGCGTTGTCGCCCTCTGCTCACAAACGAGTGCAGGCGACCTAGCTCGTGGTGGTCGTGCCTTTCGTCGTGACGCTGAATTGCGGAGTCATTCCAGAGCCGAATCTAGCAAACACACGCCGGCGCGCAACCCCGCGGGGCACGGGCGGCAGAGTCGGGGCCGATCCGGACAACGATGCTTTGCGTCACTCAAACGGAACCTCGACGTCTGCACGTAGGTGCAGACTACGGCCCGGCAGGGGGAAGCCGAGCAAGTCGAGCTCGCGCTGGTCAAAGACGTTGTCGAGGGCGCCGCGCAGCACCAGCAAGTCGCTGAAGAAGGCCAGCGCGACGTCCGCGCTGACGACTTCGGAAGCCGGCAAGACGACGAGGCCAGCGGGATCGGCAACGCGGCTTGCGCGGGTGCGTAGCGAAGCGCCGATTTCTGCCCGGGAGAACTCCGGTGCTTTCGGGCTGGCGTAGGCCGCGACGCGGGCGAAGCTGGTCAGGCGCGACTGAAAGGGCAAGAGATCGTTTTCAGTGAGTCGATCCTCGCTCACGTCTCGGGGCTCGGTCGCCGTGACGGCAACATCGACGAGCACGTGGCGGAGGGCGTCGGCGCGGACGGCGAGCTCCGCACCGAGTATCTGCGCGGCCCCGATGTTGAACGGGCGTAGCGCCCCGAAGCCGGAGCGGCGGAAGGCGATCAGATCGTCAACGCGACGCGCGTAGCCGGCGGCGTCGGCCTCGAATACGAAACTCGCCGACTTGGAATAGTGCGCACGCACTCCCACTTCGCCGTTCAAGCTCCGCTCCGGCGCTAGGCTCGGGTTGCCCAAGGAAACGGCCGAGACCCCGTACAGCTCGCCCAGGGTGGGCGGCCGCTGAGCGAGGCCGACATTGCCACGCACGTCCAAGAACGGCGCGGGCGAGAGCACGGCGCCCAGCCGAGCCCCAGGCATGGTCTCGGATCCCTCGGGGCCGCTGGCGCCCTGGGTCGCGTGGTGATCGAGGGCCGCGGCAAGCACGGCGCGCCAGGATTCGGCGGGCGCGTACTCCAGGGAAAGGGTGGTGCGCCCGGTGAATCGATTGGCGTGCGCGGTCTCCGCTACGGCGCTCTTGAGCTGGGACAGCTCGTAGCGCACACCCACCCGCGCGGCCACCGGGCCCACTTCCCCGCGCCACGCCCCGCTCTGCCCCACGCGCACGCCCACGAGCCGCGTCGACACCACTCCGAGTCCCAGTTCGCGATCCGGATCCTCCACGGCATGGGTCGTCCACAGCGCGTCCGTGCTGAATTCGAGTCTGCATGCCTCGACCCGCGCGCTGCAGGGTGCGTTGCCCTGGGTGCCGAAGGCAAGGCGACGGGTACGCGACCGCGCGTGGTCCGCGGGAATGATCGCGATCCCCGCCGCTCCCTGACTCCGAGAAAACGCATTGAGCGCCGTCACGAAGCGCGCGCGCCCGAGGCGCCACTGGCTGACAGACCAGACGTCGGTTTCCGCGTGGTCTGCGTTGGTACGCGAGCGCTCCCGATCGTCACTGGGGTCGAAGCTGGTACCGCCGTCGTCGATGTAAGAAAAGCCGTTGTCCGCCCGCGCATGCCGCACGGCAAAAGACGACGCAGCATCCGCGCCAGCGATGGCGCCCCCGGCGGAGATCGATCTTGCGCCAAAGCTCCCAACACCCACACTCGCGTTCAGCTGTGAACGACGCGGGCGCCGCGGCTCGAATACCACCGCGCCGCCAACGCCCCACTGGTCGAATTCGCTCGGAGTTGCGCCGCGATAGACTTCCACCCGATGCAGCATCCACAGTGGGATCCGACTCAGATCGGCCGTGCCCGTGAGATCGTCATTCAGGCGCACTTGGCCCAAATACACGGGAGTCTGCGCACTGGACGCGGCGCGCAAGGAAAGCGTGGAAAGTTCGGCGCCCGCCCCCGAGCGCGACAACTGCGCGCCGGGCAATTCCGCGAGAACTTGGCTTGCGCTGCTACCCGCGCGCTTCAGCCGCGCGCCCCCTACCCGGGACGAACTGATGCTGTCGTCCCGACCTGCGGCCAAGGGGCGCCGCTCCCCTTCGACGGTAACGTCCATGGCAGCCTGGGGCGCGTCGGTGTCTGGCGGATCTGCAGCCGCTGCGCGACCGCAGCAGAGCACACCGATCGCGACGCAATGCGCGGCTCTCAGGGACACTGGGCATTCAGGATGCCAATGGCATCCAGATCGAATACGCCGTCCATGCCGACGAGGTCTGCGCGATCCGTGACGCGCACATAGCGAGCGCGGGTGAGACCGAGATCCGCAAGATCGAAGCGATCTCCGCCGGCTTCGGGGCTCAGCGGGTCGATGGCGCCGTCGTCGGCATTGGCAAATACCGGCTGGACGCCGGCGCAGCTGTCATAGGGCGGCGCAGACGCCGCGCAGGGGAACTCGTGCCAGCTGACGCCATCTTCGCTCACCGCGATGCTTGCAAGCTCCGCGAAACTCTGGGTCTCGTCGCCAGCGATCCAGAACGCGTTTTCGAAGACGACGAAGTCCGGTCCTGGACCGTCCACGATGGCGTTGTCGGCAAAGGCAACCACCACGCTGCCCCCGTTGCCGAGTGACACCACGTCGAGACCGCCAACGCAGCAACCGCCGCCCTTCGGTGGCCCCAGGATGGGTCCCGGAAACGCGGCTTGGCCGTGACTCTGTCCCGGACCGAAGTCATGCAAGATCCCATGACTGACGAAATGGGCGCTGGCCGGGCTGCAGACGATGGGTCCGGGATCGTAGGCGGCAGCGGCAGCGCCCGCGGCGCCCCCGCCGCTTCCAGCGGTTCCAGTGGTTCCAGCGGTTCCGCCGCTGCCATCGGGCTCGGCAGCAGATCCGCTGCTGCAGGCAACGCTGAGGCCGCCAAGCAGGAGGGCGGTCAGCGTGAGTCGGATAGTGTCCATTCGATCTCCTCGGGCGAGGCACGCGCCCAGGCAACAAACCGCCGGAACGTTGTTGTTCCGGCGTCGTTGAGGAGGTCTTCTGACTTCCCGCGCTCTCTGATCGCCTTCCCAGCTTTGCGGGCCAGTGGCTTCGTGATCAGTGCGTGTTTTCGGGTTACAGCGGCGGCTCCGCGCCGGACTCACACCGGCTTCCCCGCACAGAGTGTTTTGACGCACCCTGCCCCCAGCGCGTGGGGCTCAAACGACGCTCTCTGCTATCACGATAGGAGCGCGGCGCAAATCTCCCTTTGTACGGCGGCTATTCGTCGAAAGAAAAGCTGACGGACTTGTCCTTCTCGAAACCGAGCGAATTGTAGAAATTGAGCACGCCGGTGTCTGCTTTGACCAGTGGTTTCACGTTCACGCGACTGGGGCGCTTGGCGGTGGATTCTCGCAACGCGCTCACCAGCTTCTTGGCGATGCCCTTGTGGCGGTGTTTTGGACTCACCACCAATTCCTGGATGTAGAGCACCAGGCCCGTCTCGCGCTCGAAGGAGTAGCCCAAGACCGCGCCCATGAGTGTGTCTCCCTCGGCCACCACGAAGCAACTGGAAGGCTCGAAGCGAAAGAACTTGTCGATGTAGGCCCGGGCGCCGTCACGCGTCCACTGCACTTCGTAGCCGTCGAGGTAAAGCTGGGCGACCCCGTCGAGGTCGCCGTCCTGCATCCGCCGAATATCCATGCCCGCTCCATACCACGAGGGGCCGGGGTCAGGCTG
This sequence comes from uncultured Myxococcales bacterium, assembly GCA_937872925.1. Taxonomy (GTDB): domain Bacteria; phylum Myxococcota_A; class Polyangia; order Polyangiales; family Polyangiaceae; genus JACKEA01. The sequence continues at coordinate 6,491 of CALMUT010000076.1, read as the reverse complement.
CCCCTTGCGCACCGTTGGCTGCTCGGCGCGCACACGGTTACGCAGCGCCGCCCAGTCCTCAGGGAAAGGGCGGCCAGCCCAAGGCTTTCCCGCCCAGCACATGCAGGTGCACGTGGAAGACGCTCTGCCCGCCATCCGCCTTGCAGTTCATGGTCACCCGGTAGCCGCGCTCACCCAGGCCGTCTTGCTCTGCCACCTGCGCCGCGACTCGGAACAGATGTCCCATGTCCAGCTCGTCACTGTCCTGCACGTCGTCAATGGTGGCGATGTGCCGCCGTGGAATGACCAGCACGTGGGTCGGCGCCGCCGGATTGATGTCCCGAAACGCCAGCGCGCGTTTGTCCTCAAACACGATATCAGCCGGGATCTTGCCACTAGCGATCTTGCAAAACAGGCAGTCTGTCATCTTCTCTCCCATCAGAACCCACGCTTTGAGTCGATCAATATCGTGACCGGCCCATCGTTGGAAAGCTCCACCACCATGTGCTCGCGGAAACGCCCCGTCTCCACGCCTACGCCATGACCGCGGCAGGCCTCGCAGAAGGTGTTGAACAGGTGCTTGGCCTGCTCGGGCTCCATGGCCTCGCCAAAACTCGGTCGCCGGCCCTTGCGCACGTCTCCAAAAAGCGTGAACTGCGACACCGCCAAGATCCCACCACTGATCTCCTGCACGCTGCGATTCATCTTTCCTACGTCGTCTTCGAAAATGCGTAGTCCGACAACTTTGTCAGCGAGGGTCGTTGCGTCCTTTGCGTCGTCTTGGCGTCCGACGCCCACCAGCACAACCAGCCCAGCACCGACACTGCCAACACACACGCCGTCGACACTGACGCTTCCCTTCGTTACGCGCTGAACCACGGCTCGCATCTGTATCCCGGCTCTCTGGGTTCGAGCGTGCCGGCGACGGAAAGTAGAAGCAAGCGTTCCGAATCAGTGCTTGGCGAAAATCCAAGAAGCAGCGCCGTAGCTGAGCTTCTGCCAATTTGCGTAGGCTTGCACTGCACCCTTGCGGATCTCAGCGCGTGGTTTGCCGTCCCCCAACCCGCGCAGCACGGCCGCAAGAACGTAGCCTTCCGGCGCCATCAGGGCGCGCGTCATGACAACGGGCTCGGAGCCGGCGCGCTTCAGACCTGGGGAAAAATAGGCGTCCGACTCGCAGGCCAGCACGAAAGACGGCGTTGCGTGACTCGAGGCCCGGGACGCCACGGGCAAGCGGCGCCCGTCCATCAGGCGATTGTGTCCCACGTAGCCCACGACGTGCACCTTGCGCTTCGTGGTGCCGCCGGGGATCACCACAGCGTCCCCAGCGGTTGCCGCGTGATAAAAGCTATCCACGGCGTGATCGATGGCCTTTCCGTCGACAGCGTCCAGCACCACGACTTGGCGCACCTTCTTTTCGGGGCTCAAGCCCCAGAGTTTGCCGGGAGCCGTTCGCTCGTAAATGCGCCGTTCGAGGATGCCGCTGCCCGGCTGCTCGACCGCAAGCAAGGTGAATTGACTCCGCTTGCGTTCGAGAAAGCGCTGAGCACCGAAGATGGCTCCCCAGTAGAGATTGTGGCGCAGGCTCGACGGTCGGCCCGCAAGTTCACTGCCGCAGTCAATCAGCGCGTTGTCGCAAAGCGCCACGACCACGCGGATCACGAAGGGAGCACCCTGGCGCACATCCGCTTCGGCCCGGGGCCGCCAGGACGCGGACGGGTCTTCGGCCGTAGCTTGGGATTGTGCGGCAGCGGGGGTTGTCGCGAAAGGGCCCAGGAGCGCAGCGGCTGCAAGGGGCAGAAGGCGCTGGAATGAGTTCATGGCAAATCCATCGGCGGGGGAGGGCCCTGTGTGGCACCCCCCCCCCCGCGGGGTTTTGGCCGCCCGGCGCCCCAAGATGGCCCCCTCTGCAGGGGTGGCCCACGAGAGCATCGATTCGCCTGAATCGAGGCACTAGGCTCGGCCCATGCAAAGACTTCCAGCGCCAGAGCTGCCGGCTTGGCTGGAGCCCTTGGTCCCCTTCGAGCGCTACCGCGTCTCCGTCGGCAGGTACGCGATGCACGTCATGGAGCAGGGCGCCGGGCGGCCAGTCTTGATGGTCCACGGGAATCCAACTTGGGGCTTCTTGTACCGGCGCGTTGTCGCCGAGCTCGATGCAAACAAATTCCGTGTCATCCTGCCAGACCTGATCGGACTCGGCTTTTCCGACAAACCTCGCGACGGCGAAGAGCATCAACTCGAAGCCCACGGCCGCACCCTTGGAAGTCTCATCGAGCAACTTGACCTCAAGGACGTGTTGCTCGTGGTGCAAGACTGGGGCGGCGCCATTGGTCTGCGCGCCTTTGTCGACCGCAGCCAGCGGCTGACGGGTCTGGTCTTGCTGAACACTGTCGTGGGGCCACCAAGAGAGGGATTCCGACCGACAGCGTTCCATCGTTTCGCCCGTATGCCCGTGCTCAGCGGCGTCGCGTTCCGCGGCCTTGGTTTTCCTCAGCGCGCCCTGCATTTGGCTCAAGGCGACAAGAGCAGTATCCGCGGCGTGGTGGCGCGCGCCTATCGCTACCCGCTGCGTCGCTACGTGGACCGGATCGCACCCCTCGCCTTGGCACGCATGGTTCCGGATTCCATGTCCCATCCGTCCATCCCCGCGTTGCGGCGCACCCAGGATCTGGTCACCCGCCTGGACATCCCCATGGCGCTGGTATGGGGCGATCGTGACCCGGTGCTCGGGCGGGTGCGCGGTCATTTGCAGCGCTTGCTGCCCAAAGCCGAAGTCACAGTGACCGAGGCGGGGCACTTTCTGCAGGAGGAAGTGCCTAGAGAGATAGCCGCGGCCATACGGCGGGTGGCTGGGCGCTGACGGAGCGAACAAAAGCCTCTATGGTCAGATGATGCAGTCGGGTGTGCCGAGCCGGCCAGGCTCCGCGTTCACGGGGAGCGTGTTCAACTCAGAGCTCCACCCCGACGTGCGCTATCGCATCGAGCGCATCTTGGGACAGGGCGGCACGGCCTCGGCGTTTTTTGCAACGCGGCTGTCCCCCAGTGGTGAGACCCCCGTTGTCGTCAAAGTGATCCTGCCGCGTCTGGTTGTGGAGTCGGGGGATCAAGCGAACACCATTGTGAAGAAAGAGGCCGTCGCGCTCGGCCGTCTGAACGAACGCGTGCCGCCCACGCCGTTCGTCGTGCGTCTGCTGGATACTGGGCATACAACCTTCGAGTACTTCGGGCGCACCCTGGCGCTGCCGTGGATCGCCCTCGAATACGTCAACGGCGGCGTCGAGGGCACGACCCTCGAAGCGCGCGTGGCGCACGCCGTACGCGCGACTCGCTCCGGTTTCGATCCTGAGCGCACCCATCGTCTTGTGGATAGCCTGGCGCGGGGACTGACCGAAATCCACGCCGTGGGTGTGATCCATCGCGACTTGACCCCGGGCAACGTGCTGTGTTGCGGCTCGGGCGAGACAGAGATGTTCAAGATCTCCGATTTCGGCATCGCAAAACCATCGGGACTCTCCGCGACCTTTGGGGACGCCGTGGTCGGCACCCCGGGCTATGTGGCGCCGGAGCAAATCGGAGGCAGCGCACCCGTTGGCCCCGAGAGCGACGTCTTTTCTTTCGCGACCATCGTGTACTTCGCCCTGACGGGACAACGCTACTTCGACGTCTCGTCGCCCACCCAAGCGCTAGTGGCAGCGGGCACGCCCGAACGCGCCACGCTGACCGCGAGCGCCGGACTGAGCCAGGAAATGCGCAACCAAGAGGCCGCCTGCCAGGCCATCGACTTGGCGCTGGCACGTGCCACGGCGCCGGATCCCAAAGACCGCCCACGTTCGGCGCAGCTCTTCGCGCAGAGTTTGTTGCCGTGGCTGCACGCGGAATCCCAGTCTACGCGCCCGTCCCGGCGCTGGTTCGACAGCATTCAAATGCTGCAACCGGACTCGGGCGCGCCCCAGCGCTTCGTCGTGCGACACCCACCTGGACAAGACCGTCTGCTGCTTTCCGTCGGTTGGAATGCAAGCGGGCACTGCCTGGCCGCTACCACTCGCGGGCTAGCCTATTGGGATGGCGTGAGCTGGGCCGAAGTCAATGCCGGCGATGTCGACGCGAGCACGAAGTTTGCGCGGCGCCTCACGTCCACGTCCTGGCTGATCGGCGGCCCCAAAGCCAGCATCGCAAAGTTCAGCAGCGGGGATGTGTTGCAACGCTATCAAGGCCGCGACGAAGCAGTGACGTTCACCGACGCAAGTGGCGACCCGGATGACGTGGCAGTGCTGATCGCCGAACGCCCCGGAGGCCCACCGGAGTTACATGCGGCCGTTGCCAAGCGCTTCTTGCGACCGATGGTGGTCGCGGGAGCCGCTGCGCTCTCCGGCGTGGCGCGTCTGGATGACGAGAGCTGGCTGGTCGTCGGGCGCGCCGAGTCGGGGGCCTACGCCGCCATTTTTCGTCCGTTACTCTGGGAACTCGAACCCCTCGAAGTTCCATCAGGCCGGGCTTTGCTGGCTTGCGCGTCTTCCACCGAGCACGGCTTCGCCATTGGTGTTGGCACCGGCGGCGCCTGTATTCAGCTACGCAAAGACAGCCGGCGCGCGACGAATATCGACGGACAGCCGGATTTCGCTTCTGTGGCCATCGATCCCTTCGGCCGCGCCTACGCAGCGGGCGCAGGTGCGATTTGGGCGCAGCGCAGTCCGACAACCTTTTCGCAGCTGTGGCAGGAAAAAAGCTGGCAGGCACCCTTCATCAGCGTGCTGGCGGACGTGGGCATCGTGATCGGTGTCACCGTAGACGGCGGCATCGTCGAGTGCCGCAGCGCGGCCTTGGACGCGACCCGTCCAGCGACCTGATCACACGGGCCAGTGGTACAGCAGCCCGTAGAGCGCGACGCCACTGACCGACACGAAGAGCCAAATCGGAAAGGTGATTCGTGCGATCTTGCGGTGAGCGGCGAAGTTCTCTTTGAACGCGCGATAAACCGTGAACAGCGCGAGGGGCGCAATCACGGCTGCAAGGATCACGTGGGGGATCAAGAGGGCGAAGTAGACGCTGCGGATCAGGCCCGTGCCCCGAAACGGCACCGAGCCCACCTGCGCGTGGTGCAGCAAGTAGCTCACTAGAAACGCTCCCGAGAGCCCGAGTGCAACGAGCATGCACGCTCGATGCAGCGCCCGGTGCTTGCGGCGGATCATCACGTAGCCAAGCACCAGGAACGTGCCCGCGCTTCCGTTGAGCACGGCGTTGAGCGTGGGCAGCACGCCGGGCTCCGTCGCCGTGGTCCGACCAGGAAACGCGTACAGCACGACGGCAATGACGAGACAGGCAAGGGCCGAAATCCCGAAGATGACTCCCCGCGCCAGCGGCGACTCGGTCTGCGTACTCGTGCCCAGAGACATTCTTTCTCGGAAATCGAACGTTATTACCGTCCGGGCGGCCTTTGCCAGTCAGCGCACAATAAATCGCACCCGCAAGGGGGAGGCAGGGGCGAATTCCGTCGCGGTTTCCGCCGCTCTCCGTTCTAAGATGCAGAGGTTGTGTCCCAATATCGTACGTTTCCCTACGTAGTAGCCGTGTTCGCGGGGCTTCTGGTCACGGCGTGTCCAGGCTCCCTCGCCGACCCGGAGCGATTCACTGAGGGTGGAACTTCCGCCACGTGCCCACCCGGCATGGACGAGAAGGTTGTTTTTGCCGACAACTGCACCTCTTCGCTCTGCCACGACGCACCAACGACGAGTTCGCCCCCCAAGGCGTCTGATGATCCCGCTGCGGGCCTCGACCTGACCGCGAACGTTGAGAGCCAAGTGCTTGGAGTCACCAGTTCTGGAGGTGACGAATGCGACGGGCAGCTGTTGGTGGACCCAAACGACCCGGAGGGCAGCTTGTTCTTGGAGAAACTCACGGCAAAGACACCGCGCTGCGGGGATCGCATGCCCCTGGGCACGCCGCTGAAGGCGCCTGAGATTGACTGCATCCGCAAGTGGCTCGTGCAAATCACGGGCGGCGGTAACCAAGACGCGGGCGCAGGCGGCAGCGGCGGCGCCCCGAGCGACGGAGGTACAGAGTGAACGCCCGGGCCTTGGGCCTCGCGCTCCTGACTTTCGTGCTGTGTGCACTTGCGCCAAATCATGTCTCGGCGGCGGAGCGCGTGCGCGTTGTGGTCGGCGCCTTCGAGGGAGACAAAGGCGGCGGCGTGCGCGCCGCCATCGTGAAGGCCCTCAAAGGCCAGGACGGCGTGCTCGTGGTCAGCGCCGATCATGCAGCAAAGATCGCCGAGTCCCTGGGCAGCAGCCCGGACAATGCCAAGGGCATCCAAGGCGTTTCCAAGGCGATCAGCCTGGGCGCGTGGATCGAGGGCAGCGTAAAGGATGCCAGCGGCGTGTGGACCGCGACCTTGAAACTCCACAGCCCCAAGGACGGCGAAGTCTCCGAGACTCACAAGTTCCGTGCGGGCGACCCCGCTGAACTCGCCGACAAGGTGAAATCCGGCGTTTGGAAAGCCCTGGGGCCGGCGGACA
>CALMUT010000075.1 GCA_937872925.1 uncultured Myxococcales bacterium | reverse complement strand
CTGCCGCCCGGCTGGCGCGCCCTGCGGGGGGCGGGGGCCCCCCCCCCCCTCCTCGCCCGTCCCCCCCGCCGACGCCCCCCGCCGATACCAGGGCGCCAGGCGCGACGCTGCATAACCATATGGACTGTCTCGCTCGAATCGACCTGCGTGTCGCTGCAACGCTGAGAGCAGCGGATGCGTGTCGGGGGAGCGAGTCACCCGCGAGTCTGCGCAAACGTAGCCTTCAGGCTTGATGGCGACCCAACCCTGGTCGCAGTCCGGAGTGACTCGGGGCTTGTCCGCCCCCAGCTCTACGACGTTGCCCAGGGACAGCGCTCCAATTTCCGGACTAGTGCCTGTTGGTTTGGCGTGCACATACACGCGCGTGGACAGCACCCCCAGGCGTGCCGGCGGCGGCTTTGGTTTTGGGTATAGGATTGCCGTGGGCAATTCCAATGGCGCAGCCGCCTGCGCGCCCGTTGCCCGCGCCGCGGGGGCTGGTGCCTCGTGGCAAGCCGCGCCCAGCAGCAGGACACACCAGGAGAGTCGCGAGCGCCGCATCCTTCGGATTTTTGCGGTTTCGTTCCCAGAACGGAAAGTTTTCGGCAAAACTCAGTCGTCGGGCTCTGGGTACAAACTCGTGATTTTGCGATGAGCGCCGGCCAAAACAAATGCCTGCATCTCGCCTTTGCCTTTGATGGCTATGGTGCCTCGCGGCTCTACTTCGAACTGGCTGCGTAGGGTGTCGGCGACCCGTTCACTGATTTGAATCGTGCCAGGTTCGCCGTGGCTCTCCATGCGCGCTGCCAGGTTCACGGTATCCCCCCACAGATCGTAGGTGAACTTCTTGGTGCCGATCACCCCAGCCGCAACGGGGCCGGTGTGGATGCCAATGCGGAGCTGCAGCGGATCACCGGAGGGTGTGACGAAGTTCTCGACAGTGTCACGCATGGCGATCGCCAGACGCGCGACTGCCTCCACGTGGTCACCCCTCGGCGTCGGCAATCCACCGGCGACCATATAGGCGTCCCCAATCGTTTTGATCTTTTCCAGCCCAAACTTCTCCGTTAGTGCGTCGAACTGAGAGAAGATCTCGTTCAAGAGTGCGATGAGCTGGGTGGGACTCACCTTGGCGCTCATCGGGGTGAATCCGACGATATCGGCGAAGAGAACCGTCGCTTCGCTGAAGTTCTGCGCGATGGCGCTCTTGTCCTTCTTGAGGCGTTCGATGATTGGGCGCGGCAGGATGTTGAGCAATAGCTGATCCGCGTTGTCGCGCTGAATGCCCAGTTCCAAGCGTGCGCGCAGTTCTTCGGCGCGCAGAGCGTGACTCAACTGAGTTCCGACGTAGGCGATCGCGCCGGCGCTGCCGACGTAGGCGATACCGGAAAAAAGCCAGCTGGCTTCTCCGGTTTTGAGCACCGACAGCGCGGCCATGACGTAGCCCGCCGTGACGCATACGGCGACGCGCAACATCCGGCCGGCGGTGAAGGGAAACAAGAGTCCGGTGCATACCAAGAGGAGGACCAAGCCCTCTGTTCCAGAACTCACTCCCCACTCCAGGACGAACAAGAGCAGATACGCCGCGGTGATCAAGGTCAACGCCTCGGCAAGGGTTTCCGCGTGGCGCTCTAGACGCGGCACATAGGTCAGCGCCGAGAACGTGAGCGAAATCGAAATGATGAGTGCGCGCCGGGCAAGCTCCTCCACCAGGAGTCCCCCGGCGAAGACCACCAGGGCCACGAAGAAGAGCAGGTGCACTCCTGCGTACAGGGCGCCAGCGATCCGCAGCCGCCGCACGGTCAGGTTGCGCAGACTGTCCGCAAGCTCGCGTTCGACGAAATGGGTGCTGGCACCCTCGGTAAAGATCGACGCTACCGAGGCCGGCAACTGAGATCGCGGCTCCGCCACCAGCTGACTCTACCTGAGCGCCCGTGGACGGGAGAAAAACGCTGGGATGCGCCTGCTTTCGAACCCTCCAGAAAGTTGCCCGAATGGCCGCTAGCCTGCGAATAGCCGAGCTAGGCCCTACTGTGGGCTCCGGTCCAAAATAATGTCGAGTCGCCGAATCGAGCCCGAGCTAGTTGATCTGAGGAAGCTGGCCGAAAGCCTGGCTCAAGAGCGCAAGGAACGCCTCTCCAGCGCACACCTGCTCGCTGCCATCGCGGCGACCAAAAGTCCCGCCCAGGCCATACTGCTCGAGCGTCGCGTGACCAGCGAAGAGGTCTTGCGGGCGGCGCGGGCGACCACCGGAGACCTCCAAGACCCGATCCGCAGCATGGTGCAAAAGGCCAGAGCCATGTCGGCGCGGATGGGGGCGACCGAAACCCACGCGATTCACCTGCTGTTGGCCCTCGTTGGGGAGCGGCGCGCGCGCTCCTTTCGAACCCTTGAAGCACTCGGAACGGACGTGGGCCGACTGCGCACTGCCTGCATGAACCTGGGGCTGGGCATTTCTGTGCCCCGACGCGACGTGGCGAAGTTCGTGGATGTGCGCCAAGCCGCGGCCGGCGTCGCTCGCTCCGTCGTCCAGCCAAAACCGACGCCGGCCGCGGCTGCAAAGCCAACTCCGAGCGCCAACAAGCTGCCCTCGGGCGAGCTGGTTCCGGACCCGACTTGCCCTATGGCCAGCGCCCGCGCACAGCCCGGCTCAAAGCCTGGACGCAAGGTGTTGGCAGCTGAGCGCGCCCGCTCAGTCGTCTCAGCAAAGAAGCCAGCGGTCGCCAAGGGCGAGCCCGTGGCCGAACGTTTCAGTCTCGATCCGCAGCGCTTCCCGACCTTGGTTGGCCTGGGCATCAATCTGACTGAGCTTGCTGCTCGGCAGATGCTGGAACCGGTCGTTGGGCGCGAAGGCGAAGTCGAGCAGATCCTTGACGTGCTGGCGAAGCGCCACGGCAACAATCCGCTTTTGGTTGGGCGCGCTGGAGTTGGCAAAACCAGCGTGTTGCGCGCGCTGGCGCATCACATTGTCGGCGAGCGACAGTCAAGCGGGCCCGACGATCGCATCGTGATCGAAATCCCGACGGGTGAGCTGCTGGCGGGAACTGGAGTGCGTGGCGCGCTTTCTTCCCGCATGGGTGCGATCCGCAAGGAGGTTGCTCAATCCGCCGGCCGCATCGTGCTCTTCTTCGACGAGATCCATCAGCTCTTCGGGGAGGCGTCCGAAGAGATCACGGGCGAGCTGAAAGTGGCGCTCCAAAAGGGCGAGCTGCCCTGCATTGGCACGACCACGGCCGAGGACCTGAAGCGGGTGCTCGACACGGACCCCGCGCTGATGCGTCGGTTCACTCTGCTAGAGGTTGACGAGCCGAGTCGAGAGGATGCTTACCTCATTCTGGAGGCGCTCAGCGCCGGGCTGAGCAAGCATCATGGCGTGCAGTATGAAACCGAAGCGTTGGCACTGTCTGTCGCTTGGTCCATCCGGTACTTGCCGGGTCGCGCCCTCCCGGACAAGGCCGTGCACGTGATTGACCTTGCGGGTGCTCGCTGCCGCCGCCGAGCGGTTTCGTCCGTGGACGCCAACGTGGTCGCGGAGATCGTCGCGGAGGCCGCCGACATGCCCGTTGAGCGCCTCCTGGAAAGCGATGCGGAGCGACTGCTTGGACTTGAGCGCATCGTGGCCGAGCGCGTGGTTGGCCATGGCGGCGCGGTGACTCGTATCGCGGCAATTCTGCGCCGGAACGCCGCTGGCATGGGCGCGCGGCGACCGATCGGGACCTTCTTATTGCTAGGGCCGACCGGAGTCGGCAAGACCGAGATGGCCAAAGCCGTGGCCGAGGTCTTGTTCCACTCCGAAAGCGCGATGACGCGACTCGACTTGTCGGAGTACAGCGAGGCGCATGCAGTGGCTCGACTCATCGGCGCGCCGCCTGGTTACATTGGGCACGAAACCGGGGGGTTGCTCACCGAGGCCGTACGCAAGCGGCCGTATCAGGTCTTGCTGCTGGACGAGATTGAAAAAGCGCATCAAGACGTTCTGGAAGCGTTCTTGGGAGTATTCGACGAAGGGCGCATGACGGATGGGCGAGGACGCACGGTGGACTTCACCAACACCGTGATCTTTATGACTTCCAACATCGGCGCTGGAGAAGCCGGAGGAGGTCGCCGCCGTGTGGGGTTTGGGGCCGAAGACGCCAACGCGGATGTCGACGACCTCGAGCGCCGCATGGTCGCCGCCGCCCGAACGGCTTTGACCCCGGAGCTGTACAATCGCATAGATGAGGTGTTGGCGTTCGCGCCGCTGGCGCGGGCTGAGGTGGTGGAAATCGCTCGGCGATTGCTGGCCCACCTGGACCAGTCCCTGTTGGAGCGGCGCGGGGTGCGCGTCGAAGTGGACGACACTGCGGTGGAATTCTTGCTTGCCAGTGGCGGCTACGATCCGACGTTGGGCGCCAGACCGCTCAAGCGAACGATCCTGCGACTGATCGAGGCTCCGTTAGCCGAAAAGATCCTCAGAGGCGAGCTCTGCGCGGGAAGCGCCGCGCTAGTCAGCGTCGAAGACGGGCAGCTCTCCATCGACGTCATCGACGGCGACGCCGACGCGACTGCCGCGGAATGAGCTAGTCCCTCATTCCGCGCGCCTGGCGTCGCCGTCGACCCAAGGCGCCCACGCCAAACAGCCCGAGCAGAAGCGCGGGCCAGCTAGGACGCTGCGTCGTCGTACGGCAACCGCATCCGCCGTCGTCTTCGTTGCTCTTGGTCATGGCGCCTGCTGCGCCCAGCCCCCCTGCGCCCGCGCTTGAAGCTGCGCCGGAGCCCGGAGCCGCGCCCGCTCCGCCTTGGCCGCCCGCTCCGCCTTGGCCGCCGCCGATCCCACCACCGCCGCCAGTCCCGCTGCTGCCGCCAACGGCGCCCCCGCCGCCCGCCGCGATGCAGTTCTTGAGTTCATCGAAGACGGGCTTCTTCTGGAAGTTGTCGGAATAGGTCGCGTCCGCGTCTTTCACGCGCAGGGCAAAGCCCCAGTGAATGTCTGGCCAGAGGCCGCCGGGGTGTTCTTCGGTCAGCTCGTAAAAGAAGGTTTTCGTCCACCACGGTCGCGTGGCTTGCGCGACGACCACGCGCTCGACGTACTTGCGCTGTTTCTCCAGTTCGCCTGCATTCCCCAGCTGCGCTTCCAGTCCGGTCTCCGTGATCCAAATGGGCAGGGACGCAAATCCCTTCTTGATCATGACTTCCCGCGCGCTGAGGGGGCCCTCGTAGACGATGTTGCCCCCGATATCGATCACGCGATGCTTTTCGAGCTTGTTGTAGAAGCTGTCTTTGGTCAGGCCGGCGCTGCTGTCGTCTTCGGGAAAGCTGGCGTAGATATGAAAGCTCACGGCATCTAGTTTGGATCCGCGCGCTGTCAGTGCGGCGTCCAGATAGGTGTCGTACTTGTCGCTGATGCTGGCAAGCTCGGGTCCCACGACGACGCAACTTGGGCAGGCGTCCTTGATAGCGTCGACGGTTACGGTAAATACGTTGTCGATCCACTGCTGTTGCGTGCCCTCGAAGAACTGCTCCAGATTGGGTTCATTCCAGGTGCCCCAGGCAGCCACGCGACCGTCCGAGTAGCGTTTCACGGAATCCATCACGAAGCGTCGCAGTTCCGTTGGATTGGGCACATCGTTGGTGGCGCCGTCCTTTTTGGCATCGCCCGAGATGGACGCCCAGGCGGCGCCGTAGCCGACCGTCGCAAACACCTTCAGCCCCCGCGCCTTGGCGTTGTCCAGGAGCTTGTCGAAGATCGAGTAGTCGACCTGACCCTTCTGAGGCTCGATGATGTCCCAGTTGAAATCGATGCGGATCCACTCGGTGCCCAGCTCTTTCGTTAGATCCAGGCTGTCGCTTGGCGGCACGTGCACACACACACCTAGCGCCAGGGCACTGCACACGGCGGGGAAGGGCATGGCCGGAGTATGACACGTCGGGCGTGTCGCCCCAGCGCTGGGGGCCGCCTGCAGCGGAGGGTGCTCAGTGAGTCGAGTGACGCGCGCGTTTTCGCGAGGCCAAGAACACGAAGCCGAAACCGAGTAGCAATGCGCTGTTCGGAGATGCGGGGACGCGCCCCGGTGTCTGGCAACCGCAGCCCCCGGAGTCCCCGGCGCTCGGCGGCCCGCCTGGACCCGTTGGGTCAGGCGTCGTCGGGTCGGCGGTGGCTCCGTTTGCCACCAGCGTGTTGGTGTGAAATCGGCCGTCGGGGTCGTTGGTGACAAAGGTCAGCGTCGTCTTTACTGGCCCGGACTGCTTGGGCGAAAAGCCAATCTCCACTTTCTGGCTCAGCATGCTCGGAACGAAGACTTCGCCGGGGTAGGGCGTGAACTGATCCTTGTGGGAAGCGTCGACGAAAGCGGCGGCTTTGGCTTTGGCTTCGCCGATGTTGGACAGGTCCACGCTCAAACGCTTTTCCTCGCCGACCGCCACGGTGCCGAAGTCTAGGCTTGGCGGCAGGGGCTCCAGATCTGGCAGTGGTACGTGCACCCGCACCGGGTCAAAGTCGAAATCTGCAGAGCCGATCGCAAGGGAGATCGGAAAATCGATGATCGGCATCGTGAAGTCCTTGCCGAGCACCTCCAGGAAGAACGCTGGGATCAGATGTAGCGTGCCGGTGTAGTCGACACGGCCTTCCGGCCAGACGTCGTACTCGACGAACGGGCCGCCTGCGAAGGCCCGGGTGACCGTGTCCGTATCCGACTCGATACTCTTGTCCGTGCTTTTGACTGGATCGACGTGGATGCGCTCCGTGATGTAGGTCGCACCGAGTTCTCCAGCCACGTCCAGGGCGATGCCGCCTTTGCTGATCTGTTTCGGTATGCCGATCAGGCCCAGTAGGTTGACGTCGAAGAGTCGTACTTTTGGTGTGATGCCAGATGTCTCGACCCCGTTCGGATCGAAGGCCCACGAAGTGAACTCTTTTTGCCCCTGCATCTTGAAGTCGACTTTGGGCACAAAAGGCACGTCTCCCTGCCACTTGATGCCGACGCCAAGCACCGTCAAATCGATCTTCGCTTCTGCGCCGAGGGCGAGTCCGTACTCGAACTGAAGCAGCCCCGCGCCGCCCCCCGGAGTCGCGAGGGTCATGGCGTCGGGCCAGGTCGTCTCCAGCTCCCCGTCCATCTTGACGCGGGTAAAGGCTGGCAGCTCCGCGTAGAGGCGTACCTGCAGATTGGAGCCCTTCGGAATAAAGCCTGTGTCGAAGTCAAAGGCGATGGGCAGCTTGTGCGTTTTGTCGAAGGTCAGCGGCGCGAACGTGCACTCCAGGTCGGTCTGGGAGCAGTACTCGGCGATGACCGCGGCGCCCGGTGCAGCGCCCGCGGGAGCCGCGGTTAGAGTGGAGAAGGCAAGCACGGCGGAGCCCGCCGTAAGTCGAATGAAGCCACGCATCGCCGTGCAGTGTAGCATCGCGGCGCAGGATTTCGTGGTCGGCGCTATACTCCGGTGTCCCGACCCCCAAAACCGAGTGCGATTTGTCCCCTTCACAAAAGAGTGATACCGACCCCGACCCCCTCGTGGAAAGCAGTGTCGCCGCCCTCAAGAATCGCCGCTGGGACCTAGTCGGCGTGGTGCTTTCCAGCGCCTGCGCGGTGCACTGCGCGATCACGTCCGTACTTCTGATTGCCTTGCCCGCCGCTGGTTCATTTGCCAGCCACGAAACCCATGTGGTTCTCGCGGTTTTGGCGGCTGCGGTGGCCATTGGGGTTTTTGTTCCGTCGCTCAAACGGGGGCACTACCGGCTTCCCGCGGTGGCCGCCCTGGGCTCAGGCATGGTGGTGGCGGCCGCGTTCGTCCCGCTCAGCACTGCCCAGGAGATCGGAGTCACTGTGGTGGGTGGGGCGCTGCTCGTCTTCGCGCATCTGCGGCACGCCCGCCGGCACGGCAGTTACCATCACGCGCATTGAGTTACCGGTAACTGTTGTCCTTTCCAAGACATTAGATTAACGAATTCAAGGGGTTGCGCGCTTGGATCGCGTTCTGCAACCAAAGCAGGCACCTTGGTTGCAGTGCACCCGGCTCTTGTCCACCCACGCTATGCGGCGGGCGTCCTGCTCGGACAGGGCGCGCAGGGGGTCGCCGTGCGGGTGCAGGACCGGGAGCAGCCCCACCGCGCCCTGGTCGCGAAGGTGCTGGCGGCCGGTCAGTGCACGGAAGCTTCCCTGGAAGGCGAGTTCGCGCTGTTGGCGCGCACTTACGTTCCCGGTTTGGTGCGGGCCCATGATTTCGGGCGCGACGAGCGCACCGGCGCGCCGTTCTTGGTCGAAGATTTCGTCGATGGCCCCGATGCCGCGTCCTGGGTGCGCGACGCGCCGAGCGACGCAGCACGCGTCGAGCGACTAGTTACTATCCTCAGTTCGGTTGCGCAGACCCTTTGTTTCCTCCACGACGCGGGCTTCGTGCATGGCGACCTGAAGCCCGATCACGTGCGCATCCACGGCGGCGAGCGACCGACGTTGCTGGACCTCGGCGCTGCCGTACGCTGGTCCCGCAGGAGCACGGACGCGGCGCGCGCATTCACCAGAGGATACGCCGCACCGGAGTTGCTTGCGGGTTCAGCGCCTTCGCCGCGAACGGACTTGTACGCGTTGGGCGCGCTGGTCCACGCCGTCGTGGTCGGCGCGCCGCCGACCGAAGCCGGACTGCAACTGCATCGCAAAGCGCGCTGGGTGCCTGCAGCGCTTGCGGAGTTAGTCGACACGCTGGTCGCGGCACATCCCGAAGACCGCCCTAAGGACGCGCGCGACGTCTTGGCTGGGCTTTCAGCAGCGTGTCCGGCCGAACAACGCCCAGCCGTGGCTGGCGCTCGGTCCCTGGGCGGTGTGATCCGCCAGGACTCCCTTGCGCAACTCTCTCGCCCGCAGCTGGGCGTGCGCTACGTGACTGGCGCGCCTGGGGCGGGCAAGAGCCACCTGCTAGATGAGTTGGTGATCCGCGCGCTCCTGAGCGGACGCCCCGTGCGCCGGGTTCGGTTTCCAAGCGTGGATGCAGCAATGTCGCTGCGCCTTTTGGCTTGGCTTCGCGGTCGGCAGGATGCTTGCCCCTTCACGCTACCGGCGCAGGGGGTTGCCCTTGTCGTGCTGGACGACGTCGAACAGGGGCCCGCGGAGTTGCCCGCCGCCCTAGAAGCCTTTCGTTGCCACGGCGCAACGGAGCTGAACCTAGACGTGATCGTGGGTGTGCGACAGGCACCCGAGGCCGCCGAACCGCACATGCTTGCGCCTTTACAGCGCGAAGCATGTGAGCGCTTGTGTAGTGAAATCGATCCGACCCAAGACGCTGCCGCCATCTGGCTCGCAAGTCAGGGCAACATCGGCTGGATCGTCGCAGCCCTTGGCAGTGTGCCTCTTTCGCGCGAAGCGATCGTGGAACGCGCGCGCAGCCTATCTCCGCCTGCGCGGATGCAGCTGGGAATGTTGGCGGCAGCGGGGGGGCACCTCTCGGAAGCCTGCCTGATTCGTGCCGTCAACGAATCCGCGTCCGAGGCGCTCGCAGAGCTTGCGCGGCATGCACTGATCCATCGCCACGTGCGCGGGGTCGCCAGAGAACGCGAGGTCTTTTTGGTGGGTGCGGAGCGTGCGGAAGAGCTCGCCGACGCGCTCGCTCCCCATGACGTCGTGGACAGGTTGGCGAGCGCCGTGCTGGAGCCCGGAATGCACGTCTCCGTGCCGGCGCTCCTGGCCCTCGCCCGGGCACCCCACGCGCCTAGCGAGCGCAACGCGCTGTTGCGACTGGCCGCCGAGCGCTCGCGACTTGATGGATTGCGCGGTGAGCAGGTCGAAGCTCTGCTGGAGCTGTGCGCGGATCCGTCCCAGCGCAGCGCCCAGGTGCTTGCCGAGTTAGATCGCATCACCCGCGGGGGCGGCAGTGCGGGAATGCATCCGAGGCTTGTGGACTGGTTGGAAGAAGGCGCAAGACGTTTCCCGGCCCTCGCAGTGCTGTCCTTGCGTCGACGGGCGGAATTATGTGCCCGAACGGGCGAGGTGGAGCTCGCGCGGTCTACCGCCGCTCGCGCGCTTTCCCTAGCCGAAGAAAGTAGAGATCCGGTTGGGGTTGCCCTTGCGTACTCCACCGGGGGAGCCGTCGCGCTGTATCGCGCCGACTGGGAATTCGCGGAGCGCGCCCTAGAGCAGGCGCGGCGCACGATTGCGGCCGGGGCCGTCGACGACGCCGAAGAGATCGCGCGCATTCATCACAACTTCGGTGTCGTTGCTTTGTACCGTGGACGGCTGGAAGCCGCCGCTGCGGCGTTTACCCAATCCCTCGACGCCAAAAGAGCGCTTGGCGATCGCGCCGGGGTGTGGGCTTGCTTGCTCAATTTGGGGCTCGCGCGCAGCCAGTTGGGCGAGCTGGATGCCGCCGAAGATGCACTGACGGAGGCGACCGCCCTGTGCCGCTCGCTGAGCCAACTCGCGGGAGTGGGGTGGTGCCTGGCCGCGCAAGCGGAAGTGGCGTTGAGGCGCGGAAATACTCGCACGGCTGAGAAGTGCATTTCCGACGCCGAACACCTCGGAGAGACTCTGCCTGTACCCGTGCGTGCGGATCTGCTCTTGTTGCGATCGGAATTGGCACTCCTGGAGGGAGATGCGCGCCGCGGACTTTCGGAACTCGCGCGCCTTCCCGCCGACACGCGCACGGGCGATCCGGCCGTGGATCTCCGCGCATGCGTGCTGGAAGCTAGAGCCGCTTTGGTGCAGCTGCCTGCGGACCGGAAACGCGCATCCAAATTGGCCGTCTCCGTAATTCGTCGCGCTCGAAAGCTCGAGCTCGCTGAACCGGAACGCCGCGCCTGGGTGCTGCTGCGAGAAGTGCGGAGGGGCCGCAAAACCACCGGGAAACCCGGCGGTAGCGAGGTGCGCTACGATGCCGACGTGGGCGTCGACGCGATCTTCGAGTGGCTGGATGGTGTGGCTCGCGGCACCAGCGCCGAGGACGCGGGCGTGGCGCTCGCACAACTGCTGTGCCGGGGCAGTGGCGCCGAACGCGCGTTCTTGATCCTGCTGGACGACGGCGACCGGGTCGTGCGTGCAGTTGGAGTGGATCTGGACGGGCTGCCTGTCGCAGAACCCGAAAAGCGCGCTGGGCCGGCGATCACTGATGTTCACGGCGTGTCTCACGTGCCCATCGTCGACACTCCGGGCGGGCGCGGCCGTCGGCTCTCCGCGACTCTCGTCGGGCCCGGGGGGCCGGCGGGGGTGTTGTTGGGGCATCGCTTCCTGACCGGGTGCTTTGAGCGAGTTTCCGAAGAACTGGCGGCACGCTGGCTCAGCCTCGCGGCGCTGTGCATGCGTTTGGGACGCGACGAGGCCGAAGCCTCGGTCTCCCCGCGCCCGCCTGTGCTGGCCATGCCCGCGGCCTCAGTGACGTTGCGTGAGGTCACGGCGGAGCCGAGCACCGTACTCCCACTGCGGCAGCGCCAACGCCAGTATCCCGCGTTGGTGGGGACGAGCGCAGCGTTCCAGCGCGCGTTGGATCGCCTCGATGCGGCAGTGGACAGTGAGCTTCCGGTGCTGATCAGCGGAGAAACGGGCGTCGGAAAGGAACTATTCGCTCGCGCCCTCCACGATGCCGGTCCCCGAAAAAGCGCCCATTTCGTCGCCATCAATTGCGGCGCGATCCCTGACGCACTCTTTGAAGCTGAGCTCTTCGGTCATGCTCGTGGGAGCTTCACGGGGGCGGATCGCGCGCGCCAGGGGCTGTTGGCCCGCGCCGAAGGCGGCACGCTCTTCTTGGACGAAATAGGCGAATTGCCCCTGCTGCGGCAAGCGGCTCTGCTGCGCGCGCTCGCGACGCGCACCTATCGACCGGTGGGCAGCGATTCTGAACGCCCCTTCGACGTGCGGATCGTCGCAGCGACCAATCGAAATCTCGAGCAAGAGGTGGAAAACGGTCGATTCCGTCGGGATTTGCTGTACCGGATCCAAGTGCTTCACGTTGCCGTGCCGCCTCTCAGGGAGCGCGAAGGCGACGTGCTCGAGATCGCCAAACACGTCATGCGTCATGCGGGAAGAGAGCTGCCAATCACGAAGGAGGCCGCGGAGGTCTTGGTCGCATACCGCTGGCCGGGCAACGTTCGGGAGCTGGAGCACCAGATCCAACGCATTGCGGCCGCCGGAACCGACGCGGTCTCAGTCGAACACCTTTCTCGGGAAGTGCGCGGTGCCACGCGGCGGAAGCAGAAGCCTCGCGCCGCTGCGGGCAGCTCCGACGAGCGACAAGAAGTGGAGCAAGCGCTGCGTTCGGCCGATGGCAACATCACGCGCGCTGCTCGCACCTTGTCAATGACGCGGCAAGGGCTGAAAAAGAAGATGGCGCGTCTTGGAATGCGAAACTCGGCGGATGTGCGCGCTGGCGCCGTTCGCGCTACACCGAGCGGACAGAAGTAATGCGCAGAGGGTTCTTGATCTTGGCAATTGCGGCGCTGGGCTGCAGCGATGACGATCCCGTCCGAAACGCGACCTGCAGCGCTTGCACCTCAGACGCCGGCGACTCTGGGTCAATTCCCGATAGCGCCGTGGACGCTTCGATTCCAGACTCGGCCACAGACGGGACCGTGGATGCGCCCGCGGAGACCGGCGCGGACGCGGCTTTGGACTGTCTGAAGCAGGCATCTGGCGTCGGCGTTGCGGAGGCGGATCTCGACGGCTATCCCCCCTACTCCGTCGACGGCTGCAGCATGGCCTACGTTTCCAGTGCTGGAGATCTGCTGCTTCGGGATTTGACAACGGGCAGCGAAGAGTCCGTTGCACTCGCCGCGGAAGCTCCGCGCCGCCCGACGCTTTCGGCGGGTGTGCTTGCCTGGGAGGCGGCGATGGCGGGCAAGACGGTAGTGCGGCTGCGCACGGCCGGAGCGAATCTGAGTTTGTCCGGTAGCTTTGATCACGCCAGGGAGCCCCGAGCGTCCGCCGACGCGGTGGTGTTCACTGGGTTCCACGGAACGACGGACGCGTCGGACAGCGACGTGTTCCTTTACGATCTCGCGACCAAGACCGTGAGCGCTTTGCAGACCGCGAAAGGCCAGCAGCGTTTCGCGGACGTCTCAGCAACACACGTCGCGTGGAGCGACTTCTCCGAGGACCCGAGCGGCGTGTACTCCGGCGATGGCACTTCGCTAGCGGACATCGTCCTATATGATCGCGGGACGAAAAAGCTCCAGTCCATCGCGTTGGGGGGCAAGCAAGCGTTTCCCATGCTTGCGGTGGCGGGCAGCTTGGGTTTCTTGGATTGGCTCGCCGTGCATCCGGTCCCGAAGCTTCAGGACTACCGCATCATGGCGCTTCCCCTTGCTGACCTCTCCGCCAAACCGAAACTCATTGCTAGCGTGCAGTCGGAAGTCGCGGTGCGACCGTCCGCGAACGCAAGTCGCGTTGAATGGGTAGTGCGTTGGTCCGGCAAGTCGACATTGCACCGCGCGCCGCTGGACGGTTCCGCCGCGCCCGTCGAAGTGGGGTTGGGAGCAGTGGCCGAGGTGCACGCGCCCGTTGGGACCACTGGGCTTTCGGTAGTTGCGACGCGCAGCGCGCCGGGTGCTCCTCCGACGTTGAAAGCATTCGCCGCGCCCTAGCGCAGCTTTTGAGATCCGCTTTCAACGTGGGACGGATTCGAGCGCGCGGCGGTAGCGTTCCCTGCGCAAATTGTCCCGCAAGATTTCGTAGGCTTCTTCGAGCACTTCGACAATCAAGTCCACGTCATCCTTCAAGTCTGCGCAGCCGGCGGTCAGGATGCGCCCGGGCTCGAAGTCGCGGCGCAGCTCGGTGTAGGCGCGCCGCACATCGTAGCTCGTGGCGCGACGTGGCACTCCGAGCAGCGAGAAGTAATCGCTCTCCTCCACCAGCGCTCGGCGCGCCAGGATGCGCTCCCTCATCGCGTGTTCGTCCAGAGCGTCCCACTTTTGCGGCGCGCTTGACGCCGCGCCTCCGCCGCGCGCGGGCGCAGTATCCACCTGTAGGACACCGAGGGCCACCAGAGCACACAGCATGGGAGGCAGACTTGGATCCCCAAGCTCCTGAAGGACATCACCGATGGGATTGCCCAAGGCTTCAGTCGTCAGTGTTGCTTCGGATTTCGTGAGGGCACATTCGCTGAGCAAATTGTGATTGTCCCCGGTCGCCAGCACTGCGTTTGGGCCACCCAACTGCGCAAGGGCTGCGTCGGGCAGCACCACGCGGCGCGCGACTTCGACAAGAACTTCTGCACCTGTTGCTCCGCCGAAGACTGCGGGTTCCGCTTGTAGCCTCGGTGGCACTTCGCGTTCGATGCTCGCCCCGCCGCTTTCCATCGTCATCACGTGGCCCACGACCCACTCGGCGTGGGCGCGCAGCACTGGCCAAAGCTCGTCCTGGCGCAGATGGCCATTCGCAATGAGCGCGGCGCCGGCGTAGCGACCAAAGGGTGGTGTGCGCGCGCCCAAGCGCTGTGCGATCTCCGGGCCCAGCACGCCGCGTTCGATCAAGAAAGCCATCAGCGATTCGCTGTTCGCCCCGGAGGCCGCGATCACGAAGTCGCCGTCCCGAAAGACGACCCGGCGGATCCCGGCTGGATCCTCGAAGGCGATGGCGCCGGTGAATCGGGAGCGAACCGCTTGGGCGAGGGCGCGCAGGCCGTCGCCTGAACCAAGGACGGCGGGGATCTTCGGAGCGTCCGCGTCCGCCGCGCTGCCTTCCACATTGGGCTCCGGGCCGCGAAACGTAATGCGCGGCTCGGCGGTCATGGGAGCGATGGGGCGCGGTGGCTCCTGTCCCCGCAGGGATTCTGCGTCGGAGGCGGGGCCGGTGCCCGGTCGCGCTTCGATGGCCGTGACCATGGCGTTCGCCGGCGCCACGGGCCAGCTCGGAGGACGCGGTTTTGCGTCGCTCGGTGGCGTTGCGACGGTTTGCGGAGGCTCCGAACCCAGGTTGCGGCGTGGCGGTGGCGCGGTGGGCTCTGCCCCCCCGGTGGCGCCCCCCTCCGAGGGGGCCCGGGACGACATCGGTCCGCCCGCCGCTGTGCCGAGCCCGGGACCCTGGCCAGTCCCGGCGCCGCCGTAGGAACCGCCGGACGTTCCTATGTTGGTCCCGTACCCAGTCCGTGGGCCGGAGCCGGAACGCGTTCCGGGGTCGCTGTCGTCGTCCGAGTCCAGCTTGTCTTCGTCATCGAGGTCGAGGGGCTCATCGAGTGCTGCCAGCACCTCCGCTGGCAGTACCGCCTCGATTTCTTGCTCGGGCGTCGGGCGTGGTGGTGCCGGGTCGCTGCTTTCGCGTTTCGCGAGCGACTGCACGCGTTGCTCCGCACGTGCAAGTAAGGATTCGAGTTCTGGACTCATCTCCGCTTGCGGCGCGCTCTTTGGTGCGCCGGCGTCCGGTGAAAAGCCGAGGGGCACGGGGGCAGGCAAGCTCGGGTGCGAGGGGTCCTCATCTAGGAACACACCAGCGCGTTGGCTTGGCGCTGGCCCCTCGTGCTGAGCGTCGTCGATTGCCTCTTCTCCCGAGGCAACCGCCGCCGACTCCGCGCGCGCCCCGGCGGTCGGCGGCGGGAGCGTCGAAGGCTGTGCGCTAACGAGGGGAGGGATTGACTCCAGGCCCGTCAGAGCGTCCAGCTTCTTGATGACCTGCTCAGGATCCGTGTCCGCCGGGAAGACGCCGCTCGCATCTGGCGCCAGAGCTTTTGGCAGCTCCCCCACAGCCAGAAAGATCAGCTCGACCGTCGGTCCCCCGATGCGGCCGCGCAGATTCGCTACGGCCGTCGCGACATTGGGCATCCCGGCGTCGAGCAGCCAGATGTCCGGGAGCACTTCTGGCTCGGGCTCCTCGCCAGCGCTCTCGATCGCGTGTGCGACGACCTGGTAGCCTCGCACCGTGAGCGCCCGCTCGAAAGCGTCGACCGCCTCACCCGCGACGGTCAGCCAGACCAGCGGACTTTGCGCAAGATTCCCTTCAGCGGGTGGATCCGAAGCCACGTTCCGCCAGTCTAGCGAAACTCCTGCCTGGGATTCACGAAAGCTGCTGTTTATCGTCGCTTGGGGGAGTTTCGGGTGCTGCTGGCGGCCGCCCGGACGCGGCTCGGCCCAGCGCGGCACCGAGCCGGGGCCACCAGGGGGCCGACACCACCGCAAATGTGATGAAACCGATCACAATCAGCTCTGACTGAGTCAAATCGAGCACGCCTCGCCGGAGATAGCATGATCCGCCCGCTGGGCCGGCTATTGTGTCCCCTGTGGTCGATTTGGTCTTTGGCCTCGGCGCAAATCTAGGTGACCGAGCGGCAGCGCTTCGCTCCGCGTTGCACGTCCTGGCGAGTTTGGGACGGATCACGGCTGTTTCTGGGCTGTTTGAGACTGCGCCGGTGGGCGGCCCTTCGGGCCAGGGGCCGCACTTCAATGCCGCAGTGCGACTGTCTACGGAGGCCGAGCCAGCGCGTTGGCTGCTGTGCATTGGGGTGGCTGAACGGGAAGCTGGACGCACGAGAACGGTAAAAAACGGGCCTAGAACCCTGGACGTGGACGCGCTGTGGGCGCGGGAGACCCGCGTCGTGCTGCCCGAGCTCGTTGTGCCCCACCCCCGCTTGGCAGAGCGGCCCTTCGCGTGGATCCCACTGTTGGAAGTGGCTCCGGATGCGGCTCCGCCTGGAGGCGCGCCGCCCTACCGACAGGCCTTGACTGGGTACGACTGGAGCGGCGTGACGCCGTACGCTTCGGCCAAGCAGTGGTGTCCAGAATTCCCTAGCGAAATCGAACTGTTACGACCCATCTAGACGCGCTTCTCCCAAGGTGGTACGAGCCGCGCGCCGCAAGGGCTCCTTGGGCTGCTAGCGGCCCCCAACACCCGGAGAGACTGTGTCGCTCATTCTTGGTGCTCAAACCTCCCCTACATTGTTCGCAGCTGCCATGGGCGGCGGAGTCAGCGTTGACCTCGACCGCAGCTTTCTGTTCCAGGCCGTACTGTTTCTGTTCGCCTTGTGGGCGCTCAAACCTCTGCTTTTCGATCCCGTCTTGCGCATTTTCGAAGAGCGGGAAAAGCGGACCGATGGCGCGCGGCTAGAAGCCCGTGAGATGCAAGAAGACGCAGGCGGGCTCTTGAAGAAGTACGAGCGAGAGCTTGAGCGTGTGCATCAAGTTGCCGCGGAAGAGCGCGACAAGTTGCGCACGGAAACCGCCAAGCTCGAAAGCGAGATCCTGGAAGAGGCGCGCGCCGTGACGGCCCAGCTCATGGCTGACGGACGCAAGAATGTTAGCGAAGACGTTGCGAAGATCCGCTTTGACCTCGGTAAGCGTTCCGAACAGCTAGCGCGGGAAATGGCCTCGCGCATTCTTGGCAAGGAGTTGTCATGAACCGCCGGATTGCGCTTGGCGCAGCCTTGTTGGCCCTGAGTCTGCTCGGCGTGGCCGCACCGGCCGTTGCGGCCGGGGGCGGGGATGGCGAGGAAGCCCACCACTTCAACTACTATCACGGCTTCGTTGGCGTTCGCGAAGGCGTGGAGCCGAACCTGCTGTTCCGTGCTCCTGGGACTCCTCCGCCCCTCGGCGCGATGCTGGTGAATACCGGCATCCTCTTCTACATCCTCTTCCGTTTCGGTAGCCGTCCCGTCAAGGACGCGCTCAAGAAGCGCAAAGCCGCGATCATGCAAGGCATGGACGACGCGGCCAAGATGAAGGACGACGCGCAAAAACGCCTTACAGATCTTGAGGACAAGATCGATCACATCGAAGATGAGATCGAGCGTGTCCGGCGTGAGATGCAGGACGCGGGGCAGGCGGAGCGGGGGCGCGTCCTGGCCGAGGCCAAAGAGCGCCGCGAGAGGATGGAGCGAGACGCCCGCCTGCTCGTGAGTCAGGAGCTGAAGGTCGCCCGGGACGGGTTGTTGGAAGAGACGGTCATCAGCGCGGTTACCAGCGCTCGTGAAACAATCGAGAAAGCGATGACCCCGGCGGAGCATCGACGGCTTGCCGAAGAATATCTCGCGGGCCTTGAGCGCTCTCTCGGCGCACGCAGGAGCGCGTCATGAGTGACGCTGCCATTGCGGACCGCTACGCCCGCGCCATCTTCGAGATCGGCGTAGAAACGGGCCAGCTCGAAGCCATTTCTTCTCAGATCCGCAAGGCCGCGGAGGCCTTCGCAGGGAGCTCCGAGCTACGCGCCGTGCTGGAAAACCCCCTTGTCGCCGAAAGCGCCCGCGAGTCCTTGCTGAAGGAGCTTGCCGGACGCCTGGCCATGGGTGAACCCGCGACCAACGCGCTGCGGCTGATCGCACGCAGGCGCCGGCTTCCGGTGCTTTCGGATATCGCGAGCCGGCTCGGGACCCTGTCTGACGAGAAGGCCGGCATCGTTCGGGCCACCGTTGTCACGGCGGTTCCGTTGCCCGAAGAGATCTACACCCAACTGCAATCCAAGATCGAGTCGCATACTAAGAAGCGGGTCGTGCTCAAACGCGAGCAAGACCCGGCGCTGATTGGCGGAATCATCACCAAAATCGGCGACAACACCATTGACGGTTCCATCCGGGGCAGGCTCGAAGAGCTGACACGACAGCTTCTCGCGTAACCGCCCGTTACCCACTCCACTTCCCGCATCCTGCGGGGCACAGCGAAATCAGGACGACATCAGCCATGCAGCTCAGCGCCGACGAGATCTCCCAGATCATCAAGAAACAAATCCAGAATTTTGATCGTGCCGCCCTCGTCACGGAGACAGGGACGGTCCTGGCTTGCGGCGACGGCATCGCACGCGTGCACGGTTTGGAAGCAGTCATGGCCGGCGAGCTCGTGGAGTTCTCCGGCAACCTATTCGGATTGGTGCTGAACCTGGAACGGGACAACGTCGGTGTCGCCATCTTGGGTGACGCGACCAGCGTCAAAGAGGGCGACACTGTCAAGCGCACCGGCCGCATCGCTGAGGTGCCTGTGGGCGAAGCGACCGTCGGCCGCGTGGTTAATTCTCTGGGCCAAGCCGTCGACGGCAAAGGCACCATTGAGTCGAAGCATCGGCGCCGCATCGAGGTGAAGGCGCCGGGCATTATCGGACGTCAGCCCGTCAAAGAGCCCCTGCAGACGGGTCTCAAGGCCATCGATTCGATGATTCCCATTGGCCGCGGGCAGCGCGAGCTCATCATCGGTGACCGCCAAACTGGCAAGACCGCCATCGCGGTCGACACGATCATCAATCAAAAAGGCAAAGACGTGTTCTGCGTCTACGTCGCCATCGGTCAGAAGGCGTCCACGGTGGCTCAGGTCGTCGAGAAGCTCAAGGCTCACGGCGCGATGGACTACACGACGGTGGTGATCTCGACGGCCACCGAGACTGCCCCGCTGCAGTTTCTAGCGCCCTACACCGGCGTGACTCTGGGCGAGTACTTCCGGGACACCGGTCGCCACGCCCTGTGTATCTACGACGATCTGTCCAAACAAGCGGTTGCCTATCGTCAGATGTCACTGCTGCTGCGCCGCCCCCCGGGACGCGAGGCGTACCCCGGCGACGTGTTCTACATCCACTCACGCCTGCTTGAGCGCGCGGCGAAGATGGGCAACCGCTACGCCCTGGTGAAGAAGGGCACCGAGGTGCCGCCGGGCGACTGGAACTTCCGGGGCGTCGACGGCAAGGTGTACATCGGTGAAGAGGGTGAGCATCAGGCCAAAGAAGCGCTGGATGCGCACGCTGACAAGGCGAACCTCGAAATCGCCCGTGACGCCCACTCGGGCGGGTCGCTGACTGCGCTGCCAATCATCGAGACGCAGGCCGGCGACGTATCCGCCTACATCCCTACGAACGTGATCAGCATCACCGACGGCCAGATCTTCTTGGAAAGCGACTTGTTCTACTCGGGTGTCCGCCCCGCCATCAACGTGGGTATCAGCGTCAGTCGCGTCGGTGGCAATGCGCAGATCAAGGCCATGAAAAAGATCTCCGGAACCTTGCGCCTCGACCTGGCTCAGTTTCGCGAAATGGCCGCATTCTCCCAGTTTGCCAGCGACCTAGACGCCGCTACCCGCGCGCAGCTTGAGCGTGGTGAGCGACTGACCGAGCTGCTGAAGCAGGGCCAGTATGTGCCCCAGCCGGTGGAAAAACAGGTGGTGGTCATCTATGCCGGCACGCAGGGTTTTGTGGACAAACGGCCCGTGGAGTCTCTGAAGCAATTCGAAACCGAGCTCTTCCGGTACATCGACGAGAAGCACCCCGAGCTCTGGGACGAGATCAAGCAGAAGCGCGAGCTCACGGATGACATCAAGAAGAAGCTCGACAAAGCACTCAAGAAGTTCGCCAAGGGCTTCGTCAGCTCCAAGAAGAAGAAAGACTGAGCGCGGCACAGCATGGCCAACCTAAAAGCCATTCGAAAACGCATCACGAGCGTCAAGAACACGCAGAAGATCACCCGCGCCATGAAGATGGTGGCGGGTGCTCGCCTCAATCGCGCACAACAGCGCATCTTGGCGATGCGCCCCTATGCCGTGAAAACGTCAGACGTCCTGCGAGAAGTCACGACTGCGGCCAATCGCCGCCAAGCCGACGCGGGCGCGGGCGCGGGCGCAGCCGCAGACGACCACCCGCTACTTGCGCGGCGCCCTGAGAAAAGCACGCTACTGCTCGTCATCACCAGCGACCGCGGGCTTTGTGGTGCGTTCAATACGAACATCCTGCGCGCGGCGGAGAAGCACTGGCGCGAGCGGGAGGCCGAAGGCCATCGCGTGCAGCTGGCGATCATCGGGCGCAAGGGCCGAGATTACTTTCGCCGACGCAATGCGCCGATCATGCACGTCTTTTCCGAGGTCTGGGAGCAACTGGACTTGGACCAAGCACGTAACGTCGCCAAGACGGTGCTGAAGCCGTTCGTAGCCGCGGACGTGGACGCGATCTACCTGGTGTACAACGAGTTCAAGAGCGCGATGACACAGCGCGTGGTCACCGAGCCGCTGTTTCCATTGGCAGTCGAAGAGCCCAGCGCGGAAGAGACCGCTGCGAACGATGGCTTCGAGCAGGACTTCATCTTCGAGCCGAACAAGGAAGGGCTCATGGAACGCCTGGTTCCGATGTACGTGGAAATCAGCGTCCTGCGCGCGCTCTTCGAGTCTATGGCTTCAGAGCTCGGTGCTCGAATGACGGCGATGGACTCCGCAACGAAGAACGCGTCGGAAATGATCGACAAGTTGACCCTGCAGTACAACCGCGCACGTCAGGCCGCGATCACCACCGAACTCATGGAAATCATCGGCGGCGCTGAGGCCCTCAACGGCTAGGCTAATCCCACGGACTCCAGCCAGCCCGTGGTCAAAAACTGGCGTTTGTGGGGGGCCGGTGCAAAACCTGGTGCTCAAGTGCGCCTGAAATAGGAGAGCAGCATGTGTGGCATCGTTGGATACGTCGGTTCTCGGGAAGCCGCTCCGATCTTGATCGACGGACTGCGCAAGCTGGAGTACCGCGGCTACGACTCGGCGGGCTTGGCCGTGCACGACGGCAGCCAGATCGAGATCTTGCGGGCAGTAGGCAAGCTAGAAAACCTCGACCGCGCGTTGCGCTCCCAACAGCTGCACGGCTCTACAGGGCTGGGCCACACCCGCTGGGCGACCCACGGGCGCCCCAGCGAACCGAACGCCCATCCCCACGCCGCGGGCTCCGTCGCTGTCGTGCACAACGGCATCATCGAGAATCATTTGGCCCTGAAGCGCGAACTCGAGGCAGACGGCGTGCGCTTTTCCAGCGATACGGATACGGAAATTGTCGCGCATCTAGTCGATCGCGCGCTCGCGGCCAGCGCAGGTAACCTCATGCTGGCGGTGCGTAGCGCGCTGTCGCGGGTCCGTGGTGCCTACGCTTTGGCGGTGGTCTGCAAGGAAATGCCGGATCGCATCGTGGTCGCTAAGAGCGCCTCCCCGCTGGTGCTTGGCGTCGGAGACGGCGAGATGCTCTGCGGGAGCGACATTCCTGCACTACTGGGTCACACCAAGCGCATGCTCTTCTTGGAAGATGGCGAGATGGCCGAACTCACGGCGGGCGGCTACCGCATCGAGACCCTTGACGGGCAGTCTGTCGAGCGAGAGCCGAAGGTCATCAACTGGTCGCCGACGCAGGCCGAAAAGGGTGGCTACAAACACTTCATGCTCAAGGAAATCTTCGAGCAGCCACGCGCCGTGGAGGACACTCTCCGCGGGCGGGTCTCCATCGAAGATGGAAGCGTTATCGAAGCCGAGCTCGGAATGGATCCAGGCGGGCTCGCGGAGATCAATCGTGTCGTCTTGCTCGCATGCGGTACGAGCTACCATGCGGCTCTGGTCGGGCGGTACTGGATAGAGAAGCTAGCGCGCCTACCCGCCCATGCCGAACTGGCGAGCGAAGTGCGGTACCGCGAGCCAGTACTGGGCCCTCGAGACTTGGTCATCGCTGTCAGCCAGTCGGGAGAAACGGCAGACACCCTTGCCGCTGTGCGCTCCGCACGTGAAGCAGGCGCGCATGTGCTTTGCGTCGCCAACGTTCTGGATAGTGCGCTCCCTCGTGCGTCTCACGGCACGCTGTATACGCACGCAGGGCCGGAGATCGGAGTCGCGTCAACGAAGTGCTTCACGACGCAGTTGGTCGCGCTGCTCCTGATTGCGGTGCACCTCGGTCGCATACGGGGCTGCCTGGCTCAGGAGCAAGCGCGGGATGTATTGCAAGCGCTCCTTGAGTTGCCCAATGCGATGCGAGCGACCCTCGCTAAGGAACAAGAGAGCGTGGAAGTGGCTCGCAGCTTCCAGCACTGTGCGCACATGCTGTTTCTCGGACGTGGGTTGGGTTTCCCGATCGCTTTGGAAGGTGCGCTGAAGCTTAAGGAGATCTCCTACGCCCACGCCGAAGGTTACGCTGCCGGTGAAATGAAACACGGCCCGATCGCTCTGATCGATGCGGACATGCCCGTCGTCGTCGTGTTGCCCCGGGACAGCCAGTACGAGAAGACGCTCTCCAACGTTCAGGAAGTGATTGCCCGGGATGGAATCGTCATCGCCGTCGTCACTGAAGGCGACGAAGAAGCGGCTAGCCTCGCCCAGCACGTCTTGACGCTGCCAGACGTTCCCGAGATTGTGGTGCCAATGGTCAGCGTCCTGCCCCTGCAGTTACTCGCGTATCACGTGGCAGACATGAAGGGCACGGACGTCGATCAACCGCGGAATCTGGCCAAGACCGTGACCGTCGAATAGCGCGCGAACGTCGCAAAATAGACAATAACATCCAGCGGTTATGGGCGGCCCGGAACATCTGCCATGCGTCTCTGGATCCGTGTTACAGCGGCGCCGATACGTTCGGATCTCGGACGGAGCATGAAGCATGGACAGCGGAGAGCCCAAGACGGTCCCCCCGCCGCGACCTCCCGGTGAGGCGCAGCCAAGTTCGCGTGCGTGGCTCTCGGGGCTACTCGTCCTCGTCTATCTATTCATATTCTTGGTGGGCATTCGCGGTCTGGGGCAGGGTTTCCAGGGGCTAGGCGAAGACCTGCTCGACAAGTTCTTCCACGCAACCAAGAACCCCTTCACCGGACTGGTCATCGGGATCTTGGGCACCACACTGGTGCAAAGCTCTTCGGTCACGACCTCCATGGTGGTCGCGATGGTTGCCGCTCCGGAACACGCACTTCCGATCCAAAACGCCGTCCCCATCATCATGGGCGCGAACATCGGGACGACGGTTACGAACAGCGTGGTTGCCCTCGGCCATATGTCTCGTCCCGACGAGTTCCGTCGCGCATTCTCCACTGCGACGTGTCACGACTTCTTTAACTTCATGGTGGTGGGCACCCTGCTGCCGCTGGAGTTGGCGACCGGCTTCTTAACTCGCTCCAGTGCTGCTCTCACGCAGCTAATCGG
>CALMUT010000074.1 GCA_937872925.1 uncultured Myxococcales bacterium | reverse complement strand
GCCGGTCGCGCCGCCAGTGCCGCCGGTCGCGCCGCCAGTGCCGCCGGTCGCGCCGCCAGTGCCGCCGGTCGCGCCGGTACCACTCGCGCCGCCCGTGCCGCTCGCGCCTCCGGTTGCCGCGGCGCCGGCAGTTCCACCTCCGCTGGGTGCTCCACCCCCACCGGGTGCTCCGCCCGTCGCTGCTGCGCCCGCTACGCCGCCGGTTCCGCCAGTCGTAGCACCACCGGTGCCGGCGCTTCCGGCGCTCGCGGCGGTGCCGGCGTCGGCTCCGTCACCCGTGAACGTGAACTCTTCGAAGTCGTTCGTGCAACCGACAACGACAGCGATCAGAAGAAAGGAAAATGAGGAGCGCATGCCCTATTCTGCCATTGCAGCGCGGATCCGCCCAGGGCTTTGCGGATCGGTTCCCGCAACCGCGCATATCGCTGTCGTGCGTGGGTTGGTGGAGGTCGCCGTTACAAGTGACGCTCAAAAGTAGCGAGCATGCGCGCCCATGCGCGCTCCGCCTGTTTTTCGTCGTAAACCGGAGAATCGATGGTGCACCAGCCATGCTGGGCCGGGTAGACTTCGATTTCAGCCGCTACGTTGGCGCTTTTGGCTGCTTGCTGCAGCTTGCTCTTGGCTTCGGGCTCTCGCTCGTCGTCGTTTTGGGCAATGCAGATCAGCGCGCCGACCTTCATCTTTCCAAGAAGTGTGTGTGGGCTGCTTGGCTCCTTGGTGACGAGGCCCCCGCCATGGAAAGACGCGATGGCACCGACGCGCTGCGGTGCCGCTGCGGCAGTGCGGAAAGTATAAGGCCCGCCCATGCAGTAGCCCGACGTTGCGATCTTCCTTTTTGTATCGACTTCTTTCTGTCCATCCAGCCACGCGACGAAAGCTGCGCCGTCCTTGCTGACACCCTCGGCCGTGATTGCGGCTCGCATCGGAGCGATCTTCGCTTTGCCTTCTTCAGTCCGCCACTCGTCGAAGGTGCTGAGGACCGGCAGTTTGGAGGAACGATAGTATTGGTTCACAGCGAGCACCGCGTATCCGGCGGCCGCCAGCCGCGTCGCCATCGTCTTATATGCATCCCTGAGCCCTGCGACGTCTGGCCACAGCAGCACGCCCGGGTGCTGCCCACTCTTCGGCGCTACGAAGAACCCTTCCGCTTTGCCGTCCGGCGTGTCGATCGTCACCATGCGACTCGCCGTTTCGGTGGACGACGCGTCTTCCGTGGGCGGCGCCGTCGTTGCTGCGGGGGTTGGCGCTGGCGCGGGTCCAGGCGTCGGCTCGGGGCTCTTGGCCGACGCGGGCGGCGAGCCACAGCCTGTCAGCATTGCGGCGACCACGGCGCCCGTGCCCATGCCCACCTCGCGGCGATTGAGCCGCCGTTGCTCTAGATACGCTTCGTTTTCAATTTCGGTGTCGTCGTCACACATGAGCCTAGTCTCCGCGGGCAGTGTACCCGTTTTTTTGGCTAGCTGGCTTGTCGGAGCCAACTCATTCTGGCCAGCGCTGATGTCGCGAATAGATCGGCGGACCGTCAGCAGCGCTGATCTGCCGCAGGCCGCCACCGTCTCGCTCAGAGCGGCGCGTTGTCTCATCCACCGCAGCAGCGGCACATGGCATGGTCTGCGGGACCCGAGCTGAGCGCTCAACTTGCTGGGGCAAGCCGCTTTCCGAGTGCCAAGAAGATGCTACCGCCCACAAACGCCGTCATCGCGGCCCCGGGCCAAAACAGCGCTTGGCCGTAGCTCGCAAAGAAATGCCCACCGAGCATAGAGCCGACCGCAACCGCCAGCGAAACTGCCACTCCGGAAAAGGCCATGTAGCGCGCGCGCATGGGAGCGGGCGCCAGGTCGGCAACCACCGGGCCAAGCATCGGCGCTTGCATCATTTCGCCACAGGTCCAGACCGCGACGGTGCCCACGAGTCCGACCCAGGTTCCGGCAACGGAGTTGAGCCCAAAGCCAGTGCCGACCAGGACCGCGCTCATGCACAGTGCCGTCGATCGTGACATGCGAAGCACAAAGGCCGTGATCGGGAGTTGCAAGAGGACGATCATAACGCCGTTGACGGCCATGATGCGCCCGTAGGTTTTTTCGCCGATGCCCAGTTCATTCATGCTGATGGGCAGCGTGGCAAAGGCCTGAGCAAAGCACAGCGAGACCAAGAAAAGCGCCAGACAGAAAAGCATGAACACGCGATGACGAAAGATGCGGCCCCATGCGCGCAGCAAACTTTCGCGCGGCGCAGCACGCTGTGACTCAGTAGGCGGGGCAAGGCTCTCGGGAAGCGTGAAAGCGATGAGCAAACCAAAGAACGCACTGGTAAAGGCGTCAACATAGAACAACAGCGCAAACGAACGCTCTGCGAGGATGCCTCCGACAAACGGTGCGAACGCAAATCCGAGATTGATGGCAATATAGTTGAGCGCAAAAGCGTGCATCCGCTGCGCCGCTGGAACCACGTCCGCGATAAAGGCTTGGCCCGCTGGACGGTACATGTCGCTTATTAGTGAAAGGCCGAAGGACGCGGCGAGAACACCGGCTACAGCCTGCGCGCGGGAAAGCGCCAAAAGACACAACGCCGAACCGAGCAAGGAGCCAACCATGACCGTGCGGCGGCCGTAGCGATCGGCCAACTGACCGCCGACCAAAGAGCCCACGAGCGAACCGATGCCATATGCGCCCAGCGCCAGGCTGCCAATGCGTGGCCCCAGTCCGAGCCGCACGCTCACGTACAGCGCCAAGAAGGGTAGGACGAATGCTCCCGCACGATTGACGAACGTCCCCAAGAGCAGGATGTGGATACTGCGCGGCAACTCGCGAGAAGCCCGCAGGACGCTCCACTGGCTCGCACGCAACACAACAGCTCGTGCGCGGAAGGGGAGCACGCGCGGCAGGTTACCAGGGCGCTCTTAGGGTGCAAGGCGCGACAGCAGCGACTTGATGAGCCAGAAAGCCTGGGCTACTTCGGAAGGCATGCGCTGGATCGAATTTAACGAGCCGGGGGCACCGCTCTCCTTTTCGTATCCGGAGAGCTGGACGTTGCTCAATGAGGAGTCGTTGCAACTTGTCAGTCCCGCCGGCAGCGCCTTCACCTGGTCGATATTCGGCAGCGAAGTCGATTTGGGCGAAGGCGTCACGTGCAGCGAGCAAGAACTCGAGCAAAGCGCTGAGATGGCGGGGCGAAGCTGGAGCATTGCGCGCCGAAACGTGATGTTGATGGTTACGTACTTTGCCGATCCGACTGCGATGGACGACGAGCGGGTGATCGTTGACCGGATTATCGCGTCGGCGCGTCCAGATCCGGACTTGCCAGCAGACGCGGCCGCCCTTGTCCTGGATGTCGAAATTGGACTCAAGCGAGCGTTTCCGGACAAGAACGTGCGCCGCGAGGGGTTCGGGCTCGCCGTCGAAGATCTGGGTGTACTCAGCCTCGCCAACATCTATCGCGCGATACAGCTTTCGCCGGACTCCCGAGACGACCAGGTCGAACAGTGCGTTCGCACGTTCTCCGCGGTGCAACGCTCAGAAGCCGTCTTGGCAGACTACGCGCAGGCACGTGAGCTCCTGTTCCCCTTGATCGTCAGTCGAGGAGGAGATTCCGATCACAGTCGCGTATTGCGCGACCTCAATCGCGACCTGCAAATTGCTTACGCGGTCGATTTCGGGCCGGCCATGGCGCGAGTCACGGTCGAGCTGCTGGAGAAATGGGGAGTGGACGCCGTCGCCGTGCATGAGAAAGCCCTGTGCAACCTCAGTGCGCGTTATCCACTGGAGCTAAAGCCGGCGAACCGCGACGGCGTCGATTGCGTCCTGACAGAGTTTTTCACTTTTGCGACAGCGCAGGTCCTGTTGCCGGAGTATCACGCCGCACTTCACCCGAAGCTTGGAGCGACGTTTTTGGTCGCCATGCCGTCCCGCGACATCGCCATCGCGAGCGCGGAAGAGAATCGTGATGCCCTTTCGCGCTTCGCCGCGCAAGACTTCGAGGAGTATCCTCACGCGCTTTCGCCTGTGCTGTTTCGCTGCTCCGCTGGGAAGTTGGAGTGCCTTTCCGAGAAGCGCGGACTGTTGGGGCGGCTGTTCGGAAACTAAGGCGCGCCACTGGCGAAGGACCCGCTTCTCACAAGCGACCGGTCGCGGTGATGCACCCGGTGTTCTAGAAGGCGTTTTCGAGCTGTATGATGTCCTTCTTGAGATCGTAGGGTCTTCGCGGCGCAGGGGCGGATGGCATGCCTGGAGGTGCCGCGGCCGGGCTGGCGTCGGCCGCCCCACTGCGCTTCGCTTCCAGCACAAGGGTCGGCGGGTATTCGATCTGGTATTGGATTTCGAACTTGCGCTTCTCTTTGGGCTGCAGGGTCAGCGGCCAGCGCAGGATGCCCTTGGAATCGGGCTTCACCCCCGGGCTGATCTTGACGCCGCTGATCACGATGTCCTTGTCTTCGGATACGGGAATGCGATCCGCTAGATTGAGGGACATGGTCTTGGCTGACAGATTCTCGACCGTGACGACGAAGGCCAGTTGCATTTGCGTGCGCTGTTTTCGCACCAGCGCGCTGCGCTTCTTGTCGAGCACGCGCGAGAGCTTGAGTTGGTCGGCCACACTGAGAAACACGGCGAATTGCTCGCCCTCTGCGACGAAGTCCAGGTTCGTCATGCCGAGGAACGCACCCGCTTGATACAGCGCCACGGTTCCGGGCAATAGCGACTGCCCACTGCTGTTGAGCATCTCAAGAGTTTGCGCAGCGTTCAGTGACTGCTCGGGAGCAGCGACGACGGCTTTCTTGGCTTTCAGTGTGGCCCGCCCCAGGGGCACCCGCACCGAGCGGCCGTCGGCCCGCACTTTGGTTGTACTCATGGCCTTGAACTGCGACGTTGTCCCGCGCTGCTGCAGGCTCTGGAACAGCTGCACGGTCTTGCTCTGGATCACCTGCAGATACTCGAAATTCGTCTTGTAGGTCTTTTCGAAGTGACTGCTGCCGACGGAGCGCTGCACGCGCTTGTTCCACAAACGATTCTGTCCCTGGAAAGCCGTCTCTGCCCGCCGGAATGATGCAGACCGCCGCTCCATGCTCTGAGTCGTCGCGGGGCTGTCACCGAGAGTCAGCGCCTCGAGTTCTGGAATGCGAACGGTCGCCGTAGACGACTGCGTCGAGAACGTGAGTTCCGCGTTGTCCCAATCCTCCCCGCTTGCCT
Source organism: uncultured Myxococcales bacterium (assembly GCA_937872925.1). GTDB lineage: Bacteria > Myxococcota_A > Polyangia > Polyangiales > Polyangiaceae > JACKEA01. The sequence goes on along the minus strand of CALMUT010000074.1, from coordinate 18,520 downwards.
GGGTGACGACCGCAAAGGACGTGACCTCGGCGGACTTGGCATCGCTGCCCGAGGCGCGCAGCTCGTGGGAGGCTTCCCAGGTCGCTCCGGGCAGTAGATAGCTGAGCTGGAGCTGACCTGCGCCCGGGGAGGCGCCCTGCACGGTCACGAAGACCTTCGTTTCTTCGAGTTGAGTCAAACCGCGTAAGTCGTCGAGCCGCCGATTGCTGGCTTCGACTTTTGGCGCGAGCTTCTTGCGCTCGGCCGAGACGGCGCGACGGCCTTTGGCGATCTCACGCATCTTGCTCGCGATGAAGTCCACCACCGCTGCGTAGGTGGTGACGCCCACGCTGCCGGGGATGGTCACGCTGCTGGGCAACGTGACGCTGCCGGTGACCACGTCTTTGTTGAGCTTGTCGAGGGAGAACGCCTTGATGTCTTCGACCTGCTTGGTCTGAGCGTCGAGCACGGCAAGCTCATCGTCGAGAGCAACGAGTCGTTCGGCCAGAGCGCGGGCGTGCTCCTCCGCCTTGCGGTAGCTCTTCTCCGTCGCCTGGGCGAGGTAGCTTCGGCCCACGCGCACGTCGATGATGCGACCGGCGGTCGTGGCCGCGCGCACGGATCCGTCGTCCACCCAACCAGGCAGGTGCTTGAACGCAAACACGGTTGGCGTCGTGGTGACTTTGATCGTTGCTTCCCGCGATACCAAGGCGCGGTCCGAGTACACGGTCACTTTCCGAATCTTGGAGGAGACAGGCACCGCATTGGGGTCGTCCTCCAGGGTGACCAAACTCGCATGCGGGAGCGATGGATCGCTCTCGCCCAAAGCCGCGTTGGCCTGGTCCCCCGTCGGCGCAAGCTTTGCGGTCGCCTTTCCATGGGCGCAGCCCGCCGCCGTCAGCAGCCATGTTCCCAGGCAAATCCAGGCGAGTGGACTAATCGTTCGTGTCGTCGACATCATGATTCCCTCGGTTTTGCGCTTGCGGTTCTGGTGCACGCCGCGGGCAAGCCGCAACTCGGGCGTCCATCCAGCGCAGAGGTACGTTCCAGCGCGCGCTCCGGTCTGAAAAAGATTCCGCGACGCCGTCGGTCCGCGAGGGCTTGCGCCGCTCTCGGCGCGCAGCTAGATGATTTTGGGGAACGTGGCGGCCTTGCACAAGTTGATTTGGCACCGGATCGGCGTGTTGCTGCTGCTCGGGTTGGCCGTCTCGTGCGGCGGGGGCTCGGGCGCCGGCGCGGACGCCCCCGAGCGCGATGCCCTGAGTTCCGATCTGGAGCAGAAAGCCGCAGAGCTCGAAGCAGAGTTTGCGCGTTTGGAACGCAAGCGGCACCAAACGACTCCTCTGCCCGGCGACGACGGCGACGGGGCGACCGTCGGCGCGGCTCTCGAGAAGGAGACGGTAGACGCGCCCCAGCCTGAGCCCCGGGCCTCGCCTGCGTCCGGGGCGGAGCGGTCAGAAGAACCACGCAAGCTCTCGGCGCGGGAGCGCTGCAAGATCGCGTGTCGGGCACTCGTGTCAATGGAGAGAAGTGCCAACGGCATCTGTTCGCTGGTCGGGGATGCCCACGAGAAATGCGTTTGGGCTCGCACTCAGCTGCGCGACGCCCGCCGCCGAGTGGAGCAGGCCAGCTGTAATTGCGATTAGACAAAAGCCGTCTAAGGCCACTAGGCTACCCCGCTGAGGCCGATGCGGCGTGTCAAAAAAATCGCGCTTGCCAGAACGCAAACAAATCGTTTCTCGCAGCACGTGATCATTGGATCCGCAGACCGTGGCCCGCCTCAGCTGGAACGAATCGCGTGAATGAAGCTGCCCCTGAAGCCGCGCTCAAGCTCCTCGCCGAGGCGACGGAGGCACGTCCGGTAAGGCTCGGCCGCTACGATGTGGTCGGACGTCTCGGAAGGGGAGGCATGGGCACCGTCTATCAGGCAGTCGATGCGGAGCGTGGCACAAAAGTCGCGCTGAAGACCCTGAGCGTCGTCGACGCCAAGCGAGCCGTCGATCTCAAACGAGAGTTTCGGACCGTCGCAGACCTTTCACACGACAATCTCGTACCGGTCTTTGAACTTGCGTCTGATCGAGGGATTTGGTTCTTCACCATGGAGTACGTGGAGGGGGTGACGCTGGTCGAATGGGCGCGCAAGAACGCATCCAGCGACCCGAAGATGGATCTGCCCGTCTCCCTTGCAGTCACAAGGACGACGAGGGATTTCGCGGCTGCGCCGGAGTCAGGCGGCAAGGCCGACGATACGCATGCGGACGCCACCCAGAACACGCACCAGGCTCCCGACCTGCTGAGTGGTCAGTTGCGCCTGACGGATCCGAACATTGGCGATTCGCTTCACGACGATTCGCTCGCGAACGACCCAGAGCGGGACGACACGGGCTTGCCCACCAGCCCCGACCCTGCTGCGACGCCCAGCCTGCCTGAGCGAGACATGACAGAGATCCGTCGGGTCTTCGGCGAAATCGTCAGCGGGGTGGCAGCCTTGCACACTGCGGGATTGCGCCACAGCGACATCAAACCCTCCAATATCCTAGTGCGCGGCGACGGACGGGTCGCGCTGGTCGATTTCGGGCTGACTCAGCCCATCGACGACGGCCGCGAGTTGGCCGTCGCCAGCGGCGGGACTCCCGGCTACATGCCGCCGGAACAGCTGCGTGGCGAGCCAGCCAAACCTCAGGCCGATTGGTATGCGGTCGGAGCCACCCTCTACCGTGTGCTCACTGGTTGCCGTCCGTTCGTTGCGAAGAGCTGGATCGGGCTGTACCAACGGAAGCTGCTCCATCTGCCGCCGTCCCCCCAGGCGCTGCTTCCGGAGCTCCCTTCGGATCTAAGCGATCTCTGCATCGCGCTGATGCAGCCAGAAGTCGAGAGTCGTCCGGATCAAGCCGACTTGCTTCGGGCGTTTGCCGGAGCAGGCGAATTGCCAGCATCCTTCGAGCGCCCCAAACCTTCGCTCTTTGTCGGTCGGGACGAAGAGCTGAGCACGTTGGAGCGTGCCTATGGGCGTGCGCGGGCGGGGAGGCTCACCGTCGTGGCTACCGAAGGCCCGTCGGGAATCGGCAAATCGGCTCTGGTCACCAGCTTTCTCCGGGTGGTGGCAGACGTGGATTCCGCTCTGGTCTTGCGCGGCCGCTGCTACGAGCGCGAGAGCGTTCCATACAAGGGCTTCGATCGCATCATCGACGAACTGTCACGGCAGCTTCAAGACATGCCGCGAGAACGAGTGGAGGCGCTGTTGCCGCCTTGGACCGGCGAGCTCGCGCGTGTCTTTCCGGCGCTGACATCCGTCCCTGCAATTGCCGAGCGCAACACGGCTCTTCACTTGGCGGGGGGCGCGGTCCAGCTCAGGCGGCGCGGCCGGACGGCGCTGGCGGAGCTGCTCGGGGCGTTGAGGCGCGACCGTCCGATGGTGCTTGCAATCGACGATCTGCAGTGGGCAGACGCGGACAGCGCCGAGCTCTTGGCGGAGCTCCTGCGGGCCGCAGGGGACACCCCACTGCTCGTGGTCATTCTGTGCCGGCCGCGCGAGGTCGCCGCGAACCCCAGTCTCGCGCCATACCTTGAGCTGTGCAGCAGCCTCGAAGCCAGCGGAGACTTCATCCGCTTGCCCCTCGATGGCCTAGGCCCGACTGATGCGCGGCAGCTGGCTCGAGAGGTCCTTGGGACGGGCGCAAGTGAAGAGCTCATCGCCTTCGTCGCCAAAGAGGCGCACGGCGTGCCGTTTTTCATCGAAGAGCTCAGCCACTACATGGGTGAACGAGAGCAACTCGGCGATGTCGAGGACATTAGCCTGGATCAAGCGATTCTCTCTCGCATCGGCGGTCTGCCTCCGGATCAGAGGCGACTCGTCGAACTGAGCGCCGTCGCCAGCAGTCCGCTACCTCAATCTGTTGTGTTCGAAGCTGCACAACTCGATGCGGGTTCACTGAAACCACTGCTTGCGCTTCGCCACGCATCGCTGGTCACCTGGCTGGGCGCGGGCGCGGACGACACTGTCTCGACCTATCATGATCGGATTCGCGAATCCGTGCTGGGTTCGCTATCACGCGACGAGACGCTGGGTTACCACCTGAAGCTCGGGCGCGCGCTGGCCAAACGACACAAGAGTTCCGGCTGGCTATTTGACGCGGTAAGGCATTTGGGCGCCGCTGCGTCGTTGTTGGACGACCCCGCCGAAAGGCGTGCGGCGGCCACGATGCATGCCGACGCGGGGGAGCTAGCCCAGGACGCCGCTGCCTTCCCACTGGCATTCAACTGCTTCGAGGCTGGCATCGCTCTGCTTGCGGATGACGCCTGGGCGAATGAGTATGATCTCGCACTGCGGCTGCACGCCGGAGCTGTCGAAGCAGCCTACCTGAGTGCAAACTGGTCTGCCCTGGAGCGACGCTCGGCAGAAGTGAAGGCGAATAGCCGCAGCGTCATGGATCAGCTCGTGGCCTGGGAGGCCGAGATTGACGCCTTCGCCGGGCGACAGCGGTTTTCCGACGCGATCGACACTGGGCTCTCGGTATTGCGAATGCTTGGCGTCGAGCTTCCCCAGGATCCCCAGGAGAAAGAGGTGGGTGAAGCGGTTCAACGCACCCTTGCGCGGCTGACTGAAGTCGGTCCGGACGGAGTGCGAGGGCTTCCGGATCTCGACGACCCGAGAGTTGCGGCCGCCACGCGCATTCAAGTGCGACTGAGCCCAGTGGCCTACTTTGGCCGGCCGATGCTCCTGCCGCTTATGGCGTGCGATCTCGTTACCGCCTCGATCGATCGCGGAGCATCGGCCGCGACGCCCTACGCCCTATCGCTGTTTGGGATCGTTCTCAACACAGTGGAGTTGTTTCCGACATCTCACGCCTGGGGCCAGCTTGCCCTCGAGCTACTTGAGCGTTGGCCTGACCGCCGTCTCGAAGCGGCGACGCGGCATATTCTCAACAACCTGGTGTGTTGCTGGATGGTGCCGCTATCCAGCGTTCTCGACTCGCTGCTGGAGGTGTTTCAGATCGGCTGCCGCACCGGCGACTACGAGTACGCCTCCTACGCGGCCCACGGCTACGTCCACAACAGCATGTATGCGGGCCGCCCGTTGGAACCGCTGCTCGACAAGGCGCTCTTTCTCGGTGAGCAGATGCAGTCGCTGGGTCAGGTCAACGCCTATCACGTGCACGTTCCTTGTGAACAGGTGCTCAAAGGGTTGACCGGACGCCTTGCCGACCCGCGTTCCCTTGATGACGATAGCTTCGACGAGGAAGCCCACCTCGCGGAGGCAGTCGCCACCGGATCACGTAGCGGTGCGTACCTCATGCACCACCTGAAGGGCCTTACGCTATTCCTCTTCGGCGATCCGCTCGAGGCATTCGAGCGATTCGACTTAGCGAAGAGTTACAGTGACGCCGTGCCCTCCATTTGGCATCTGCCGATACGCCTTCAGTTCACCGCCCTGGCCGCATGCGCCGCCTACGGCAAGGTAGCGGATCAGAGCCAGCGCGACAGGCTGCGTGCCAGCACCGACGAATGTCTCGCGGCGCTCCGCCGACTCGCAGGCCACACCCCCATCAACTTCGCTCACCGGGTGACCCTGGTGGAGGCCGAGCTCGCGCGCATCGACGGAAGCAAGGACGCGGCCGTAGCCGCCTTCGACCGAGCCATCGAGCAAGCGCAGGAAGGCTCGTGGGTCAACGACGTCGCACTGGCAAACGAGCTCGCCGCACGTTGCTACGACGATCCCAATCGAGTCAAAGCACGTCTTAGAGCCGCCCGGGCGGGTTATGCAGCCTGGGGAGCCAGTGCCAAGGCGGAACAGCTCTCCGCAAGAATCGCAGCCGGGGGGTGAGCCGAGATCTCGAATCAAGCGATTCCGCGCGTGGGCATCACTTCGCTCGCGGTTTCGGGTTCGGAGGCGCGGCCCTGGGCTGCCAATCCGCCATCAGCCAAGCCAGCGGCGCGTTGAAGCGCTCGGTGCTGCGCGAATCGTAGTAGTGCCCCATTTCGGCGATGACGAAGTAGCGAACGTCGACGTGCTTGTTAGAAAGCCACTTTGCGCCGCGGCGGAGCTTGGGAGCCACCGGGTCGTGCTGCCCGGCGACCAACGCCACCCGGTCGATGCCCGCCTTCCTCAGCTGGGCGGGGCTCGGGATCACGTTGGCATTGACCACCATCAGCCGCTGCCAGCGGCCCGGTTCGTGTAGCGCGATGCGCAGCGCCGCGGGCCCGCCAAGGGAGAAGCCGATGATGGCGCGCCGCTCGAGATCGACGCCGCGCGCCTTCGGATCGAGCGCGACGACGCCACGTTCGACCGCGCTGGCCAAACTTTCCGTGGACCCCGCCCACATCACGCCTCCGCCCTGACACGGCGCAGCGGCTGGCGGGCAGAGCAGCCATGCCGCGGGCGACGCGCCCGTGAAGAAGGGGCACTCCCAATCGGGATAGGCGCATGCGCCATGCAGGTACACCACGAGCGGTTGCGGCGCGGTGTCGGCGCGCGTCGGACGGTAGAAATACGCGGGGTCTTTCACGTCGGTGATGGCCAGCTTCTCCATCGTCAGCGGCGCGGGCGGCGCGGGTGTCGACGACGCGACCGCGACCGGCGGCGCCCCTGCATCGGTGGAGCGCGCCGATCCGGCAGGCGCCGGGCGCTCGATGGCCGTCGGTGGACTTGCGGACAATGGCAGCGCGGGTTCGGCGTTCGCCGGACGCTCGGTCCCGCTCCGAGAGCAGCCTCCGAACGCGGTCGCAACGCACGCTGCCGCGACGATGCCCGCCGTGATGCGGTTGTTCGCCACACCGCTCCCGCCTCTGCTTTTCAGCAGGGATGCGCCGTCCTCTAAAGGTGGATCGCTCAAGGTGGTTCCGATCCGGCGCCGGCGGGATGATAGCGATTGCGGCAGCACTACTGTGCTTTGACCCAGAGGGGGAGCGCGGCACCGACCGGAGCTCACTTGTGCTTGCACGCAATTTGAGAGCCAGCGTCGCATGCACGCGTGAACGCGGAGCGCGCAAGCGTTGCGTCACGCCGCCACGACTTTCCGCTCATCTGCGGCACCGTGACGGCGTGCGTGTGGACGAAGCCCGCGATCGCGCACGAACGCGCGACGTCTTTTCCGCCCTCGCAAGCCGCGACCCAGTCCTTGGCGTAGTGCGCCAGCGTGTTGCATCCGGCCCTGCTTCCCTGAAAACAGGCGCACTGAGACAATGAGAGGAGCTCCTCCGCGCTTTCACCGGTTTCGCCTAGACGCTCAGCAGTTGCAGCTGCTGCCGCGTAGCATGCCCCACCGTCGTGGCACCCGCAGGTGAGCTTCGTCGGGTCGTTCGCATCGTAGCCAGGAGTGCCGCCGCCGCAGGCAACTGCGCTCGCCCCGAGCAGGACAAGGATCGTCGCGTGCTGCATCGCGCTCAGGTTACAACAAAGAGTCCCCTGGTGTCGGCCGTCGTCGGTCAAAGCTGGCCGAGCGACGCAGGGTACCAAGACGCCGTCTACTCCGCTGACCGCTCCGCATACATCAAGCTGCCCGCTTTCAGCTTCGCGACGAGCGCGTCTCTGCTTGACATGGGGATCGCAGGGCAACCCCACGAGCGCCCCTGTTTGGCCTTTCCGTCCACCACATAGCTCGCGCCGTGCATGACGATCGCGCGCGGCCGAGCGTCGGAGTTCGTCTCAGAGAGGCCATCCAGCCGGAGCGAGAGTCCCCACTTGCCGTGGTAGGTTTCAGCGGCAACGTAGAAGCCCAGTGAAGACTTGTGAGAGTTATTCACGTTGCTGAATTGTGTAGGGACGCCGTCGTTGTCCGGGTCGCTCCCCGACCCGTGTGCCACGACGCTTCGCTCCAACTCCCCCGTTTGCATGTCCACGACGTAGAGACGCCGTTTGGAAGAATGCTTGGAGAAGTCTATGAGCGTGAGGTAGTCAGGGTTCTCCAGAAGCTCCCAGTTGAAGTCGTAGTAGAGCAGCGCGTCTTCCAGCAGGTCGCGGGGCGCTTCGCGATCCACGTCGATGTTCGAGTAGCGCGCCAGCACCTCCTGTTGTTCGGCGTCGGTCAGCGTTGGCAGCTTGAACTTCGCCGCGAACTCCTTGCGAGCCGCGAGCGTTGCCTCCCAAGTGCCGTCGGCCTTGCCGATATTGCCGAGAGGCGGCTCGCCCCAGGCCTCATCGTCTTCATCTTCGCCGGCCGGGCTGTCGAAGTCGGTGGCTGACGAGCCGCAAGCGGAAGTCACTAGGGCAACACTCAAGGTCGCAGCTAGGTACGCGACACGCGCAAGAGTTTTCATTGAGACACCTTCACTCTATGAGCAGCGGACGCCGCTACGTGCTCCGCCCGGTGAGCAAAGCCTGTGCCACTCGAAAATCAACGACGCTGGCCCGAGCGTTTCTCAAACGACGAAACTGCCCGGGGTTTGGGGGCGCATGAACGCATCAGCGCTCCAGGGGCACAGCGTATCCGGACTTCGTCGGAGTCGCGTCCGGACGACTGGGCCGAGCTGCTTAAGGGTTGGCCTCCGAGCGGTCGTGAGCTAGGTCCAATTGCAGACCGGCACCGTGTCGATCGGCCCGACCACCAGCTTGGAGCAATCGGAGGCGACGAAGGTGTCGAAGGTCTCGCCCGGCACAGCGTCCACGCATTTGCCGCAGGCGTAGCCCGCCGGGAACTGGTCGAGCCAACCGATGCCACTTGCGTTCGGCGCCTTGTAGACAACGGCGTACTGCCCGGAAACTCCAAGCACGGACTGCTTGAGTGCGCTGTTCCAAGTGAACTTGCCAGTTGGCACCGTCGCACCACTCTTGAAGAGCACTACGACTCCTATCGCGCCGCCCCAGCTGTTAATCGCCTCAGCAGGTGGGTCACTGATGAGGTCGACCGAAAACTTAGCCCCGTCAGACGAGCTCGTGCCGAAGATGTAGCTGTAGTCCGGACTGCCGCTGCTCACTGTCCAGGCTACTGCGATTGGCCCCGCAGCCGCGGGCGGCTCCACCGTGCCCGATGCCGCGAACGTCGCGGTGCCCGCCGCGCCCCCGGTGCCACTGCCCGCGCCGCCCCCGGTGCCACTGCTGTTTGACGAACCTCCGCAGGCCGGAGCCAAAGCCAATACGGGCGCCAGGAGCGCGAGGCCGCCGCAGAGCGCGGCAGGCGAGAGAATCGAACAGGAGTTGCGTCGCTTCTTCATGGCCGAATCATAGGCGGCACTCGCCGTTCAGGCACTTACAACCGTTGCGTGGGTCGCGCGGGCCCGTCAAGAATCGCGTTCGGAAGTTGCGCGAGCCGCGGTACTCGGGCAAGCGAAGTGAAACAACACGCAAACGGCCGCTGCCACACGCGGAAAGGGCCGCCTGCTCGACAGCTTCAACCAATACAAGCATGCTATGCCTTGTACGTGGCGGCGGTCGCACGGGCCCTCATGCTGACAGGCGGGCTGCTGCTCGTGAGCCAGGCCCACGCGCGCCCGCCTACGCGCCTCGAGTACCACGTGGAACCCGGCGTTCGGGGTTGCCCCGACGCGCCTGAGTTGAGGGCAGCGGTTGTCGAGCGCGTTGGGTTCGAGCCCTTCGATCCGGCGAGCGACCATGTGGTTCGCGTCACGATCCTGCGCTCCGAGCGGGGTCTGCTTGGGCGGATCTCACTGCACTCCCACGATGGCGCGACTACGACGCGCGAGTTTCTCTTCGGCGACACCGAATGTTCAGAGATCGTAGCCGCGATGGCGCTTGCACTCAGCATCGCCCTCGAGCCCGAAGCGTCGCCGTCTTCCGAAGTCGCCCAGACGCTCCCGAGTCCGCAAGAGGCTCGACCCGAGCGGCCGTCCGACACCTCGAGTGCCACGCGGAACGCCCAGCCGCCGTCCGACACGTCGAGGGCAACGCTGAGCCCCGAGCCACAGCGAGATCACGGCACCGACCCTCGCCGGGCCACGCAGCGAGACTTCACGTTCCATATCGGTGCAGGCGTGCACGCCGCGGCAGGGAGCGCTCCTGCTCTTGCATGGGGAGGCACCCTGTCCGCACGGATGCGAAGCTGGAACTGGTCGCTTGGCGCAAGCGTGCGTGCAGACGCGCCCGCGTCCTCCACGGTGGACGCTCAACCGAACGCGCGAGTGACGGCGTTCCTCGCAGCCGCTGAGCTAGAGCCCTGCTGGCACGTGGACCCGTTGAGGGTATGCGCAGTTGCATTGCTCGGACGTATGACACTCTCGTCAGACGGAATCGCGCGCCCGCATACATCTTCGGGCACCTACGCCGCGGCCGGTGGGAGGCTGGGCTTCGACGTACCCGCAACGGCGGGTTGGGTGCTTGGGCCGAGCGTCCAACTTCTGCATACCCTCCGTCCGCTGCAGGCGGCGATCGACGACCGAGTCGTGTGGACGACACCGGCGTGGTCGACGACGACTGGCGTGACCGCCCGAGTTGCGCTGCCGTGAAGCGGCCCCTCGTGTCGCTTTTCGTGACGGATCAGGCGGCCTGTCAACAATATCGGGGGGTGCATGCTCGTGATGCTGCTGCCCATGACCTGCCTCTTCCCGAAAAGATGGCTCAAGATCCGGTTCCAGCGGCCTTCGCCGAGGTCTATGAGCGGCATTTCGACTACGTTTGGCGTGCCCTGCGCAGGCTCGGTGTCGCGGAGTCCGATCTGGAGGATCTTGCCCACGACGTCTTCCTTGCTGTCCATCGTCGCTTGGACCAACTCGACCCCAACCGACCTGCACGACCTTGGCTGTTTGCTTTTGCGTTGCGGGTTGCCTCCGCTCACCGGCGGCGCGCCCGGGCACGGCACGAAGTCGTGGGGCTCGACAATCAAGTTGCATCGGATGATCCCACGGCGCTCGAGCGAGTCATACAGGGCGAGGCTTTGGCCCTCGCCCAAGCCGCTCTCGACACCCTCGACTTGGAGAAGCGCGCCGTGTTCATCCTCCATGAGATCGACGGATACTCGATGCCCGAGGTCTCACTCGCGCTCGAGATCCCGCTCAACACCGCGTACTCACGACTTCGTCTGGCGAGAACTCGGTTCGCGGCAGCGTTGAAGCGGGCCGAACTACGCAGGAGCTCACCATGAAGACGCCGGAGTCGAAGGAATTCGAATGGGCGATCGACGCTTTGCGCCGGGATCCCCCTCCCAGCGACAGCGCGCGAGGCCGCGTCCAAGAAAGGCTCGCAACGACCTTGGTGGATTTCGGCGGCCCAGCGTCCATCACGCAGGGCGAGCACGCCGCCAAGGAGGGTGCCGCGCAGCTGCAGCGCGCTGCGGACTCCGCGGCAGGGAGCACGCCGATTGCCGCGCCCGCTGCGGCCTCGACAGGCGCCGGCGTCGGTCTCGCCACGAAGCTGTTCATCGGGTTGGTCGGCGTGGGTGCAACTCTGGTGGCCCTCTCGATTTCGCAAACGTCGGAGCCGGCGGTACTAACGAAGTCGACAGCACCCTCCACGGCTCCTGCGGCGTCCGAAGCCCCCGCACTGGACCGGCCGGCGAAACCGGAGCCGAATTCGCTCGCCCCGATCAGCGTGGAGTCTCTCCCGCTGCTTCCCGCGGGCCCACCCACTGCGCGACTCGACCGGCCAGCTCCAACTCCCCGTGCAAGCCTGGAGGACGAGCAACGGCTGCTCGACTCCGCACGGCGCGCCCTCACCAGTGGCAGCGCGGCGGCGGCCATGGTCGCGTTGGACACCCATCGCGCGCGCCATCCGCAGGGCGTGCTCGCTCAGGAGCGTGAGGCATTGCGGATCAAGGCAACGGCTGCCCTTGGCAAGCACGCACAGGCGTCCCGCCTGCTCCAAGATTTCGAAGCGCGCTACCCCGGTAGTCTGCATGCGCCGTCCGTACGCCACAGCGTCAAGGCGGCGGAGCCAACGACCCGGGTGGTGAAATCCCGTGACGGAATCGACTCCGTACCGCCAAGCCAATGACGGACAGAAAGGAACGCGACCGATGCATTCGTCACTGCGCTATGGCCTAGTTGGATTCTCGATTCTCTGCTGCGGCGGACAGACCCTGGACGTTGGCTCGGATGGGGCAAACGCGCCCATCACGGGAAGTGGCGGAGGTGGCGGCAACGCAAGCTCGGCCTGCGAGTACGCTCCCTCGGCGCCCGCAACTTGGGTCGATCCCGCGGACTGTGTTGTCAGCACCGACTCTCCGTTGGTTGGAACCTGGGTCGCAGAAGTTGTCGCGCACCCTCAAGTCGAGACCTTGACCCTCAGCATCGAGGGCATCGGCGCAGCTGGAGAACTCTGCGGCAGCGTGAGCTACGGCGCCGGCCCGCCCTTGCCGGTGCCTCAGGATCCCAGCGCTGCGTTTCCTCCCTCGAGTGCGCACTACCAGACGGGTCAGGGGGGCAACCCGTCCAGCTGGGGGCCGATCCGAGGCGCCAGCTATTCCTTGGTCGAGACGGTCCTGAATCCGCCCTTCGTCGAGTTCGACACGCTGCTATTCGAACCTTGGAGAGACTGGTGCGCGCTTCAGACCTCTTTCAGTTGGGGCAACGCGAGCCTTTGTGGGTGCTTGCCCAACCTGCCGGTCACGATGGTTTCCGGACGCTGCTACCTGCAACACGGCGAAGCAAGTGTCGAGTACCCCTGCGCCCAAGTCACGCTCTGCAGCACGGCAAACGTATGCGAGTGCACGTCAGCGGGTTGCACTGCGGCTCGCAAAGGCAACGACCCATTTCGGCTTCAGTTCGACGGCGTTTCCTTGGTCGGAACGTGGCAGTCCAAGTCCGTCGTGTTCAACCGCGAGTGAGAACGAGGCGTAGCTTCCGGAACCACGCGCCCGCGTGATGTGCTGTGCGCTCACGCCGTCGGAAGCCGCTCTGTGGTGCGAGGCCCAACACGAGAGTAGTGGCCCGGTGCGCGCCAGGGATGCGACCCGAACCCACCCAGCAAAAACGGAAACGGCGGCGCGTGCGGCTCTGCGCGGGGGTGCGCGGGTGAGCTATGTCCGGGAAATGCTCACCAAAGTGAACATTTTCCGGACATGGGCGGGCATCCCGCCGAAATGCTCACGGATGTGAGCAAATTGTCGCGATAGGTCTCGCCGCGCTGTTTCGCGCCGCACGCACTGTTTCGCGCCGCGCCGCAGGCGCTGTTTCGCGCCGCACGCACTGTTTCGCGCCGCGCCGCAGGCGCTGTTTCGCGCCGCGCCGCACGCACTGTTTCGCGCGGCGCCGCACGCACTGTTTCGCATCGCGCCGCGCTGGTTCACGCCTGTGCGCTACTTCTCGTAAATCTGAGACGCGATCACGCCCTGGCCTCCGGCCGCTTCCACCACGACTTTCGCGGGAATCGCGAAGGGCGCCTGGTTCCTGTAGCAGTTCGGGGCTTTGCCGAGCACGGCTTGCGTGCCGGAGGTTTGATCGCTGGCCAAGACCATCGCCGCACCAGGGATCGGCGAGACGGCGACCAAGCGCACGTTCACTTCACTGATTGCTGGCAGCCCGGCAGCCACCACGGTGTAACACTTGCCTGCCTGCAGCTGGATTTCGGCTTCCAAGGTTTGGCCTTGTTGGAAGTTACCGACCATCGCCGAACCCACCGCCCGTGCACCTGGCGCTTCGCTCGCAGCCATCTGATTCAAGATGGGCTGAGCTGCGGCACCAAAGGCCGGATCGATGGCTTGGGCGGACCCACCTTGGGATCCACCTTGGTTGCCGCCTCCGCCACTCGCTCCGGGCATTGGAAACCCAGGTATCGGAGGGAAGCCTCCGGGCGCCGAGCCAGGTTGCGCGCCAGGTTGCGCGCCAGGTTGCGGCGCAGGCTGTGCGCCGGGCGCGGGCGCGGGAGTTGGAGGCGGCTGGGCGATCGGCTGTTGTCCGTACCCCGGTTGCTGTCCGTACCCCGGTTGTTGTCCGTACCCCGGCTGTTGTCCGTACCCCGGCTGTTGACCGTACCCCGGCTGTTGTCCGTAGCCCGGTTGCTGGTTGTAGCCCGAAGTTTTGGGTTCTGCGTTGTTCGTGCAGCTCGTGCTGCCGATGACGGCCGCCAAGCCGATGATGAAAGTGCTCGTTCGCATGAGCTCCTCGTCAAGCAAAGTGGGGTTGGGGTGAATCGGCCGACGCTGGGCCCGCCGTGAAACGGACCCCGACCTCTGTTCTGTACTTAGACGAAGTCGGTGCGGTAGCAAGCCCGCGAGCCATTCTAGCGTTCGCATCGGCGAAAATGCGCGTCGATTTGCGGCTGAGCCAGAGCGAAAGGGACGCCCCGCCGAATTGGATCGGATGGACCCCTGGAGATCCGAACGCCGGAGTTGGTGATCTGAATTGGCTCGCAGCCGTGGATCCCGCTGACGCACGAATCTCGAACAACGCGGCATTTGGCGCGCAAAAGCGCGTCGCAGGTAGGGGCGGAGCAAAGAGCGGGGAAAAGGAACGCGCCGGTCCCAGGGCGGATGCTGCTAGCTTCGACAGAGGAACGATGGCGGGAGGGCTTCCAGATGGATCGCGCAAGAAAACTAGCGTTGTTTGAAAAGATGGTAGCGACGGACAAGCGCGTCGAGAGCAAAGGCGCAAGCATGCGCTACACGTCCGCGAACGGGAATATGTTCAGCTTCCTGCCGAAGAGCGGCAACGCCGCCATTCGCCTGCCCAAGGCGCTGCGTGACGCTTTCATCAAGAAATACCGTGCCAAGCCGAGTGTGCAGTACGGCGCCGTCATGCGGGAATACGTCGAGGTTCCCGAGTCGCTGCTGAGGAACACCGCCGAGCTCGCCAAGTTCTTCGCCCAAAGCGTGGACTACGCACTGTCCCTGGAGGCAAAAGCGACCACCCGCAACAGGACCGCCAAGAAGCAGGCAGCGAGGAAGAAGGCTGCGAGGAAGAAGGCTGCGAAGAAGGCCGCAGCGAAAAGGACCGCGAAGAAGTCTGCGAAGCAGTCCGCGAAGAAGACTGCGAAGCAGTCCGCAAAGAAGGTGGCAGCGAAAAGGACCGCGAAGAAGTCCCAGGTGAAAAAGAAGTCACCGAGTAAGAAGACCGCCGCGAAACAGAAGACCGCCGCGAAAAAAACGCCGAGACGTCCCACCAAAAAGGCCAAACGGCGCTAGACGTCCACTGCTCCGTGAGGCGATGCGCGAGACAAATCCCACATGTGCGGGCGCGGGCAGGTCTACTCCGGTTCGGAATCGGATGGGTCAGGCTCGCGTGAGCAGTACACCTCGCCGTTGCCCTTTGTGATGCAGAGATATGTGGCAAGCCGGCCGCAGCCTTTCACGCGGTAAGCGTGTCCGCCGATCTCTTGAGACTTCATCTCTTCCTCGGGACACCTGAGGTCGTTGGCGCCACGGGCGCGCGCTTCGCTTTCTTCCGAAACGCAGCCCGCCAGGGTTACAAGCAATCCAGTTCTGACCACCCACTTCAGAGGAACCCGCATTGGCGTGACCTCCTTTCCCGCGCAGATACTATCCGAATCCCCTCCGTAGGTCAGTTTCGAACGGGGTTCAGCGAAGTCCGTGCTCGGGCCGTTGGCGCTGCGCTGGACCTTCCCAAATGCAGCTCTGGCACGCGCGGAAGTGTTCGCCAGTGGCGCGCCGTGCAACCACGAAGCCCGGACGCGCTACTTGCACGTGCCCGGATTGCTGATGCTGGTGGGTGGGCTGAAGACCGTACAGGTCTTGCCGCTCGCGCAGTCCGACGGGGCCACGCAGTACGTCTGGCACTTGCCAATGGCGCCGCCACCCGAGCACGAATACGCCTGGGGCGGACTGCCAAAGCTCGACCAGCAGTCGGACTTGTACAGACATGTGTTGCCCTCGGTGTCGGCGGAACAGCGGTACGTCTTCGACCCCGGTTCAAATAGGCAGCGCTCCTTTCCAGGGCAGTCCGCGCTGCCGGGGGTGCACACGGAGCCAATGCAGCTCGTCTGGCCGCAGATCCCTGTCGGACACGCGCCGCAGTTCAGTTTGCCACCGCAGCCATCGTCGATCTGGCCGCACTGGCCTGTCGCACACTTTTTCTGGATGCAGCACGACCCTTGTACACACGAAAAGCTCGCGCACTCGAGACCGGTGATGCATCCACATTGGAATGCGAACGGCATGCATGTCTTGCCTTCGGGTCCGTTGCAATCCCCGGGGCCGAGGCACGGCACACACTGGTTGCTGCCGAGATCGCAGCGCGGGGTGGGCGCTGCGCACATGGCGTCCGACGTGCACCCTGCTTTGCAGGTGTTCGCGTTCGGATCGCACACGGGCTGCCCAGGGGTTTTGCAGTGTGTGCTTGTGACGCAATCCACGCACACGTTCTTGTCCTGCAAACATGCGCGCCCCGGACAGTGGCTGTCGTTTGCGCACGCAACGCACTGTCCCTTGGCCGCATCACACACCGGCGTGATCGCGTCGCATTCGCTATCCGCGACGCAAGTCGGGCACGCGGCCGGGTCGAGTTGGTGCAGTTGTTCGAGTCCCGTCTGACACGCGGCAACGCAAGTCGCAGCCACCTCCGGCGTCGTGTTCCAGCAAGTCCCCGCTTCACCGTAGGCAGCGATCACCGCCGCCCCGGTCGCCGGCTGGGTACTGAGCGCGCAGGACAGGTAGCGCTGACAGACGTCCGGCGGGCCCCCGCCTAGTCCCGCGTCCTGGCCGCCCGCTGCTGCGAAGCCGCCGCCCGCAGCGCCTCCCCCGCCGAATCCGCTCCCCGCACCGAAGCCGCCCGCATCACTCGCGCCGGCGCCCCCGCTGCCCGAGCCCGAACAACCAGCAGCAAAAACAGCGCAAAGCCCGAAGGCCAAAGCCACACACGAGGAACGTAGGAGCATCCAGCGACCTTGAGCCGGCTAAATGCCCCGGGTCGCACGCTGCCGCCATCTTTCGTCGCACTACCTAGAGAATCAGCCCGTGATTCCACGCGGAGCGAAATGACTGTTGGTAACTCCCGGGAGCTGCGCTCAGTAGCCCGCGCCTCGAAGCTGCGCCACACTTCGAGCATGGAGCGAACGGGGTTACTCGCGACCGGGCTGTTCTGTCTCGCGTGCAGCGGGCCGAACAACGAGGAGGGGAGCGATCTGCATTCGGCATTGCTGGACCGCACGTTCGTGTCGGAGTCCATCGAAGGCTGGCAGCTTGTTCCCGGCACCGAAGTGCGCCTCCGTTTCAGAAACCAAGAACTGTCAGCCGACGCAGGGTGCAACTCGATCAACGGTTCCTACACCATCAGCGGCAGCACTCTCACAATGCCCGGCTACGGGATGACGGAGATGGGATGTGATCCGCCGCGTCATGCGCAGGACCAGTGGCTGCTCGACTTCCTGCGCGCCAAGCCGAGTCTCGAACTCGTCGAGCCCCGCCTGGTGATGTCGACGCCAGACGCAAAGATGACTCTACTCGATCGCGAGGTGGCAAGCCCCGATCTCCCGCTGGTGGGTACGCTCTGGAAAGGTGACGGGTTCAGCGACGGTTCGTCCGCAAGCGGACCTGGCGCGCCGGGGGTGAGCGCATTCTTTCGTTCCGACGCAAGTGTGACGATCAACAGCGGCTGCCAAACCGGCACCGGCACGTATCACGTCACTGCTGACGCCCTCACTTTCGAGGGGTTCGCCTATGACGGCGCCAAGTGCCCCGACCCGGCATACCAACACAGCTCCGACCAAGTCCTGCTGGTACTCGATGGCTCGGCCGTGAGCTTCGAGATCGAGGAACGGCGACTCGCTATCCACCACGGCAACAACACGCTCTACTTCAGAGCAGGTGGCTGACGCAGTCACGGAGTTTGCCGGCCGCACCGTCGTGCGCTGGATGCGGCTGCTGCTGTGCGCGCGGCGCTTCGCGGCTGACGCGAGTGGCGGATGACGAAGCTATGTCCGCAAAATGCTCACCAGAGTGACTATTCTTCGGACATGCGCGCGCATGTCGTCGAAATGCTCACGAATATGAGCGATTCAGCCGCGATGGGTTGCGCGGCGCCCCGCCCGGCCCAGCTCGAGACCTGTGGCCCCGCGCCGCAGCGCCCCGCCCGGCCCAGCTCGAGAAGTGTGGCCCCACGTCGCAGCGCCCCGCCCGGCCCAGCTCGAGACGTGTGGCCCCACGTCGCAGCGCCGCGCCCGGCCCAGCTCGAGAAGTGTGGCCCCACGTCGCAGCGCACCCCGCCGCCCAGCTTGAGAAAAGTGTGGCCCCACGTCGCAGCGCACCCCGCCGCCCAGCTTGAGAAAAGTGTGGCCCTGCGCGGAAGCCCCCCGCGCCCTGTCTCTCCCGCATCCGCCAGCTCGAAGAATGCGCTCGCATACGCCCAAGCATCACGCCGCCGTTTCGAAACGGACGCACGTGACTCACTGCACAGCTGTGCCGGCGTCCCCGCAGTTGCAGTAGAACGTTTTCCCGCAGCGCTCACCGCTCTGTCCACAGGGAATGATGATCGCGCCTCCGTGGCATTCGGTGCCGTTCGGACCTTCCCGACACACAGTGTGGTTTGCGCTGCAGTGCTGTGCACCTGGTCGATAGGCCGTGAAGTGTGGCGTGCAGGTGGTGCCGGCAGGCGCGGCGTTCGTGGGCGGGGGCGCCGTGGCGGGCTGCGGGCCCGTCGGCTGGGGAGGAGGCGGGGGCGGGGGGTCAGGCACGCTTCGCCTTCGTGATCGCCTCGCCGAGGA
>CALMUT010000073.1 GCA_937872925.1 uncultured Myxococcales bacterium | reverse complement strand
ACCGGCGGCGCGGGCACCGGCGGCGCGGGCACCCGCGGCGCGGGCACCGGCGGGACGGGCCGCGGACCGTGCGCCAACATCCCGACCGGGTTCCCGCCAGCATGTGAGGCGTGTCTGAAGCAGAAGTGCTGCCCGCAGATCGACGCCTGTGACAAGAGCCCAATGTGCAAGAGCTTGGTGCAGTGCATCCAGCAGAAATGCGCCACCGCGCCAAACGTGACGATCTGCGCGGCGACGCAGTGTGGACAGTTTCTGAGCGGAGCCACCCTCGCGCAGAACGCACAGAGCTGCCAAATGCAGCAGTGCCCCACGCAGTGCGCTAGCACTCCCTGAGGGCGGGGCATCGCCTGTGCCTCGCGGATGGCTGCGGGGCGCATGGCGCTGCGCGTTCATTTGTCGGGGGAAGGCGCCCGGGGCGTTCGGGTTCTCGGCCGCAGCGAGCGTCCGTCGAACTATGCGTCTTCGCTGCCGTTACTCAGCGCCGCTGCCACCAATTGCTCCAACTCCTGGGGCGTGAAGGGCTTCTGCACAAAGGGGCCCCCACCGAAGGTGACACCGTGCTCGGGCACATAGCCTGACATGAAGCCCACCTTGAGGTTCGGCTCTGCCGCTGACATGGCACGCGCCAACTCTGGACCGCTCTCGCCAGGCATCATCACGTCAGTGATCATGACGTGGATGTCGTGATGGGCGAAGCGTGCGCGTGCCTCGGCTGCTCCGGCCGCAGCGAGTACGTGATAGCCTGCCTTCTTCAGGATGCGTACCGCGGTGCGCCGCACGGTGGCTTCGTCTTCGACGACGAGCACCGTGGCTCCGGCACGCGCCTGCGGCCGTTCGGCGGCGTGCATGGGCGTGATTCGGGCAGGAGCACTGCTCGCGGGCAGCGTGACGGTCACGGTCGTGCCGCGGTCCATCTCTGAGTCCAACTCGACTTGCCCGCCGCTTTGGCGTGCGATAGTGCGCACCGTCGAAAGGCCGAGTCCCGTGCCCTTGCCCGGGGCCTTCGTGGTGAAAAATGGCGTAAAGGCGCGCTCCATGGTTTCTGAAGTCATGCCCTGGCCTGTGTCGCTGACCCGAAGCTCCACGTGGCCGCCCTCCCGGAGGGGATGCGCCGAGCTGGCATCGAGGTTCACGCAGCGGGTCGCAATCTCGATGGTCCCGCCGCAGGGCATCGCGTCTCGCGCGTTGAGCACCAAGTTCAGGATGATTTGTTCCAACTGAGAGCGATCCGCGAATACCAACGCGGGCTCCGCGCCGGCAACGATGTTCAGACTCACCGATTCTTCCACGATGCGTCGCAGCCAGGACGTCAGCTGCTGCACCACGACGCGCAGATCGAGGACCTCGAGCTCCACGGCTTGCCGTCGCCCGAAGGACATCAAACGCTGGGTGAGCGCCGCTCCGCGCTCGGCGCCCGCGGTGATCTCCTCGGCCAGGCCCCGCAGGGGGTGATCCGCCCCGAGCTCGTCTGCCAGCATGCTGGCCGCGCCAAGCACACTGGTCAGGACGTTGGAAAAGTCGTGGGCCACGCCCGCGGCCAGCAGTCCGACGGCTTCGAGCTTCTGCGCCTGCATCAGGTCCGACTCAAGTTGTTTGCGCTCCGTGACATCGCGTGCGGCGCTGAGGATCACCTTGCGGCCCTGGTAATCCAAGGAGGTGGCATTCGCCTCGAAGTGGAGCAAAGTGCCGTCGTGGCTTCGATGCACGGTTTCGTAGGCGCTGACGGTTTCTTGTTCCACGGCGCGGATGGTGGCGGCGCGCGCACTTCGGCTTTCCGTGGAAAAGTCCGCCAGGGATGTGCCGAGGAGTTGCGCGCGTGTGACGCCGTAGAGTTCGCAAGCACGACGATTGGCTTCGAGCACGATCTCCGTTTCTGCGTCGTATAACAGCACTGCGTCGTGCAGGTGCTGGAGCAAATACTGGTGGTCACGCAGCGTCCGCCGGCGTTCTGTAAGGTCGAGCAGCACGCCGAGACTCGCGTGGATTGCGCCGTTCGCGTCCCGCAGGGGCACCGCCCACAACTCCACGGGTACGCGGGTTCCGTTCTTGTGGATGCGCGTCGTCTCGATGCCGCGGATGGTCTCGCCTGCAAAGATCTGCCCGAGGATGTGGCGGCTCTGCTCCACCAGCTCATCCGGCGCAAGCGGCGAGACATTGCCGAGCACCTCCGCGGCGCTCCACCCGAAAAGGGTTTCCGCTGCTGTGTTCAGGAATAGGACGCGCGCGTCCGCGTCCATGACCGTCACCGCGAGCGGAAAGTCTGAGAACGCACTCTGGAAGCTCAATCCACTGTTCAATGCGCGCTCCAGGATCGGCAGGAGACTGGGGGCGGAGCTTGGCATATCAGCTGGGCTTCGATGGGGACGACAGACACGGGGGGGCAACCTTGCTGAACGGGCGCTGGCGACAATTCGTGAGGGCAGGCTCGCATGCCCCAGGCCTTGTCGGCGCCGCTGCGCTTTCGTATGACCTCCCCGTGACTGAGCGCACGGGACTGGATCCAACTGCTTTTCGAGGGCACTACCAACGTTTCTTGGAGGGCGACCGGGTCCTCCTGACCGGGCACTCGCACCAGGCGTGGCCCGACATCGCCCGGGCTGGACTGCTGGAAAGCTACGATGATGCGGCGCGTTATGTTGACGACAAATGGGCGCACGCCCAGCAGCGCGCCGATCGCGTGCGTCGCGGCATCGCCGAGCGTTTGGGGGGCGCGGCAGATGAATTTGCCCTCGGCGGCAGCACCCACGAGCTGGTGTGTCGCTTGCTCAGCGCTCTCGACTTCAAGCGCCGGCCCCATCTCGTGACCACCAGCGGTGAGTTTCACAGCCTGTCGAGACAGCTGCGTCGGCTGCGGGAAGCCGGTGTCGCCGTTTCCATCGTAGACCAGACGCCTGTGCACAACCTGGCTGAGCGTTTGCAGTCTGCGCTGCGAGACGACACGGCCGCCATCATGTGTTCGACGGTGCTGTTCCAGTCTGCGGCCATCGTGCCAAACCTCCCGGAGTTGTGCCGCGCTGCAGAGGCCCGCGGCATCGTCGTGCTGCTGGACGCGTACCATGCCTTCAACGTGGTTCCGCTGTCACTCGCGGATTTTCCGCCGTCCGTATTTCTCACAGCGGGCGGCTACAAATACGCCCAGTGGGGCGAAGGCGTCTGCTTTCTTCGCGTTCCGCCGGCATGCACGTTGCGCCCGGTGTACACAGGTTGGTTTGCGGATTTCGAGCGACTCGACGCGCCTCAAGCCGATCGCATCGAGTACGGGAGTCGTGGTGCCGACCGCTTCGCTGGCAGCACCTACGACCCCGCCAGTCACTATCGCGCCAGTGCCGTGATCGACCTGTTTCGCTCGCAGGACTGGAACGTGGAGGCGCTGCGGGAACTCTCCTTGCGTCAAACCCAGCAGATCATCGACGGGCTGGACGGTTTCGAGATCGTGACCCCGCGCGACTCCGGACAGCGAGGCGGGTTTGTCGCACTGCGTCGCCCCGACGCGGCCGCGCTGGTCGTCGCTTTGCGCAAAGAAGGCATTTTCGCTGATGCCCGCGGAGAAATCCTGCGCTTTGGCCCAGCGCCCTATGTGACTCCCGAGCAGATCGCGCGCGGGCTCGCGGCGCTGCGCAAGCTGTGCCCGCATTGAACCGTCTGTGGCAAATCCGCGACAGTGCTGACAAGATTGTCGGGTCGGGGGCGGACGTCTCCGAAACTTGCCGGGTTTTCCGCTGTGGCAAGGGGATTGCTAGACGGAGCGGGCCGTGCGTTGCGGCGGAGGGTGAGCATGCGTCGATATCTTGGTCTTGGGTTGTTGGTGGCTCTGGGGTGCACGGAGCATCCCGACGAGGGCACCGTGGTGAGCGCCGGACCGGGGGTCGCTGGGATCCCAGGTGGTAGCGAGGGCGTTCGCGCCGAACGCGCCACACCGGTACACGGCGGCACTCTCGCAATCACCTCGGGCAATGTGGCGGTGGTCGCCGATCCCGATCGCGACAGCATCTTCGTCGTGGACCTAGCGAGCGAAGCCGTGCGCGCCATCGCGCTGCCTACGGGCGCCGAACCCGGTCGCGTCATCGCTGGACCCGACGCCCACGCGTTCGTCGCGTTGCGACGCAGTGGCAAAGTCCTGACCGTCGATACCAAGAGCGCGTCGGCGGTAGAGTCCCGTGCGGTGTGCCCCGCGCCCCGCGGCATGGCCTTCGATGCCGGGCGTGGTGAGCTTCATGTGGCATGTGCCACCGGCGAGTTGGTCACTCTTCCGGCCTCGGGTCCCGCGCTTCGGAGCGTGGCGCTGGGGGGTGACCTGCGCGATGTGCTGGTGGATGGCGCGCGCCTGCTGGTGACGCGATTCAAGAGCGCAGAGCTGCTGGTGCTCGATGAGACGGGCGCTCTGCAACGAACCCTGCGGCCAGGCGGCGTTAGCAAAGACGGCGCAACCTCCTTCGGAGTAGCCTGGCGAACAATCGCGCTGCCCTTCGGCGGCGTCGCCATGCTGCACCAACAGGCAACGATCGAGGGCGTGCGCACGGAGTCTGGCGGCTACGGAGGTGACTCGTTTTCCCAATGTGACCCCGCGATCGTGGGCGAAGGCGTCAGTCGGCTGGATCCCGACGACGTGAACGACCCGTCGCCGCTCGTCGGCGTCACGATCTTGCCGCGCTTCGCTGGTGCTACGGACATTGCCCTCTCCCCGGACGGCAACCGCATTTCCGTGGTGAACGTGGCCAACGCGTGGAGTGTCGACAAGCGCCCGACGCTGTACTCGCTTCCGATCGCGAGCATTGGCAGCCAGGCCTGCGGCGGGGAGCAGACCGAGCCCCGCGTCCCGGGGGAGCCCGTAGCCCTGGCCTTTGCGGCATCTGGCAAGCTCTGGGTGCAGAGCCGCGAGCCCGCCGCGCTGCTCAGCCTCGGCGGCGAAAGCATTGCGCTCAGCCATGAGAGTCGCGCCGACACTGGCTTCGCACTCTTTCATATGAACAGCGGTCGGGGCATCGCCTGTGCGTCGTGTCATGCAGACGGAAGCGAGGACGGGCGCGTCTGGGACTTCGCTGGCATCGGCCCTCGGCGCACCCAGGCCGTTGGTGGCGGTGTGCTCGCCCGGGCGCCGTTTCATTGGGACGGTGACATTGCCGATTTCGATTCCCTGGTGCATGAGGTCTTCGTTTCGCGCATGGGAGCAGAGCGACCGAATACGCCGCAGCGACAGCTGTTTGCTCAGTACGTGGATGCACTGCCTGCCCCAGTGGGTCCAGTCGTGGATCCCGCCCGGGCCGCCCGCGGGGCAAAGCTATTCGAGAGCGCGGAGTGCGCCACATGCCACACAGGCCCGCTGTACACGAATTCGGATCGCTACGACGTGGGCACAGGCGGCACGTTCAAGGTTCCGTCCCTCGTCGGTGTAGGCACGCGCGCACCATTCATGCACAACGGTTGCGCTCCGACCCTGCAGGATCGATTTGGCAGCTGCGGTGGCGCCCGCCATGGTGATTTGACAGGGCTAGGAGCCGACGACATCACCGACCTCGTGGCGTATTTGGAAACACTGTGAACGTGGCGACACGCAGCGCTCGGATCGCGACTGCTGTGGTGCTTGCATGCGGGCTTGGATCGGCGGCAGAGCCCACCGGTCAAGAGCCCGCGGCGGTGCCGCCGCCAACAGCGACCGCGCCGCCAGCCACACCTGCGCCGGCAACCGCCGCTCCCGCACAAACGGGCCCCGTGTACGCACCGGGACACGGCCCGCCTGGCTATCCGGCGGGCGCAGCTCCGCCCCAACCCGGGTACGCACCGGGCTACGCCCCCGCACCGGGCTACGCCCCCGGGGCGCCCGCCTACGGTCCCTATCCGCAGCCAGAGCGACCGACTCCTGCCCCGCAGAAACCCGAGGCGGAACCCAAAGAGCGTTCGTACCTATTTCGCATCGGTCTAGGCGCGGGCCCCCTCGCGCCCAGCGAGCACAAGGATTTGCTGTCCGAAGACGGCTATTCCGTCGGCGCGCTGTTTTGGGTGTTTGCCAGCGCCGATTGGCTCCCGAATTCGCCCATCGGGATCGGCGCGTGGGGCGCCTATGCCAGCGGCGGGGATCGACCTGATTCCGGTGGCCCGCAGCTCAACTACGAGGCGGGATTCTTTGGTGCCGAGGTGCCCTTCGTTGCAGGCAGCGACAGCGTTGGAGTCTACGTGGCCCCTCGGGGTGGCATTGCCGTCGGCAACTTGTCTCTGGGCACCGGGGCCGGGCGCTCACAACGTGCGCCGGTGTTTGGCGCGGATGTTGGAATGCTGCTTTTTGAGGCCTATTTGGGATTCGGGTTCAGCTACTTGCGCGCGCCCGTGGAAGCGCCAGGCGATATTGGCCGTGACTTCGATCTGGGTGGATGGATGCTCTACGTGAACGGAGTTGTCGATGGTTAAACGTTGCGCCCGCCGCACGCGTTGGTTCGGGATCGCGCTCAGCGTTGTCGCCGCAGGCGCCTGCGATACCCAAGACGGAGAGGCGCGCCTGGTGGATCGTGCATGCCGCTCGGGCCGCTGCACGGTGACAGGTTCGGCGAAGCAAGTCAGTGGTATCACCTCCGACAGCGTTGGCTTTCGCCTTGGGCCCGGACCGGGCAAAGTCCGGATCCCGCTGCCGGCCTTTAGCAGCGCAGGCAACGATTCGTTTCACGTGGACGTGCTCGCCTCTGGAACTGGCCAACTCAAGACTCGTCTCAGTCAAGAAAGCTGTGACGGCTCCGGCAACTGCAGTCTTGACGAGGTGGACTCCGCTTCGGGCATTCTAGGTGCGGACTACGAGTGGATTTCCGCGGGCACCTTTGTTGGCAAATCGCCCAGCGGTTTCGCTGGCTTTGTGCTCGAAGCCGAGCTCGACACATCCGGCGACGCGGAGATCGCCGACGTGCGCTACGATCGCTTTGACGCCATTCACTGCGGCGTCAGCGCCGTTGGCGCCCGTCCCTAGCCAGCCCCGGGCGAAAGTCGGACCGAAGTCCGACCGAAGTCGGGCCGTTCGCCGTTGGGATGGTGTAGCCAACGAAAAATCCAGCCCGGTAAATGTCTTGGATGAGAACCATCGCAGCCGCCCCGCAGCGGCTCATTGGCACACCGCCCGGACGCTGGTCGGTTCGTTTTCCATGTCGAAGAATGCGCGACACTCTGCATCCGTGTCGCAGCCCACGAACACGCATGCACCCTCGCGGCAGGCTTCGAACGTGTCGCACTCGGCGTCGAATGTACAAGGCGCCCGGCAAACGCCGTCCTTGCAGGATGCGCCGTCCTGTTTGAGCAAGAACGTGCACTCCTTGTCCGACTTGCAACCAACCTCGACGCACTCGCCGTCTTGGCATTCAGAGAGCAGTGGGCAGTTCTCGTTCACCGTGCAAGGTGGTCGGCACACGCCGCCGATGCAGCGGTCTTTCTCACCGGTGCAATCCCCGTGCTGTGCGCATTCACGACAAACGCCCGCAACGCAAAACGGTGTCGCAAAGGATGTACACTCCTTGCTATCTTTGCAACCGGGAGGCGTGTTGACGCAGAGGGCGCTCGCACACTCGCGATTGCACTCGCAGAAGGTGCGATAGGACGCGCAGAAGGTCGGGTCGGCGTCACAGTCCTGTTTGTACTTGTCGCAGCCCGGGCTGGGAACGAAGTTCTTGCAGCAGTCGTCCTTGGTTGCGCATTCGATCTTCTCGCAGTGCTTGTCACTCGCCGACAGTGAAATACCCGGCTTTTGGCAGACATTCGCGATGCAGGCCAGGCCTGGTGCGCAGTCGTTTTTGGCTCGGCAGCTTTCGCCCAAGCTGCCGAGGGCGCTGCTTGGATCCTTGCCGTCGACACATACATTTCCGATGCACGCGAGCCCAGCGTTGCAATCGCGACGCGCAACGCACGACTCGCCGAGCCCGCCTGTGGGCGTCGCGGCGTCCTCCGCGCTGCATGCCACGAAGCACCACACCAAGCCTCCAAGGCCCCACCACCGTCGAAGCCGCATCCCTCGCAGCTTAGTGCAGATCTGAAGGAGGTGGTGCCATGATTTCACGCTGGCGCCCAACACCTGCGCTAAATCCAAGCCGTCCCTCAAGCACGCCAAGGCAACGACGCGTGCGATCGAGCGAACTGGAGGGAGGCGATCTGACTCCGCCACGTGGACTGAGCATGGAGCTCGCATCTGGCTGCGCACGCGCCCACCTGACAATGACACGAAGATGTTCCGCAACGTGATGTGGCAAGACGTGGGCGACCCGCCACGCGACAGCGTTTGTCGCAGCAACCACGTCGGATACTTCCGAAGTGTGGCCAAACGAAGATTGTTGGCGAACGCTTCAGAATTTGCCGCCGCCGCCGCCACCCACTCTACGGCACTGCACAAAGAGGAATGTGGGCGAGTGTGTTGAAAGGACGCATCTAGACCACGGGGCGTGGGTTTGATTGGATTGCATGCTGGGCGGGGCGGCCCTCGGGAGGTGATGGATGGGACGTGCAACGGCATGGGTTCGGCGGCTGACTTGGTCGGCCGTGGGCGCCGGGCTTCTGGCTTTCAGCTGCGGCGAAACTCCGGCGGATGGCCGTGCAGTGCCTCAGCGCATCACCCCAGCGGAGCTCAGTCTCGTCGGCACGGGTGACGCAAGCCATGCATGGCGGCTCTTCGACAGAGACGTCACGACTGGCTTCACGCCGCAAGGTTTCTTTGGCCACTCGACGGTACGCGTCTCGTTGCGGCGCCCAACGCACTTGGCGTTTCTCAAGGTCCACGGCCCCGCCAACGTCTCGCTGCAAGCGAAGTTGGACGATGGCAGCGAAGTGACGGCCGAAACGGACTTGTCGACGCTGACGCCAGGCTGGCACGCCATCCCAGTCATGACCAGCCACGCCGTCACCGCGCTATCGCTCCACTTCCGGCAGCACGAACCCGCACCGGGTGCTCCCGAGGCAACGGGTGCCGCGGATGACGGTACCGAAGGCGCGCACACCAACGGCGGGTCTGCCGTTCCCGAGGTCGAGATCTGGGGACTCGGACCCACGCCGTCTGCGCTGTCGGGGTATGTGGTCGAGCAACAACTGGAGAGTCAGCAGCCCCTGCCTGACCACGCTGACGACATTCCGGCAGAGCCCAGCTATGCGTTCATCTCTTCGACCGGGAACGCGGACACGGGCACGTGCCATGCGGTGCACTTCTCCCTACCCCGGCCCGCCACCGTGTATCGACGGGCGTGGCTCAGCTACCGGCTGTCCGGTGCGTTTCGGCCGTTTGCTCTCACGCGGGTATTGAACTCGAGCCCAATGCGGCGCGGCCACTGGATCGCACAAGAAAGCGAACCCACGCGCATCGTGGAGCCCCTGGACACGGAAGCACTGCGCCGGGGCGACAACCGCTACGAATTCTGCCTGCCAAGCGAAGCAAACGGGATCGGGGTGCTGACGGACCTGCGCTTCGTGGGCGAGCTGGACACGGGCATGAACGCTATCGAGGCCGCCGGCATTGGACCAGCGGACGCAGCGCCGACAGAACCCGCGAGCGAGGTGCTAGCGCCGGAGAACACCACGCCGCGCACGCTCGCCGCGGGCCAGCGCATGGTGCTGGCCTTTGAACGTCTGCTCAGCCCCGACGTCATCGCGATCGCCGCGGACACCACGAGCTTTGCCCTCACTTGCCTGGACGTGCAGGGCAACGCCACGCCGCTTCCGTTCAAACGACAATCGGCGGAGGCGCTGCCCTTTGCACTGTTGCGCGTGAGCGACTTCGGAGCGCCGAACACACTCAGCTGCGCGGGACTCGGCATCACGCCAACAGCAGAAACCCGAATCAGCTACGTGAACGTGCTGGCCTCTGGCGCCGCGCGCCGCATCGACTTCCCCCGCGTCACGTTGGCTTCCCCCCAAGAGCATTTCGGCCGCGTTGCCTGGGTGGACGGCTTCGTGCAGGCACCCAGCGACTTGGCGGCCGGGCCCATCAGCGTGCGCGTGGACGCCGCGGATACGGGCACCGAACGCGGCGTCTTCGGGCAGCTCATCGAGCGCACCGGCGACGCCGAAACGAGCTGGCCCGTAACGGTGAGCGCGGCCCTCAGCGACGGGCAAACGGTAGCGCGGACCTTCTTGCTGGATCGCGGTGGTGAGATCGATCCCAGTTCCTTCTTTGGCACGAAAACGCCGGGGCTCACACCAGAAGAGAGCAAGAAACGCTACGGCGAACCGGGACAGCTCAAGAGCCAGACCGTGGACGGGAAGAGCGCCAGCAACATCGAGCTGGGCACCCATGTGGGCGTGAACATCCCTGGCGGCGCCGTGAACGGCAAGAGCACGATCACCGTCAAGCACCTGGGCAAGACCGAATTGCCCGCACTCGATCCCGGCATGGTGAACGTCACCGCACCCGACGCCAATGCCTTCGAGTTCTTGCCCCACGGCGAGAAGTTCAAGAAACCCGTGGAACTGAAGCTGCCCTACGCGCCGGAGCTATTGCCCCAAGGCTATGTGCCCAGTGACGTGAACAGCTACTACTACGACACGGACGAAAAGCGTTGGCGCCGTTTTGCCCGCGCTGATGTGGATGAGAAAAGCGCCACCATCAAGAGCCTCACGGATCACTTCACAGTGACCATCAATGCCATCGTGGTGGCACCGGAACACCCCCAATCCCAATCCTTCAATCCCAATCAAATCCGCGACATCCAAGCCGCCGATCCCGGCGCACGTGTCACCCGCATCGAGCCACTCGAAGGCACGTCCCGCGGCGATGCCAGCCTCGCTTACCCCATGGAGCTGCCTCCTGGTCGTCGCGGACTCACGCCCGAGCTAGCCCTCAGCTACGATTCCGGCCGCGGCAACGGCTGGGTCGGCGTGGGCTGGGATATGCCCATGCGCGCGATCAGCATCGACACGCGTTGGGGCGCTGCTCGCTACCACCCCACGCAGGAGAGCGACACCTACCTGTTCGAAGGCGAGCAACTCGCGCCCTTCTTCCATCGCGATCCCACCAAGCCCCGTAATTCCAGCGGCACCAAGGAGTTCCACACCCGAGTTGAAGGCGCGTTTCGAAAGATCATCCGCCACGGCACCACGCCCAAGACCTATTGGTGGGAAGCTGTCGACAAGAGCGGCACCCGCTATTTCTATGGTGGCGGCCCAGGTACCAACGGGCCGACCACAGACTCCACGCTGGTGAGCGACGCGGGCGACGTCTTCTTGTGGTCCCTGCGCCGCATCGAAGACCGCCACGGTAACGCCATCGTCTACAACTGCAAGCGCGTCGGCCACGCGGGATTCGCGAATGGCACGCACGCTGGTTCCGAACTCTATTTGGAGCGCATCGACTACACGACGAACGTCACCAAGAACGAAGGCGGCGCCTACAGCGTGCACTTCAAGCGCAACTCCACCCGCCCGGACATCATGATCGACGGCCGCGGCGGCTTCAAGCGCGTCACCGCCGAAACCCTGAAGCGCGTCGAAGTATATTTCGGCACTCTGCTGATCCGAGCTTGGAACCTGCAATACAAAGAAGGTGCCTTCCACAAGCTGCTACTCACCGGCATCGAAGAGCGCGGCGAAAACGACGCCATCTTCCCCGGCAACGTGCACACGTTTTCGTACTTTGACGAGATCCGGGAAAACCCGAGCGACGTGCAGAGCGACTTCAAGGGGTACGAAGGCACCACGACCTGGACTCATCAGAACAGCGACGACGTGCGAGCAGATCTGCTCGTTGCTACCGCAATCGACCCAAGCGTTGGCGAGGTCAGTCTGCTCGGGGGCGGCTCCAGCCAGGGCAGCGGCACCCACTCCTACATCGGCTTTTCTCCCACCAACCCTTCGAAGACGAACTCCGTTGGATACAAGGTAGGACAGAGCAACGGCACGACCAAGACGAAGCTCGTGTTCATGGATGTGGACGGAGACGGTCTGCCCGACAAGGTATTCGAGTCAGCCCAGGGTTACCGCTACCGCCGCAACCTGAGCGGGCCAGCAGGCAGCGCCGGTTTCGCAGACGCTCCCGACGCGATCGCGGGTCTGACTGCGCTTGGGGAGGAAAGAGTGAAGTCCCGCTCCTCCGGTGGCGAAGCGTACCCTGGCCCCGCCCAGGCGTTCCTGAACTACGGCAAGTCTTACACCAGTTCGGATACCTACCTGAGCGACGTGAATGGCGACGGCTTGCCGGACCTTGTGCAAAAGGGCAAGGTGCATTTCAATCGCCGCAATTCCTCGCTGCTGCCAGAATTCGCCGACGACGCCTCGGCAGGCACGGTGCTGCCGATCCAACTGGTGGCACCCGCGAGCGGCGGCCTCCTGCCAGATCTGAGCGGGGACAAAGCCGAGGACCAGAAACGCCATCCGCTCGTGGATGCCGTGCGCGCCTGGGTCGCACCACTGAATGGCACGATCAAGCTGACAGCACCAGTGCGCCTGGTGAAGGCGAGCGCCGAACCCAACGCAGACGGTGTACGCGTCGCGATCCAGCACGAGCAGACCGAGCTGTGGCAGACCACCATCGCGAAGACGGATACGTCCTTGAAGACGCCAAGCGTCTCGAAACTAGCCGTCAAAGCAGGGGAAGTGATCTACTTCCGGGTTGGCTCCCGGGATGACGGGCAGGACGACGTCGTCTCCTGGGATCCGGTGATCGAGTACGACGGGGAGCCGCCGCTACTGGATGTCAACGGCCTGGACGTCAACAAGTACTCGGCGTCCGGAGACTTCAACTTGGCTGGCCGTACCAACGTGAACGTCAAGGTACCGTTCAAGGGCAAGGTGCGGTTGAAAGGCACCCTGGCCAAGACCAAGCCTACCAGCGACAACGTCAGCTTTCGGATCAAGCGCGGCATGACCCTCGAGTACGAACAGGTGCTGGCGCACGACTTCACGGGCACGCACGACGTCAACCGGGTCATCGACGTGAACGCGGGCGACGAGTTGTTCGTCAAGTTGGAGGTCGACTCACGTATCGATCTGAACGCACTGACGTACCTCGATCTCTTGCGACTGACTTACGACAGCGCGGAAGACGCATCGGGCAATCCCATTCCAGTCAAGGATGGCGGCGGCAATCCGCTGCTCTCCGTGAACATGCCCTGGGACGCCGACACGTACTCCGTGGCCCTGCCGGATCCGCGGCCTCGACCCGTCAAACTCCCGATCACCAGCAACGATCACGAAATACGCGTCACAGTCAGCTCCCTTTCCCAGAAGCCCTTCACGTTGACCGTGAAGCGCCAAAACGAACTGGTGAAGAAGACTGTCGTCAACGGCCAGACGACGTTGAAGTTCTCGGGCGCGAAGGACCAGTTGGTCTACGTGGACCTCAGCTCGCGCGAAGACGATGCCACCTTGGCCATGAGCACGAGCGTGAAGCTGGAGTATCGAGTTCCGCCACTCATCAACGGTTTCGTCGAACTCAAGAACAGCCATGCCGTGTTCTACGAAGCCTTTGCTGCGGGCTGTTCGCGTCCCTACCGCAGCTTCATGGTCGCAGGCGTCAATAGCGCCGCGCTCGCCACGCCCGATTCCCCAATCGACCACGCCACCTTCTGCGACGAAGTCGTGCCCCCGTCCGGCTTCGACGAAGACACGAAGATCCCCAAAAACGAGACCGACGCCGACAACAAGGGGACCGTCATGCGCGAGACCTCAAAGTCAATCGCGCTCGTGCCCTTCCCCGGCGGTCGCAACTGTCCCGACCCCAACGAACCCTGCACGCTGCTCCAGGCGCCATTGTGGGGCGCAGCCGACGGCGACGTGTTCGTCAGCGCCGGCCTGCACGGGCCGTCGCGGCTTGGCTCCTCGGACCTTAGCGTTCCCAGCAACGCCGACCTGGTGACGGGCCTCACCGTCACACGGCTGAGCCGCTCGACACAGACGGCGAAAGGGCTGGGCGCAGGAGTTGGTCCCATAACTGGCTCCTACTCCGAGGTGGACGACGCGGAGAGCGTCGGCCTCGTCGACTACCTCGACCTGAACGGCGACGGCTTCCCGGACGTGGTCGGTAGCGCAGGTGTGCAATACACCCGATCGAACGGCAAGTTGATCACGACACCGGGCTCGGGCCTGTCCACCGCTCGCAAGCACGTGAGCGACAGCAAGACCATCGGCATCGGAGGCACTGCCAGCGTGGTGATCGCCAACGCCAGCGGCAAGACCAGCGACACTCCGAACGCCAACGGCAAGAATGCCGGCCAAGAAACCGCGATGCCGACGCTCGGCGTCAGCCTCGACGCCAGCACGACCAAAGGAACCTCTGATGCCGCATACGATCTGATGGACGTCAACGGCGACGGCCTGCCCGATCGAGTCGTCCAGACACCGGTGGCCATCTTGGTGTCGCTCAACCTCGGCTACTCGTTCGCCACACCGGAGCCCTTGGCGCTCGGCACCGCAGTGCACGGCGCAGAGCTGCGCGAGGAGTCGATCGGCGGCGGCCTGGGGATCTCCGGCATGAACGACGGCAAGTTCGGCTTCGGCGGCGGGTTCTCGTTCAACGAGAGCACCACCGAAGTCTCGACAGCCGACGTGACGCTGATGGACATCAACGGTGACGGGCTTTTAGACGCAGTTGCACCGAGCGGAGCCACCTACAAGGTTGCCATCAACACCGGCGCCGGATTCGCGCCGCCCGTGCACTGGAACAACGTTCCCCCGAAGCCAGCGTCGCCTCTTGGCGGTCACCACAGCGTCACCCACAGCGTCAGCCGCAACCTCGGCGGCGGGCTCTACTTCACCATCGGCATCGGCCCGCTATGCGTGGCTGGTTGCTACGTGATCATCAACCCGGGCGGCGACTACAACCGCGGCATGAACCGCCAGGAGATCCAGGTCTCCGACATCAACGGAGACGGCTACCCGGATCATCTCTACAGCACCGATTCCGACGAGGTGCAGGTCGCCCTGAACAAACACGGCCGCACCAACCTGCTCCAAGGCGTGAGCCGCCCCATGGGCGCCAGCTTCACCCTGGATTACGAGCGCAGCGGCAACACCTACGAGCAGCCGCAGAGCCGCTGGGTGCTCACCCGCGTGACGACGCACGACGGCTTTTCCGGAGACTGGAAGAACCAAAACCCCGGCGCCGACTACACCTATTCCACCTACAGCTACGAGGATGGCTTCTACGATCGCTCCGAACGCGAGTTCTACGGCTACGCCAAAGTCACCGAAACCGAGCACAACACCACCGCGCTGACCACGCCTCCCACCCCGAGCTTCAACGCAGCGTACCGCCGCACCACCCGCGCCTATCGCAACGACAGCTTCTTTACCAAGGGTCTGATGACCGAAGAGATCGTAGAGAGCGGTGCCGGCGCGCGCTACTTCCACACCATGCAGCAGTTCCAACTGCGCGAGGTGGACACCGGCGCCATCCTGACGGATCCCGCCACAGATCCCACGCCGACCCGCGACACCGTCTCCGCCGTCTTCCCCGAACTGCGAGCCGTCACCCGCCGCGTCCACGAAGGCAACGCCGCGGACTCGATCCAAACCACGCTCACCCACGAATACGACGCGTTCGGCAACGTCACCCGCCTGGTAGACGGTGGCGACGCTGGCGTCGACGACGACTTCGTCGCCGACATCACCTACACCGGCACGACCGGCAGCAGCCACGCCGGCTGCAAAGCCAACCACATCGTGGGCCTTGCCGACTCCATCACCGTCAAGTCCCTCTCCGGCACGCTACTGCGCCACCGCGCAGCAACTTTCAACTGCAACACCGCCGACCTGACGCAGCTCAGCCAAACCATCAGCACCGGACAGTCCGCCACCAGCAATTTCACCTACGACAGCCACGGAAACCTCGCGTCAACCCAGGGCCCGCAGAACCTGCACCAGCAGCGCTACGCGCTGTTTTTCACCTACGACGCCATCACCAAGACCCACGTCACCAGCGTGAGCGACAGCTTCGGCTACAAGTCGGAAGCGGACTACGACTTGCGCTGGGGCCAAGTCAAAACCGAAACCGACCTCAACGGCCAAGTCATCAGCCGCAGCTATGATCCCTTCGGCCGCGTCCAACAAATCGTGGGTCCGTACCAACAAGCCAGCGGCCTCTACACGCTGCAGTTCCAATACGCCCCCGAAGCCCCCGTCCCCTACGCGGTGACGCACCACATCGACACCTACCGAAGTGCCGCCGATCCGATCACAACCATCCTATTCACCGACGGCCTCGGCCGCGTCCTCCAAACCAAGAAGGACGGCAGCGTACACAAGGGCAAAGGCGCCCCCCCAACCGACGTAATGATCGTCAGCGGCCGCGTCACCTTCGACCACGTCGGCCGCACCATCGACGCCTACTACCCCGTGACCGAGCCCAAAGGCGCCAACAACGTCTTCAACGTCACCTACGACGGCATCCAGCCCACCACGACGCAATACGACGTCATCGATCGTGTCCTAGCAACAACGATCCCCGACAACACCACCACGAGCCACCAATACACCCTAGCCGCCGACCGAAGCACCCTAAAGCGCCTCAAAACCCGCACCACCGACGCCGAATCCAACGCCAAAGAAACCTACCGCGACATCCGCGACCAAATCCGCAGCATCCGCGAGTTCAACGGCGCGCAACAAATCTGGACCGAGTACGCCTACGATCCGATCCAACAACTCACGACCGTCAAGGACGACCAAAACAACCTAACGAAGGTTACCTACGATCTCTTAGGGAGACGCACGATCATCGATAACCCGGACGCGGGCAAAACAAAGATGGTCTACGACCCTGCGTCCAACCTGACGCAAAAGATCACGGCCAACCTTGCGCAGAGTAGCAAAGCGATCTTCTACGACTACGAATTCAATCGGCTGAAGAGCATCACGTATCCGCTGTTCCCGGAAAACAACGTCACCTACACATATGGCCCCAGCAACGCCCAGGGCCAACCCGGCAACGTAGTCGGCCGCATCACGAAGGTGACCGACGAGTCCGGAAACGAAACGCGCAAATACGGCAAGCTCGGAGAGATCGTTGAAGAGACAAGGACGATCGCCAGCGACACCCAAGGCAAGAGCGAAAACTCACCCGAGGTGTGGACGACCAGTTACGAATACGACACCTGGGGCAGGCTACAACGCATGGCCTACCCCGACGGTGAGTTGCTTACGTACAGCTACGATTCCGGCGGGCTGCCGCACAAGGTCACCGGCAACAAGCAGGGCGTCGAGAGCGCGTACGTGCAGAAGCTCGAGTATGACAAGTTCGAGCAACGGGTTTATCTGCAAGCTGGTAACGGCGTAGAGACGGAGTTCGACTACGATCCGAAAGATCGCCGCCTCTCGCGCCTACAAGCCGGCAACTTCCAGGACCTCCATTACAAATACGACGACGTCGGCAACATCCTAGAGCTCGACAACAAGGTGCCACCGTCGCCGCCGAAGGATTACGGCGGACCGGTCACGCAAACGTTCCAATACGATGGTCTGTATCGCCTAACCCAAGCGAACGGCTCCTGGCGCTTCGAGCCCAACAAGCGCAGCGAATACTCGCTGACGATGGCGTACAACTCGATTCATAACATTACGTCGAAGAAACAAAGCCACGACGTGGTCACGCCAGGTGGCGCCACAGTGCCGCAGAAGAAGACCAGCTACGACGTTGCGTACACGTACGGCGCTGCGCAGCCGCATGCGCCAAGCAAGATCGCGGGCAGCGAGTTCCTGCACCACGGTGGCCGCAACTTCCACTATGACGCCAACGGCAACCAGCTCGGCTGGGATGCGCTGAAATCCGCGCAGAAGCGCTCCATCGTCTGGGACGAGGAAAACCGCATTCAGAGCGTCTCAGACAACGGCCGCACCACCACGTACAAATACAACGACGCTGGCGAGCGCGTGGTCAAGCGGGGGGAGCAGGGCGAAACGGCGTATGTGAATCAGTTCTTCACGGTGCGCAATCGCAGCGTGGGCACGAAGCATGTGTTCGTGGGGGAAACCAGGCTCGTGAGCAAGCTCGTGCCTGGGGACGCGCATGTGAATCCGGGGAACAACCTCTTCGGGAACACCTTGGGACAATGGTGGTGGCACCGATCGCCAAACGGCTTCTTACACGCGCAGAATACGGTAAAAAACCCGCACTACGCAGGCAACGTGATGCCGCAGAAGTTGCCGGAAGATAACTTTGTCTACTTCTACCACCCTGATCACGTCGGCAGTACGAGCTACGTCACGGATTACGACGGGGCTCTTTATGAGCACGTGCAGTACTTCCCGTTTGGGGAGACTTGGGTTTCGGAGCAGAGCAACACGGAGAGGTTGCCGTATTTGTTTACGTCGAAGGAGCTCGATGAGGAGACGGCGCTCTACTATTTTGGAGCGCGGTATTACGATCCGAGGACGAGTGTTTGGCAGTCTACGGATCCGGCGTTGGTCAATTACTTGGCGGAACGGGGGGAAGGTGGTGTGTTTGCGCCACTCAATCTATCGCCCTACATTTACGCCTGGCACAGCCCGCTGCTATTGATCGACCCGGACGGCAGGCAGGTCGTGCCTCCGGCACCCGGCCGGCCACAATCGGTTGAACAGCAGCGCCGGTGGGAAGCAGAACGTCAGCAGCGTCCTCAGGACCCTAAGTGGAAAACCGCGGTGAAGTGGATCGGCGCTGGTGCAGCGGTTGTTGTCGTCGTGGCGGCTGCGGTTAACCCGCGAACCCGACAACTGGCGATGAGATTTAAGAGCCAGGCGAAGCCAGTGGAAAAGCTGGCGGCGCGCGGCGGGGAAAAGGCAATCCAGCTTGCGAAGGAAGGTGCGCAGGAAGGATGGACTCAATTCCTGCCTGAGGCCGCCAAGCGGTTGGCCCAAGCGAAAGCAAAGTACGGAACTGGCGAGTCAGTCGGAATGGCAGGGTCGCGCAAGCAATCGCTGAAACACCTGGAAGGCTTGGCACCGCAAGTTGAGAAGCACCTTCAGAATATCGCCAACAGTCCTGAATCGCGTGACGTGCCAGGATGGAGCAAAGAGATCAGGGCCTGGCTCTCACAGATGGAGGTTCATGCCGCAAATGTTGGTAAGAAGACGGGCGCGGAGTGGAAAGAGCGGATATCTCGATGGAGAGCCCAATTCGGAGAATAGAAAATGAGAACCCCTGACACGGCACTAAAAACCGTTCTGGAGCGCGTGTTCGCCGAGATGTACGGGTCTAGGAGCAAGGACTTTGCAAGCCGGAGGGATGACTTCGTGTTTCACATGACGGACTGGCAAGAGGACTTCAGGCGACTCAGCGAGCTGTATGACAATCCAACGCGCTTTTCCGCGGCGGAAGCAGAGAGTGTGGTGCAGGCCTTTCTGTACCACGCGCCTGGTCATTTGGCGGCCGCCGCGCGGCTCTACGGTGCGTTCTTGGACCCATTCTACGAGTCGACTGAGGGTCTTGTTGCGCCTCAGAAGCGTCGCAGTAAGCAGAAGCGCGCACAACCCCAACGAAAACGGAAGGCGAAGGCGCCCAAGACCAAGAAGGGGCGAAGCGCGTGACGCGCTGCTTTGATGTTGTGTGGGCGTTGATCGCACTCCGCAAAAAGCCAACTCCCGAGGCATTCGATGACTAACCCATCTGCGTGAGTCACGGATGCTTGCTGACAGCTCAACACAGCACGGCCTGCGGCACGACAGTGCCGCAGGCACGCAAGTGCCACTACTGAGCGAGCGCCGCCCGCACCAACGCCACAGCCGCCTCAACATCGCGCATCACCAACTCAGCCGGAATTCTGACAACCCGATACCCAAGCCGCGCCAGCACGCGGTCCCGCCGCGCATCCTTCCGCGCGAAGCCAGCGCGCGCGTGATACGCCCCATCCACTTCCACGATCAGCTTCCGAGAAAGCGCGCAGAAGTCCACGACATACCGGACCAGCACCACCTGCCGCCTGAAGACGACGCCAAGCCTTTTCGCGCGAAGCTGCTGCCACAGGA
>CALMUT010000072.1 GCA_937872925.1 uncultured Myxococcales bacterium | reverse complement strand
GAAGTCCCAGTTCCAAACCTGCCGAAGCCGCTGCCCAAGGCACCGCCCGTCGTCGCGCCACCAGCTTCCGCACGTGCCCTAACTCCCACTGCACCCGGAACGAAACCCGCTCCCGCAGAGCAACCGCCCGAACCCAGCGAGGCGGCAGCTCCAGGGCAGCAGCTACCCGCAGGCCACCCGAGCATTGCCCCGGGCGCGACCCCGCAACCGGCAGCCGACGAAAGCGAACCAGACTCCAGCATCCCAGCGGGCAGCATCGTTGTGACTTTGCTCACGCCAGACGGTTCTCCGAAACCGAATACTCCTGTCCGCCTCGGCATCTTGCGCCAGACGGTGGCCGAGGGTGAATCCAAGGAGTTTCAGGATGGAACCACCGACGCCGAAGGCAAAGTTTCTTTCCGGGGCCTGAAGACCGACTCTGCGTACAGCTACCGGGTTTCCGTCAAACACGACGCCGCCAACTACGCAGCACCCCCGTTTAACCTGAAGGAAGCTGCGGGTCAGCGCGTGAAGATGCACATCTTCCCGGTCACTCGCGACATCAACCAAGCTTTGGTCGGTGGTCGCAGCATCATTGTTACCGAACTGCGGGACGACATCTTTCAGTTTGAAGTCATGTTCCGTATCTTCAATATGGGCAAGACGACCTGGGTGCCCGACGGCGTCACCTTCTCGCTGCCCAAAGGCGCCAAGGGTTTCGTCACGAACGAAGGCATGACGGACGCGCGCGTTGCGATGGTTGGCGACCAATCCGTCGAACTTCTTGGCACGTTCCAGCCCGGTCAACACGACGTCACGTTTCGATTTCAGGTGCCGAACGATCACAACGCAACAGCCGACTTCGAGCTCGGCTTGCCTCCGCATGTGGCCGAGGTCCGCGTCATGGCCGAAGCGGCCGAAGGCATGTCACTCAACGTCGCCGGCTTTGACGCCGCGGAAAAGAACACCGGACCGACGGGACAAAAGCTCTTGGTCACGGGCCGCCAACTCAAGCCCGGCGAACCCGAAATGAATTCCGTGTCGATCCAACTGACCGGGGTGCCCACCCCGGGACCGGGCCGCTGGATCGCCGCGGGCCTGGCCGCCGTGATCGCCCTGGCCGGTGTGTGGGTGGCATCCCGGGCGGGCGGGACGCTGGCCATGGCACCCCTGGACGACCTCAAGCGAGCCAGACGACGACTCTTGGACGAACTCGTCCACCTGGAGACGGCCCACAGTGGTGGCGACATCGGCCCCAAGACCTACGAAAACGCAAAAAAAATCCTGCTGGATGCGCTAGCCCGTGTGGAAGCGGAGCGAAGCGTAGCTGCATGATTTCATTGCAGTTATTCGCCTAGCCTGCTTTTCCACACCCTGGGGAAAACTCGGGGAAAACCCTGCGGATGACCTCGGTATTGGCGTTGGGTATCCCACATCGCAGCACATCGTCCCCAACCGATGCGCGGGTTTCAGTGGCATCCCTCCACAGCCGTTCACAGAGTATTCTCTTGTTATTTCAACAGCTTAAGCTGGTTATCCCCACTATCCACAGGCCCTACGTCTACGACGTATTTATAAATTTATAAGATCTTAGAGAGAAGAAGAGGGGCCGCGCTCTGGGTTTTGACCTGACTCTGGCGTCGGCGACTCGACCCGGCTAAGCAGCGTGCGTCATGCAGGTCATTGTCAGCAAAAGAGACCTGGTTCGGCTGCTACAGCGCTGCCAAGGGGTCGCAGACAAAAAGAGCACCATGCCGGTCCTCGGCAACGTATTGCTCGAAGTCTCCGGGCCCGACCAACTGCGCCTCGCAGCAACGGACCTGTATCTGGCGGTCAGCGGAACTCTCAAAGCCAAAGTCGATAAAGGCGGCTCCGTCGCCGTGGGCGCACGGGACCTGTTCGAACGCGTCAAAATGATGCCAGAGGGCGAGATTGCGATTTCCGTCAACGACGCTGCGCAGACAACGGTGCGTTCCGTCGGTGGCGCGCGTCGCTATACGCTGCATGGGATCCCGGGTGAGGAGTTCCCGTCGTTGCCAAAGCTTGAAGACGGCGCGACCACCCACGCGATGGACGTCGACGTGCTGTCTCAACTGATCACGCGTACGCATTTTTCGATCTCCGCAGATGAGACCCGAGTGCATCTCAACAGCGCGCTGTTCGAGTGGGATGGCGATCGCGTGCGCATGGTCACGACGGATGGCCACCGGCTCAGTCGCATGGACGTCACGGTGGGCGGCGCGCAGGCATCGACCAATATGTTGATCCCGCTCAAGGGGATCCAGGAGCTGCGCCGCTTGTGCGATGAGGCGCTGACCGAAGCCGCGAAGGCGGGAGAAGATGCTGGCGCGGGCACCCTCACCCTCGGGCAAACGGGCCCCAACGCTTTCTTCCAGCTCGGCGGCCTGCACTTCAGCGTCAAGCTCGTCGACGCGCAGTTTCCACCCTACGATCAGGTCATTCCGGACACGACGGAACGCGCGATCCGGATCCCCCGCGTGCAGATGGCGGAGGCGCTCAAAGCAGTGTCGCTAGCGGCTAGCGATCGCACCGGGGGCGTGAAGCTCACTATCTTCGAAGGCAAAGTGCGCTTCGAAAGCGAAAGCCCGGAAAGTGGCGAAGGCTTTGACGAAATCGCTGTCGACTACGACGGGCCCAGCGTGACCGTTGGCTTCAATGCTCGCTACTTCCTGGACGTGCTGTCGGCCATGGATGAAGACGAGATCATCCTGGGCATCAGTGGTGACCTCGATCCCGCCGTGCTGCGTCCCGGCACCGAGAGCGCGAAGGGCAGCTACCTCGCGGTTGTGATGCCAATGCGCATCTGACGTGACCCAGCCGCTTCGTTTCGAACAGGTCGAGGTTACCGGCTTCCGCAACCTACAGCGGGCGTTGTTCAAGCCCGTAGCGCGATTGAACGTCATCGCTGGCGACAACGGTCAGGGCAAAACCAGCCTGATTGAGGCTTTGTACCTGGTGTCCACCAGCAAGAGCTTCCGTACCGAACGCAGCGACGAGATGATCTGCGAAGGTGCCTCCGACGCGCTCACGGCTGCGGTGCTTCGCGAGGGGGAATTGACCCGGGAGCAACGTGCGCTTTTGGGGCGGGGGCAGCGCGCCTTCCGCCTGAACGGCAAGCGGCCCAAGAACCTGGCCTTCTATGCCACGCAGACGCCAGTTGTCGTCTTCCACCCCGGAGATCTGACATTGGTTGCGGGCGCTGCCCAGGGTCGCCGCACCCTCCTCGACCGTGTGGCGCTGTTCTTCGAACCCATCACCGCGGACCATCGCAGCCGCTACACCCGCGCACTGCGCGCGCGGCAACGCGTGTTGGAAGAGCGTGGTGTGCGTGCGGCGGAGCTTGAAGCTCTCGAAACGATCATTGCGGAGCATGGGGCTGCACTGTCTGCGGCGCGGGTCAGGACTGCAGAGCGTCTGATTGAAGCCTTGCACCCCGCATTCGAGAAGATGGCTGCGCCGGGCTTAGCGCTGCGTGCGGAGCTCTTAGAAAAGGGCACGGCGGATCGCGAGTCCTTTCTCGCGAAGTTGAACGCTGTGCGCACAGACGACTTGCGACGTGGCCGCGCTACTTTTGGTCCGCAACGCGACGATCTCGAGCTTTTCGTCGACGGCCGCTCCGCCCG
This sequence comes from uncultured Myxococcales bacterium, assembly GCA_937872925.1. GTDB lineage: Bacteria > Myxococcota_A > Polyangia > Polyangiales > Polyangiaceae > JACKEA01. Next base: position 10,932 of record CALMUT010000072.1, on the reverse strand, counting down.
CGGACACGCGTCGCAGGGACAACAGCGCGTCTTGACCCTGGCACTCAAGCTAGCCGAGCTCGCCTGTCTGCGGCAAGCGCGCCGCGCGCATCCGATCCTGCTCTTGGACGACGTTTCCAGTGAACTCGACCCGGCGCGCACTGGCGCCGTCTACCGCTTGCTCGAGGGTTCCCAAAGCCAAGTGTTCGTAACCACGACGCGGCCCGAGCTCTTCACCACTCCCGACCTAGCGCCCGAAGAGCGCGCGGACTTCACCCTGCACGCCGGCGCCCTGAGCCGCCTGAGCTAGAAGCAGACCGGGTTGGTTCGCGCGGCCAGGGAGCGGGACAAAAGCGCTCGCCAAATACGGGTCAAAAACTGCGCTCAAATCAGCCTACAAATCGGCCCCCAAATCGGCCCCCAAATCGACCCCGGCCCAGACCGCAAATCGAGCTGTTTTGATGCGGCCCGCGCCTTGCTCGACGCCCTGAAAATGACTATACTTTGGGGATAGTTTTCGTGGCCTGTCCCGGGGCGATTTCGTCGCCACGTGGACCCCTGGAAATGCGGTGCCCAGAGCGCTCCAGCAGGCACCCTCCAGAGCCTCAACCGAGGCCGCTTTCCCAGAACATCAGGACATCAAACTTGACGACCGAGACGACGACTCCCAGCGAGTCGATACCCCCGAACTCTGACTACGGCTCCGACAACATCACTGTTCTCGAAGGGTTGGAGGCCGTCCGCAAACGCCCGGGCATGTACATCGGTGACGTTCACGATGGCTCGGCGCTGCATCATCTTGTCTGGGAGGTCATCGACAACGCTGTCGACGAGCACTTGGCGGGGTTCTGCCGCACCACGAAGGTGACGGTTCATTTCGACAACTCCATCAGCGTGGAAGACGACGGCCGCGGCATTCCTGTGGACACCCACGAACGGGGAGTCAGCGCGGCCGAGGTCGTGATGACCGTGCTGCACGCTGGCGGCAAATTCGACCACTCCAGCTACAAGGTCAGCGCCGGGCTGCACGGCGTGGGCGTGAGCGCGGTGAACGCCGTCAGCGAGAAGTTGACCCTGGAGATCAAACGTCAGGGCAAAGTTTGGTTCCAGGAGTATCGCCGCGGCATTCCCCAAGGTCCCCTCGAAGCAATCGGCGAAACGGAGCTGACTGGCACGAAAGTGACTTTCAAGCCGGACCAACAGATCTTCACGTCCACGGTCTACGACGCGGATATCCTTTCCACCCGCCTGCGGGAGCTAGCGTTCCTGAACTCGGGATTGGTCATCGACTTCACCGACGAACGCGACGGCACCCAGGAGCTGTACGAATTCCAGGGCGGCATCAAAGAGTTCGTGGGGCAGCTCAGCCAAAAGAAAGAGCCCATCCACGAAGACGTGATCGCCGCCACCGTCGAATCCGACCCAGGAGACGGCAAACCGCCGATCGTCGTAGATTTCGCGCTGCAGTGGTCCGCTGCATTTCAAGAGCAATTGCTCTGCTACACCAACAACGTCAACAACCGCGACGGCGGCACGCACCTCACCGGCTTTCGTTCGGCACTGACGAAGACGTTGAACAACTACGGCACCAGCGCCGGCCTGTTCAAAGACGTCAAACACGGACTATCCGGCGACGACGTGCGTGAGGGCGTCATCTGCGTCATCCACGTCAAACATCCCGATCCAAGTTTCGACTCCCAGACCAAGAGCAAGTTGGTATCGAGCGAAGTCAAAGGCATCGTCGAGAACGTCGTCAGCGAACAGCTTTCGCGTTACTTCGAAGAGCATCCCGCTACGGCGCGCAAGGTGCTTGAAAAGGCCGTGATGGCCGCAAAGGCCCGGGAAGCTGCGCGCAAGGCGCGGGAGGTCGTGCGCAAGGGCGTGCTCGACAACACCTCGCTGTCGGGCAAGCTGGCGGACTGCCAAAGCAAGGACCCGGCGATCAGCGAAATCTACATCGTCGAGGGAGAGAGCGCCGGCGGCAGTGCGAAGCAAGGCCGGGATCGCCACTTCCAAGCCATCCTGCCCCTGAAGGGCAAGATCTTGAACGTGGAACGCGCTCGTCTCGACCGCATGCTGTCAAGCACGGAAGTCACCACACTGATCGGCGCACTCGGCTGCGGCATCGGCGACAACGGCAACTTCGACCTCTCGAAGCTGCGGTATCACCGCGTGATTTTGATGAGTGTGGACGCTGGCGAGCATGTCTTCGTTCGCGACGCCGACAGGGTCCGCATGGTTCGCATCGGGGACTTCATTGACGCGCAGCTTCAGGATGTGACGCCCGATGCCGACGGTGTGTGCAAGCTGTCAGGCGCGCCGCTTGGCGAGGTGCTCTCCTTCGGACCGGAGGACCACCAGACGCGCTTCTCCCCGATCAAGAGCGTGATCCGTCACCCGATCAGCGAGCCACTGTTCGAAGTGCGGACCTCGCACGGTCGTCGCGTGCGCGTGACGGCTAGCCACAGCGTATTTGTGTATGAAAACGACAAGGTAGCCCTCAAGCGCGGCGACGAAATCAAGGCAGGCGACTACGTGGTCGCGCCCCGCAGTATCCAGCTACCCGCGGACGCACCTGAGCGGATCGATCTGCTTTCGGCTCTGCACGCTGTTCCGAGCGCCGCGGTGCAAGTTTGGTTGCGTGGACCAGCCGTGGAAGCTTGGTTCAAGCTGCGCATGTTTCGCGACCGCGCCGACAAGCCCGAACTAGTCGACCCGCGGATTGACATTCCGGAAGCCGTGCGGCTGGAGCTCTCCGAGCTGCGTCGCAATTCGGGCATCAGCAACGTTTCGCTATGCGAAGCCGTTGGCATTCGCCAACCAGTCACGTTCTACGCGTGGGAGAAGGGGACGTCGCGCCCGACCGAACGGAACTTCGTCGCGTATCTCCAAGCCATCGGCGCAGACGTTGAGTCCACCCTGGGGCGCGTGGTTGTCGGCCCCTGCAAGCTAGAGCGGGTTTGGCAGGAGCAGTACAAGGCCGCACCAAGGAACGGCGTGCGACCGTACGTGCGTCTTTCGGAGCTCGACGCCGAAGACGTCGAGTGGTTTGAAGCGCGCAGCGACGTGGAACTCACGCCGGAGCACTACGGCAAGGTTGGGATCTCCCGCTACATCGATGTCACGCCAGAGCTGGCGACCCTGCTGGGCTTTTACCTTGCGGAAGGCTCCTGCTCGGATCGAAACGGTATCCGCCTGGCGATTGGCAAAGGCAACGAGCGCTATCTCCCGGAAATGGCGGCCGCTTTGGAGCGGGTCTTCGGGCTGCCTCCCCGCAGTTACGAGAGTGACACACGCGTCCGCGAGCTTCGCGTCGTGCATCGTGTTGCCGCGCTGGCTTGGCAGCACGTGTTCGGATTCCGCGCGGCGGAATCGCATACGAAGCGCGTGCCGGACATCCTCTTCAATCTGCCGGAGGCGCTGCGTCGCGCCGCCCTGCGTGGGTACTTACTCGGCGACGGCACCGTCACCAAGGGCCGCGTCGTGCTTTCCACTTCGTCCCAGGACGTGGCCAGCGGCGTCTCCTATCTGCTCTCTTCGCTGGGCGTCGTCGCGTCGATCTCCACCCGGCAGCCTGACGGCGTGGTTCGCGAAATCCGCGGCAAGCCCTGTGTCACGCGCCATCCGCACCACAGCTTGACCATTTCGGCACGGGAGGACCTGCGGATCCTACGGGACGTTTGGTGCGATCACATTGGCGCTCCTACGGTCGAAGAGCGCCTACGCAGCACGCGGGCCACAGTCAATCGGCGCTTCGTGGAGATCGGTGGCGATCTCATTGGCATGCCCGTGGAAAGCGTCAGTCGCGTGGATGCCGAAAACGGCCACGTCTATGACTTCTCTGTCGAAGGCGATGAGAGCTTCGTCGCCGGCTTCGCGGGCATCGCGTGCCACAACACTGATGCTGACGTCGACGGAAGTCACATCCGAACGCTGTTGCTTACGTTCTTCTATCGCCAGATGCGCGACATCATCGAGCGGGGGCATTTGTACATTGCGCAGCCGCCGCTGTTTCGTGTGCGCAAGGGCAAGAAAGAGATTTATCTCAAGGATCAGCCTGCCCTCGACCGCTTCTTGATCGAGAACGGCATCGACGGCATGACGCTGCAGAGTTCCAAGGGGCCGCCGCTTTCTGGTGCCCCACTGATGAACTTGGCTTCGCGGCTCAAGATGTTCCGGCAGCTGCTCGCGAAGATCGATCGCCGCTGTGACGCGCGCGTAGTGGCAGCGCTCTTGCGTTCGAGCGCCCTCAGTCGCGAAGACTTCCGCAACGTGGATCGCGTCGAGGAGGCGGCCAAGACCCTGCAAGCCTACCTAGAGCAGCGCTACCCAGACTTGATGCCGCTGACGGTCAACGTGGAGTGGGACAAAGAGCACGGCGCCGGGCGCATCCGCGTGAAGTTCCGGCCCGGTGCGTCGAGCCGCCCTGCAGAACTCAGCTGGGAGTTGGCAGACAGTGCGGAGTGGGCGGAGCTCTCAAGCATCGAAGAAGACATTCGCTCCATCGGTCCCGCGCCGTATACGGTGACGGCGGGCAACGCGGAGCCCGTTGAGCTCGCCGACGCCGAGGCTCTTGACGCCTTTATCGACGAGCGTGGACGCAAGGGCACGCACATCACGCGCTACAAGGGCCTGGGCGAAATGAACGCCGCGGAGCTTTGGGAAACCACCATGAACCCAGACGCGCGCACCTTGCTGCAAGTCAAAGTGAACGACCCCGTCAAAGCCGACGAGCTGTTCAGCGTGCTCATGGGCGACCAAGTCGAGCCCCGCCGCCAGTTCATCGAGCAGAACGCCCTCAACGTCCGCAACCTCGACATCTAGTCACGCGGCCCTCTCAGAGGGATTTACAGGAAGACGAAAGGTCGGGAAGCCAGAGTTGGATTTTGGGGGGTCTGGGCAATCCAAACCTTCTGGTGCTTCGCTCTCCTGTTCCATCTCCCCTGGTCACCCGCCGCCGGCACCGCCGGCGTCTGGAATCTTTTGGGTGGGTGCGCCGCGGGGCCGGCATCGTAACGGTGTCCGCGAGAAATGTGCGTAATCACGAGGGTTTTTGCGAAGTGCCTGCAATTTCTGCCTGCGGCCAGGCGCGTGCTATCCTCTTCGGGCTGGGCAGCCCTCTGGCGGTTTCGGCGAGTATTCTTTTTCAAAGCCGCCCGAACGTGCTTTATTCCGCGGCTCCAACGACTTTTAGAGGTGATTTGTGATGTCGAAATCTTTTCGTTTCGTAACGACTTTGGGCGCCGTAGCGGCACTGGCCTTCGCTGTTCCTGCCTGCGGCAGTGACGACGACGGTGGTGGCGGCGGCAGCGGCGGCGGCACGGGTGCAACGGGCGGCGGTGGCACCGGCGGCTCGGGTGGTTCCTCGGGCAGCTCCGGTTCCTCCGGCAGCTCCGGTTCCTCCGGCAGCTCCGGCGCGGGCGGCGCAGTGACCTGCGGCGGCAACGCATGCCAGGAGTACAACGTCGGCGGTCTGCTCACAGTTGCGGCTTGCTGCAGCGCGAACGACAAGTGCGGCTCCGAGGTCGACTCGACGATTTCCGGTCTGCTGGGCGGCATTCCCGCTGCCTGCTACGAGGCCGGTCAAGCTGGCGATGTCGACTGCACATGCCCGGAGTTCGGCTTCACGAACCCACTGAACCAACAGCCGGCCGCGTTCCCGGGCTGCTGCACGCCGAGCGGCAAGTGCGGCTACGCCATTGACATCAGCTCGAACTCCGGCCCCAACATCGGCTGCCAAGAAGCGTGGACCGGTTCACCGGGCGACGGCAAGACCTGCACCGTGGGTAGTCCCGATCTGTCCTGCCATGCGGATGGCGGCACCGATGGCGGTTCCGGCGACGCAGCGACCGACTGATTTCGTCAGTTAGTCAAAGACGCATCAAAGCCGCGTTCCTCACGGAGCGCGGCTTTGACGCGTTCGAGGGGTCGCAACGTCCTGCTACGCGCGCACGCAGTCTCCTCGACCCGTGCGCATCTCCGGCGCATCCTTGAAACGGGGATACCAAATGAATGGGGAGATGTCGGGCTCGCGGACGCGGGCATTCTGGTGTGCCACCCTGCTCTCAGCAGCAGCGTGCGGCGGCGAGATCGATAGCGGCGCCCCGGACGCGGGCACCGGTGGCTTGGGCATCGGCGGTTACGCAGCAAGCGGCGGTTACGCAGCAAGCGGCGGTTACGCGGCAAGCGGTGGCCATGCGGCAAGCGGTGGCTATGCGGCAAGCGGCGGCTATGCGGCAAGCGGTGGCTACGCGGCAAGCGGTGGCTACGGTGGAACCGTCGTCTGTGGTGCTGCAGCCTGCCCGGAGTACCAAGTCGGTGGACTGATCAGCGTCGCTGCTTGCTGCAGTTCCAAGAACCGGTGCGGCAGCATCGTCGACACTACGATCGGTTCGCTCTTCGGCGGTGTTCCGACGGGCTGCTACGAGGCCAACCAGCCCGGCAATCTGGACTGTGGTTGCCCCGGCCACACTTTTACGAGTCCACTGCCGCCGAACAACAAGACCACGTTTCCGGGCTGTTGCGCGTTGGGCGGCAAGTGCGGCTACGTGATCGACACCTCCGCCCTGGGCGGGCCGAAGATCGGATGTCAGCCCGCAACGTGGGGTTCCGGTCTGGGCAAGAGCTGCGCGCCAGGCGCGGGAAGCGCTTGCGACGGCGGTGCAGACGCCGCGACGGACTGAACGACAAGGCACTCGGGACCTATCCGAGATTGGCGCGCATCCTTGGTCGAAACGCATCGAAGTTCGTCAATCAGATCTCGAACACTTTCACCGTTCGGAAACGCGCCGCCAGGCGCTGCATGTCAGCCTGGTCACCCGTGGCGATCACGGCGGTCTCGAACTCAAGTGCGGTCGCGACCACGAACGCATCGATGGCATGGGCGCTGGAGAGCTTGGCTTTTGCCAGCAGCGCACCGGCCCGCTGTGCAATCGATCGCGTGAGATCGACGACGCCGATGCCACGCTCGCCAATCAGGCGATGGACCGCTGCATCGAAGCGTGGCCCCCGACAAACCTCCGCGAGCACGGGCGCAGGGATGCGCACGAGCGCCCGCCGCTCGAACGCGACGGTCGCGATGGCACGCGCGCGATGCGCCAGCTTGCCGCGCTCCGCCGCATGCGCCAGCGCGTTGACAGCTTCTGAATCGAGGATCAGCGCTTCGGCCATGCCCGGCGGGCGCGGGAAAGCGCCGACTTGGGAACCGGCCCGTGTGCTTGGTCGAGCTCGTCGAGAAACGCGCCGAGCTGTTCGCGCTCCAGCTCGTGGGCGATGGCGCGCGCAACGAACCGCGAAACGCCGCGCGCGCCGACTTTGCGTCGCAATGCGGCGGCCAGCGTGGCGGGCACGCTGACCGAAAACTTCTCCGCCGGCTGGCTCATGCCCAATTCCTACCACGGTAGGAAAAAACGCGCAAAGTGCGGGGCGCGAGGTAGTGTGCCCGGCTCCCGGTTGCCTGCAAGCAGAATCCCGTCCGCCGAGGCGGTGAAGCCGAGAGGACTCGCCAAGCCCGTTCCAAGGCGAGGTTTTCTCGACTGCTTCGGTCAGCTCGCGTGCGGCGTGGCGCGAAAACTGCCACGCTTCTGGCTCAAGCCTCCCGTTCCGTCCGCGATTGCGTGGCGGTCGAGTCAAGCGGACTAGGTTAAAGTCACTGGAAAGCGCGTATGAGGGCAACGGTCGCAGTTCTGCTCGTGATACCGGCGTGCTCAGCGAATTCCGAACTGCTGACGGCGGCGGATCTCGATTCCAAGATCTCTGCCCAGTGCGAGGCGGACTTCTCGGAGTTCCTCTTGAACATTCACGAGGCAAAGAGCTGTGCCGTCGCCGCCGACTGCATGTTCGTCCCCGGGGCGACGCCCGTGTTTGAACACTGCTCGCCCGGATACTACGTGAATCCGACGCACCCCTTCGTCACCAAGGGCGCGGACGGAGAATCCGACGCAACGACCATTGAACATCGCCTCGAACCGTGTTTCGCCCACAATTTTCCAGTCGGATGCTTTGGCAGTCCAACGCTGCCGATATGCTGGGAAAGCCGTTGCTACCCACGACCCGTTGCGGCGAGCCCACCGGCGTGCCTCCAGGCGGCGGACAACACGGCATGCTCGAAGTGCAATTGTGGAAGCTGCGCGGACGAACTTTCCAACTGCCTTGCAGACGCGGGCTGTCGCGAGCTGTATCTGTGTTCGAAGCAAACAGGCGCACTGGGTCGGTACGTGGCCAGCATACCACTCGACTCGTATGCTCCGTGCGCTGCGGTTGTGGACGGCGTTGGCGGCCCAAGCAGCAGTTCGGCGCTCACGTTCCAGAACGTAGTTTCGTGCAACATGCACTCAGGCTGTTTCGCGCTTTGCCAGTCGGGGGGCTAATCCGAGCGTTGGTGGGCATGATCACCTGGAATGGGCTCACGAACAGTACCTTCGGTGTCGCTTGGCGATCTGGTGTGCCAGAATGAAACGCAAACAGTGAAGCGTCGGTGCGTTAGTGCGTTGGTCGCACTTGGTTTTACCCTCGCGTGCTCGTCGTGCTCCAGTGACGACGGCCCGGCCAAGTTTTCGGCAGACAAGATGAAGTCGAATATCAGCGCAGCGTGCGAGGCGAAGTTCGTGGATGCGCTTCACACGCTACGCGCCGCCAAAGCGTGTGACTCAAGCGCGGATTGCGAGTTCCGGCCCAGTAACGGCCTCATGGTCTTCGAGCACTGCCGGGCAGGCAATTACGTCAACCCGAGCGCCGCTGAACTTAGTGGCCAATCCCTGACGGAGTTGGAAGCAATCGAGGAGGAACTTCCGAAGTGTCTAGGTAACGCCTGGGTGGGCCTCGGGTGCCTTGGGTCGTCGGCGACGCCAGCCACGTGTTGGCATGGTCGCTGCTGGGTGGACGTGGCACAGGCGGGGCTTGGGAAACCCCGTGAGCAATGCGCAGACGACGGACCAGCTGGCACATGCACTGATTGTCTGTGCGCGCACTGTCCAACCAACGGCGCCAAGTGCTTTTCCGATCCCGACTGCCGGGCGCTGTTCGAGTGTACTCTGGCCAGCGGCGCCCTGGGCCGCTACGCGATCCTCGACTTCGACGTTGCCAACCCACCGTGTCCGGAACTGCTGAAAAAGAGCGGCGGCGCACAGGGTGACGCGGCGCAGATCGTCATGGACCTTTGGTCATGCAATCTCAAGAGCGGATGCTTCGCGGTGTGCGACGGAGAGTGACAGGGTGGAATTCATGCGCGCATCCTCCGCGAACGCCGCCAGCTGCAGCGTCGCTTGAGCGTTGCCTTCAACCAATACGACCGGGATGCTCTCGCCAGTCTTCCTCACTTTTTTGCCCGAGTTGCCGCGACTCCACACCAAATCGTGCCCGGCGCTGGACCGTGGTCCGTGCATCTCGTACCCTCCGCACCGGAGGTAAGCGGGATGCGGGGTTTGATCACATTCTTGGGTGCAGTGGCGGCGGTGCCGCTTTTGGTCGTGGCTTGTGGCGGCGACTCGGACGACGGTGGGTCGACGGGTGGCTCGGGTGGCGGGTTGCTCGGCGGCGCGGGTGGCATGTCCGGCAGCGGCGGCAGCACGGGTGGTACCAGCGGTAGCGGCGGCGCAACGGGCGGGACTGGCGGCGGCATCACGAACGAGTGCAGTCCGATCCCGTCTAAGACAGCGGGCAGCGGCGGCACGGATGGCGGCGGCGTTGACTCGGGGACGGACGCCAGCAGCGGCGGCAGCCCCGCGGATGCATCGGTAGACGGTGCCGCGACGGACGGAGGACCCGCACCGGACGCTGGCACGGATGGCGCGGCCAGCGATGGCGCGGCCAGCGATGGCGCGGCCAGTGATGGCGCGGCCGGCGATGGCGCAACTAGCGATGGTGGCGGGAGCGACGGTGGCGTGCCGACGATCCAATGCGGTTCCAACAGTTGCAGTGGGGTGTCCCTCGGTGGGCTGCTCACCGTCAATCCTTGTTGCACCACGGACGGCTGCGGAATGAACATCGACGCCAGCGTCTCCGGGCTGATCGGCATAGCTCCGGGCTGCTACGGCGTGGGTCAAGCCGGCAAGGCGGACACGACTTGCCCGATGTACACCGTGGCGAACCCGTTGGGCGGCACCATCGATTTCCCTGGCTGCTGTCGCCCGGACGGCGAATGTGGCTTTGCCATCGACACGTCGAGCTTCGGGGGACCCAACCTGGGTTGCGTGCCCCAAGAGTGCAACGGCGGCCCGGCGAAGACCTGCACGCCCTGAGGCGCGCGGGAATTCTGTGCCCACAGGCGGCGTTTTCCAGCGCGGCGGACTGAGACCGCTGCGCTGGATGCTCGGTCGCCGCTTGCGCCGCACATGCCGGCTCGCGCCGGCTCCCTCATCGCACGCTGGCACCACAGGCAGGGGCTATGGCTCCTAGCGGACGCTACTCAGCCAGGTGAAAACCGCGGTAGTGCGCTGCGGCTCCGCCTGCGACGCCCAAACACAAAGAACAAACCCGCGGCGAGAGCGTAGGCGGACGAACCGTATGGGCTCCTTCGGTGCAGGCGGCAGCCGCAACCCGCCTCCTCCCCCGGCGCGCCAGCACTTCCTGCCGCGGCATCAGCGGTCGCTGCGTCCGGCACACTTGCGTCAAGACTCAAGGCGCCTCCGCTACTTGTGTCTCCGGCCGCGCCGGCTGCGCTTCCACCGCCGCCTGCCGCGCTGCCAGCTGCGCCTGAATCGCCTGCACCACTCGAGCCCGACGCGCCGGCGCCGCCCTCGGACCCACTACCACCTGTACCCCCGGCGCCAGCGTCCACGCAGCCAGGGCCTCCAGGCACATACTGACACTTGTTGGCTTTGCAGGTGTCGGTGGTGCACGCATTCTTGTCGTTGCAGTCCGCGTTGTTCGTGCAGCAGTTCGCCACGGCCGCGTGTTGGCACTTGTTGGCTTTGCAGGTGTCGGTGGTGCACGCATTCTTGTCGTTGCAGTCCG
>CALMUT010000071.1 GCA_937872925.1 uncultured Myxococcales bacterium | reverse complement strand
CGCGTGTCGCGCCGGATCGCGTGTCGCGCCGGATCGCGTGTCGCGCCGGATCGCGCGTCGCGTCGCCCTGCGCGTCGCGCCGCCCCACGAGTCGCGCCGCCCCAAGCGTTGCGCCGGATCGCTCGGCGCGTCGCGCTGCGTGTCGCGCCGGACTGCGGTCGTGCCGGACTGACTGGGAGGTTTGGAGCGCCCCCCACGCCCTGGGACGAAATCGATGCCGTCGGGGGGGGCACCATTCAAAAAAATAAGAATCCGTGGAGACTGCGCTACGGCGTGCGGGGGCCCGGGCCGCCGAAGGTACTGCGACCGGCGCACATGCCGTCGGCGTAGGCGAGGCGCTTGGCTTCTGCGGGACCAAAGCTCTCGGCGAGGTCGGCTTCGAAGTTTTTCATCTCGCCCGTGAGCGCGCTAAATAGTTTGTAGGTCGGGTGCTTTGCGATCTCCGGATCGACTTCGGTGCGCGTGCCCGCGCGCAGCTCGGCAAGCTGGCGCATGGCTTCACTGGCCTTCTTGTTGTCTTGGCGCCGCGCCATGTCGACGATGACATGGGTGCAGGTGTCCGCGCCGAGCACATCGGCAACTTCCGCCTGGCCGATGGCCTGCACGCACAGCTCGCGCATTTGTGGCCACACACGTTCGTGGGCGCGCTGATAGGTGGCGCGAATGGTCTCCGCGTCTCCGGGAGCCAGCCCGAGCTTGTCGAGCTTTTCCGCCTCCGGCGTCCAGCCGTCGGCTTGCAGACACGGCACGCGGTACTTGATGGTGCCGGTCTTGGCGAGCTCCGCCCAGTCGTCTTGCTCCAGGTCGAACTCGTTGCGCGTGCGCGGCGGCTTGCCGTCGGTGCGCCGTGCTAGTTCGGCCTGCGCGCCCGAAAGCTGCGTTTCGAGTTTGCCCTTTTCCTTTTCTAGTCCCCGCAACTTGCGATTCAAGTTGGCGATGTCGCCGGCCAGTGCATCGTTCGCGCTCGACAGGTCGACCTTGTCCTTGTCTTCGCCCCCCAGGGCCTGCTGCGCCTGCGCGAGCTCGTCGCCTTCCAAGAGCTTCGTGCCGTCGGGGCCCATGCGTCCGCTCTGCCCCGCGCTCAAGCTGACGCGCTCCTTGGCTCCGAGCAACTGCACCTTGCCTTCGTACACCGTCACGATCGCCACCGCGGCCAATGCCGCCCCGCCTGCTGCCGCCAATACTTCTTTCTTCACGTCGTTGCCTCCGGTGCTGGGCCCCTGACCCAGTTGCACCCGGAAACACGTGCCAAGCACCTCGACGGTTCCCGCCTTTGTGTTCACGACGAACTTTTGCCCAGGCTCGACGCGGTAAAAGACGTCTCCGGCGGCTTGTTCCACGGCGCTGTCGCGCCACGCGATGCGCGCGCCGGCCTCAAGTACCGCCGTCGCGCGATCCGCGACGCGCACCTCGCTGCGTTCACTCGCGCCCACACTGCCGGGCTCCGGGCCACGCAGGATCGGCCACGCCACCACGAAAAACGCCGCAGCCGCAACCGCCAGCGTGGCAACGCCCGTCGCGAAACGACGTTGCTTGCGCTTTGCGTCCCGCGCGGCGGCCAGATTCACGGTGCGTTGGGCAAAATCCGCCGGGGGCGCTGCTGCCGGCCACGCTTCTTCCAGGGTCGACTTGTCCATCAGGAACCTTCCTTGAACGCGGACAGCGCGTCCTCCAGCTTCTTGCGAGCTCGAAACACCCGCGTCTTTGCCGTCGCCGCGGGAATGTCGAGGGCCTCAGCGACTTCGGGCAGCGACAGTCCGTGGATCTCGAAGAGGACGAACGCAGCGCGTTGATCCACCGGTAGTTCCCCCAACGCTTGGCTGATCGCGCGGCGCACCCGCGTCAGCTCGGCCTGGCGCTCTGGCGTATCTGCGTGTTCCACGTCGACTTGTTGAAGACTGTCGGCCAATGCCCGCTCCGACACGCGTCGCTTGCGCACGGCGTCGATGGCTGTGCGTGTGGCGATGGTAAATAGCCAAGTGGACACCTGCGCTGGCCCCTCGGGATCGAAGCGCGGCAGCGCGCGGTAGGCTTTCAAGAACGTCTCCTGCGCCAGATCTTCGACATGCGGCCCGCGGCCGAGCACCCGAGACAGGAGCGCAAATACCGGCTTCTCGAAGCGCACGACGAATGCGCGGAACGCCAAAGGATCGCCCTGCCGGCAGCGCTGCAGCACGCCGGGGTCGAGCTCGTCTTCGCGCTCGCTTGCGCGCAGTTTTGGCGCGGCCATGGGAAACGCCATCATCGCCGACAAGTCACACGAAGGGGGGGCACAAACGGTTCCCCAAAAAAAGGCGCCTGCCGGAAAATGGCCACCACCTGGCCCGGAACTGCCCGATGTCATTACCCAGACAACCCAAGGTTGAGCCGAGTCTCGGTTCAGTTTATGACATGCGCATGTGGAAACGAGGCGGGGTCATCTTGGGCATTTTGGTGATGGCTGTAGCATGTGGCGGTGCGCCGCCGCCGGAGCCCGCAGCGCCGGCCCCGGCTCCAGCGCCGCCCCCGCCCCCGCCGGAGCCGGTCGAGGAGCCGCCGCCCCCGGAGGATCCGGAGCCTGTGCCCGTCGCGGAGCCCGCGCCCGAAATGCCGAAGAGCACTGCGACCATTGGCGGCATCAGCGTGAGCGAGATTGACGCCAAGACCCTGGTTGCCGAAGTGCAGAAGCTGAAATGGGCGCCAGAGAAAGTGGAGATCAGCGGCGGCACCGTCGGCAAGTACGAGAACATTCGCTTCGGCATCGATAACGGAAAGCTCTCGGGCTACCTGGAGCTGGTGCGGCCTGCCGCGGCGCCCAGCGGAGGCGGGGCCAGCATGATGGCGCCGAAAGATCAGAAGGCCATGAGGGAAGCCACTGCGGGGGTCTTCCTGGACGAAACCGCGAACGTCCTGTTGATGGTCAAGATCGAGGGCAAGAAGGCGGAGGCGCAGAAGTTCGTCGACGCGCTGGTCAAGAAGTAGTCGCCGCTTCGTCTGAGACGAGTTGTGGTAAACCCCTCGGCATGATTGAGCTCATCTGCAAGAAGACTTGAAGCACCTGTCGCAAGGCGGTCGCCTTGCTCGACGCAAAGAAGGTCAAGTACCGCTACCGCGAGTACACCGAAGAGCCCCTGAGCAAAGCGGAGATCACGAACGTGCTCGCCTTGCTCGGTCTGAGCGCTGCGGATCTGGTGCGCAAGAACGACGCCGCGTACAAAGACAACGGCCTGACCGGCAAAGAGAGCGAAGCCAAGCTGATCAGTCTGATGGCGAAGCACCCCACGCTACTTCAGCGACCCATCGGCATCAAAGGCAAGAAGGCCGTGGTGGGTCGCCCGGTGGAAGCGCTACTGAAGCTCTGAGCGTCCGGGCCGCTAGGCTGCCGCACGACAACCATGGGGCGCCCCAAGCATGGCTGGAGTCCCAGCGTGGCTCTGCGCTAGGGTTGGCCCCATGAAGTTGCGAATCGGAATCATGCTCGCGGCCGTGTCTTTTGCCCTGGGTGGCGAGATGTATGCAGCGGACGCGAGCGCTTGCGGCATGTTTGTGCCGCGTAATCTAGAAGAAACGATCCCGACGATCCGCCAAGAGCAAGTCTTGATCGTCTACGACCAAAAACAGCAACTGCAGCACTTCGTGCGCGAAGTGAGCTTCGACGCGGGCAACGGCGAGTTCGGCTTCATCGTGCCGACGCCGAAACAGCCCGAGGTCGCCGCGGCGAAGTCTCCCTTCGCCGAGCTGCGCAAGGCGTACCCTTTCGAGCCGCCGCACCAATTCGAAGGTGGACCGCCGGGTAGCCGTGGCATGAAGGGGGCCAGCGGCGGAGGTGCTGCGCCGGTTCAGGTGTTGAGCGTGCAGCGCGTCGGCAAGTTCACGGCCTTCGTGCTGGCCGCCACGGACGCGGGCGCACTCGGGAAATGGCTTACGGACAACAAATTCCAAGCGCCGCCGAAGGCCAAGGGTTGGCTCGATCACTACGTCGCCCTTGGCTTCTACTATGTGGCGTTTCGCTACGACCCGCCCAAGGACAAGAAGGCGACTGGGCTCACGAGCGAAACAGTGCGGATCAGTTTCAAGACCCCGTATCCGTACTACCCGTATCAGGAACCCGGGAGTGCGCGCAGCGCGGATTCGCGGCTGCTCTCGCTGTGGTTCTTGTCACAATCGCGCATGAAGCCCATCGCGGCCAAAGCACGTTTGGCTTCAGTGCAGCACGTCCGGCCGTGGACGTCGGGTCTCAGTTACGACGTCAGCGCCAAGGAGCTGGCGGGCAAGCTTGGCGGGCTGAGCAAGCTGGTGCCTGCTGGCGGCAAACTGGTGCTGCAGACGTATCGAGACCTAAAGACGAGTCGAACTCACTGGGGGGACGTGCTGCTCGTGCCCAGCACGCCGCAGAAGCTGAGTTCTGAGCAGATCGCCGAGCGCCGCTGGCTGTTTCCGGTGCTCGATCCACTGCTGATGCCCGAAGCAGGAGGTGCAAAATGAAGTCCGCGGTCGCATTGCTTTTCGTTGGGTTGCTGACGGCTTGCGCAGCCTCGGCGCCGCCGGCGGCGCAGCCCGAGCCCGCGCCGCCGGTACCTGAGTCCGTGCCCGCTGCCCCTGCGCCGGAGTCCACTGCAGCGGTAGGCAGCGGCGACAGTCAGTCCCCTCGGGCGCAGCGCGAACAGATGGTGATCCAACTGCTCGAAGGGCGCATACCAGAGACGGGGATCCCGACGGACGCTCGCTGAGGTTGCGGACCCGGTTGCGCCGCACGAGATGAGCGCGTCCGGGTGCACCCGGGCATCGACCCAACCCAAATAGGTCAGCCGAAGGCGGCTTCTGGGATGTCGAGTGCGCTGCGATCGTCTGACGACAGCGCGGTGACCATGCCGGGCACGCCGCAGAGGGTGTCCGTCGCAAAAAACATGGCCGCGCACTTCTTGCCTTCGTAGAAGGCCCAGTCCGGGTCGGACTCCTTGAGGGATTTCTGCGCTTCGGTGGCGATGACGGCCGCGTCGAGCAAGAGCCAGCCGACCACGGTTTCGCTCATCATGTTCAAGAAGCGGTTCGCGTGCAGGGGGATGCGGTCCATTTCGCCGCCGCCGAACCAGGCCATGAACTGCATGGCTCCGCTACCGACGGCTTCCTGTGCGGCGCCGAGCTTCTTGACTGAGTTGCCCAGGAGCGGGTGGGCCTTGTTCTTTTCGACGAAGACGGAAATGTCCTCAAGCAGCGCGCGGAAGTTGGCGCCTCCGTTTTGCCCCAGCTTGCGGGCCACCAAGTCCAGAGCTTGGATCCCGTTGGTGCCCTCGTAGATGCTGAAGATCTTGGCATCGCGGCAGTGTTGCTCCACGGGATAGTCTCGGGTGTAGCCCACGCCACCATGCACCTGAATCGCGAGCTCGGCGACGCGGAAAGAGGTGTCGGACGAGTAGGATTTCACCAGGGGCGTGAGCAGCTCCGTCTGGCCTTGGTGATAGAGCGCTTTGTCGTCATCCTTGCCGGCGAGCACGGCCGCTTGATCCAAATGCCAGGAGGCTTTGACGATCAGCGCGCGGATGCCTTCTACCTTGCCTTTCATGTCCAGCAGCATGCGGCGCACGTTCGGGTGTTCGATGATGGGGACCCGTGGTGCGTCCGGGTCCTTCCAATTCTTGGTGCTGGTGCCCTGTTTGCGGTCCCGGGCGTAGTCCAATGCAGCGAAATAAGCGGCGCTGGCGATGCCCAGGCCTTGCAGGCCCACGCCGATGCGCGCGTAATTCATCATCTTGAACATCTGGCGGATGCCGCGCTGCTCTTCAGTTCCGCACAGCTCCCCGATGCAGTTCCCGTCATCGCCAAATTGCAACAGCGCCGTGGACGAGCCGTTGATGCCCATCTTGTGTTCGATGCCGATGCATTTGACATCGTTGTTTTCCCCCGCGGTGCCGTCGGGCTTCACCTTGTTCCTGGGCACGATGAACAGGGACAGCCCTTTGGTGCCTTTCGGCGCACCTTCGGTGCGTGCCAACACCATGTGGATGATGTTGTTGGTGAGATCTTGGTCGCCGCCGCTGATGAACAGCTTGGTCCCGCTAATGGTGTAGGTGCCGTCGGCGTTTTTTACGGCTTTGCTGGCGGCGCTGCCCACGTCGGATCCAGCCTGAGGCTCGGTGAGGCACATCGTGCCAGCCCAGGTGCCGTCGTACATCTTGGGGCAGTAGCGCGCGCGTTGTTCCTCGGTGCCGAAGGCTTCGATCAATTCCGCGGCGCCCATGGTCAGGCCGGGGTACATATCGAAGGCGGTGTTGGCGCCTGTGGTGAGCTCACCGGTGAGTGCGACCACGCTGCGCGGCGCGCCTTGTCCGCCAAATTCCGGACTGATGGCCAGGCTCTTGAAGCCTGATTCGTACAGCTTCTTCCAGGCGTCCTTGAAGCCCGTGGGGGTCTTCACTTGGCCGTTTTCCAAGCGACAGCCCTCACTGTCGCCAACCGCATTGAGGGGACCGAGCACTTCGGTGGCGAAGCGATACACGCCGTCGAGGGTCATCTTGACCTCGTCGGGGCCCCACTCCGCGTAGGGCTCCTTGCCAAGCACGTCCCTGAGATTGAATTGCTCGAAGAGGACGAAATTCAGCTCGCGCAGATCAGCTTTGTAACGGTTCTGGGGCTGGGACATGATGGCTTCTCCTTTTCCCCCTCAGAGACCGCAAAAGACCTGTGGCGACGCAATGGCGCAGCGCGTCGTCTTGGATGTTTGACGCGCGGCGGCATCGGCCGCAAGGGCAATTTTTGCGGTGCCTTGCTGCAAAAACGCAGGCGGGGTCGTGACACCGACAAAAACATCTAGTCTGAGGGGCTCAGGGGCTGCGCGAATATTGCGCGTCGAAATCAGCAGTCTCAGTTACAGGCGGAGGCTTTGACCTGATAGCTGATGGGCCCGCCGCTGACGCCGTCGACGACCACGTCGAATACGTCGCCGGCCTTTGCGCTCCAGCCCTGCTGTTGGAACCCCACGGTGCTGTAGCTGCCGTAACCGCCGCTGAGCTTCAAAGTCTTCATGGGCATGTCGGCGCTGGTATTCGCGTTGGTCACCTTGATGCTCGCGCTGCCGACGCTCGACTTGTGGTGGAAGGTCCAGACGTAGTTGACGATCGCAGTCGGCGCGAAGCCTGCCGGCGGCATCGAGACCCAATCCGGCGCGGGGTAAGTCGTGCCACCGCCAAAAGAATACTGGCAGGTGGCACGGCCGTACTGCCCACCGCCGGCGTAGTGGCCAATGCCCGTGACGCCGGTGCCTGCGCTGAGGATCCAGCGTCGGTGTCCGAAGGTCGTGAAGTTCCCGTTGTCGATGATGAACTGGGTGATGGCTTCGGCAACGCCTACGCCCCAACTGATATTCGAACTTCCCGCCCCGGACGCGCCCGTCGGCGTGTAGCACTTGGCGGTGGCAGGCGGGGAGTGCGGATTGGGCACAGTGCCTGGCGGATTCCAAGACACCACCGCAGCGCACCAGCGATTAGTTTCGTTTCGTGCTGCATCGTCGACGGCAGGGCCGAGACCCACGAGCCAGCGGTACATGTTGATGCGCGCCACAGCGTCGTTGATGCCCGCGCGGGAAGTTGTGCCCGGATCGCATTCCGTTGGACCCGCGGTCCAGGGGTTTGGATCCGTGATGGCGTTGCCGTTCTTCCACTGCGCGCAGACTTCCGCCTCGCTGTGAGTTGTCGGATCACCGGGCAGCACGGGATCGCACTGGGTTCCGTTTTGCACGAAGCCGTACAGGCACTTGCAGGTCTGCGAGGCCGGCTCGCAATAGAAGCCGTGGCCGCACGCTGGGCTGCAACTGACCGGCGGTGCGCCTCCGGTGCCGGTGGCGCCTCCGGTGCTCGTGGCGCCTCCGGTGCTCGTAGCGCCTCCGCTTCCGCCCGTAGCGCCTGCGCCTCCCGAGCCCGCGTTGCCGACGCCTGCGGCTCCACCGGATGTGACTCCTGCGCTGCCGCCGAATGCCGCGCCACCGCTGCCGAGATTGCCGCCGCTTGCGCCGCTCCCGCTACTGCCTGCTGCCGCGTCGGCATCCTCGAAACTAAGGTCGTCGTAGTCGAGTAACGAAGCGCAACCCGCGGCCCCAGTCCCGATAGCGGTCAAGGCGAAGGCGACTAGTTTGCGCATACCTTCCTACTATTGCGCATTTTCCCAAGGACTCAAGGGTTTACCAGGGTGACCCAGTCCAGGGCTTGGGCCGCAACCAAGGCGGCGCAGGCTTCTTTCTGGCTCACGACACGCCCGCCGGGGTGCAGCGACGTGATGCTCGAAAGGGCCTCCCCCACGGGCAAGCCCCGTGCAGCGAGTTTGACGGCGTGACGCAAAGACGCCGGAGCGCTGCCGAGCTCTTCTTCGCTGCGCGTCAGGCCGTGGCGCGGACCGGGGGCCAGAAGTACGTTGTCTTTGGGCAACAGGCTCCGTGGGTTGCCCTCGCTCAATACGATCGCCCCCGCCATCATTGGGCTTGCCAGGTCGAGATCCAGCGGGAATTCCACGCGATTGGGTTCGGGCCCGCGATAGAACATGGCGCGGCCGTCGCTCCAGCCATAGGTAGCTGCGACGCGATCCCGGCCCTGATCGCGAATGGCGCGGAAAACATTGACCGCTTCGACGTAGCCGAGACTGACTAGCGTGTCGCCCAGGCGCCCGCGGGAGCGACTGATGACCGCGAGGGCGCTTTCTAGCTGTTCACGCTGCAGCTGACCGCGGCGGATCAGATACTCACCGAGCAGTTCGAGGCGATCCGACGAGGCAACGTGGATCAGGCGGCCTTCGCGCAGATATAGCTCCTTGCGCTGCGTCGCTGCGTCCGCCCGCTTTTGCTCGACGAAGAGGCAGCCGGACTCGCGCTTGTGTCGCATGCGCGCAAGCACCTCTTGCATCGAGGTGTCCTCGAGCAAAGCTTGGAAGTCTGGAGCCCCCGGGGAAAACAGCTGGCTCGTGGTTGCGGTGGACGAAGGTGGCAGGTGGCGTGCCAGTTCGTCGATTTCTTCGATGCACCTTGGCTCGCTATCCCAGAGCTGGACCTTGTCTTCGCCGGAGAGTTCTCCCGTGGCGATCATCTCCAGCAAGTTCGCAAAGGAGACCTTCGTCGTGCTGGCATCGCCAGCGCGGGTCACAAGCGCTTCTTGTCCTGCGGCTGGTAGGTTGGGTTGGCTGCCGACGCCACCCGCGCGGATGCGCACAGCGTGCATGCGCTGTACCGAGTCCCGGACCTTGCTCTGCACGCGCTCGGCCAGCTCTTTTGAGTTCTTCGCAAAGGCGACGAGTTTCGCCAAATGCTGTTGCAGCGACTCCGGGTCCGAACCCTCGAAGGGGCGCAATGCCTCGGAAAGCGACCCTGCGTCGGCAAAACGGGCATCCGGGTCTCGTGACAGGGCACGCTTGCATAGCTCGAACAACCCGCGCGGCAGCGTGCCCTTTCGCCGCTCCAAGGGTTCGATGTTCACGTCTCGGATCGCCAGTAGCACCGCAAGTTGCCCGCTGCCCGGGAAGACGCGCTCGCCGATCAACAGTTCGCCGAGCACTGCTGCCAGCGCAAATAGATCACTTCGGTGGTCAAAGGTTTCGCCCGCAATCTGCTCCGGCGACAGATAGGCAAACTTGCCTTTGAGCCCCGGTTGGTGCGATGGCGCGCGCACATGCTCGGCGACCCGCGCGATGCCGAAGTCGCCCAGTTTTACTTCGCCGTCTATGGATAGGTAGATATTCGATGGTGTGACGTCGCGATGCACGATCTCCAGCAGGTCGCCCGTGGCGTCCCGCGCGCCATGCACAGCAGAAAGCGCCGACGCCACCTTCCTCACGATATGTACCGCCAGGGGCGCAGCGAGCCGTTGGTTCTCCGACTCTGACACGCGCAACAGTCGATACAGATCGACCCCGTCCACATACTCCATCGCCAGGTAGGGCTCGTCTCCGACGATGCCCGCGCCGAAGACCTCGACCACGCAAGGATCGTGTACCCAGCGGTGCAGAGCGGCTTCCCGCTCCAAGAGGTCGAGTTGCTGCGATTCACGGGCCGCGTCCAACAGCCGCTTGACCACGAGCTTCTTGGCCGGCTTGTCGCCTTGCTGCGGGCGCGCGAGGTATACGTCCGCGCTGCCACCGACGGCTAGGCGGCGTTCGAGCACAAACGGCCCGAACGGGATTTCGCGCAGTGCGTCCCGAGACACGGCGGGGATTATTCCAGGATGCGACAAAAGCTGCGAGGATGCCTTGGGATCTGGCCGGATTTCGCATAGTTCATTAGGACCTGCTTCCTGAGGTTTCGACCCAGAGCCCGGAGATTGGTTCCCGCGCTACTTTTGGCGGCGCTGGCCACGCTGTGCTTGGCGGCGAGCTGTCGTCGGACCCAGGGGCAAACTCCAGAGCCAGAGCCGAAGCCGACGCTACGCATTTGGCTGATCTCGACCCTCGCCGGCGCCCTTGAGCCCTGCGGCTGTCAAAAGGACATGCTTGGAGGAGTCGATCACGCCGCGGCACTGGCTGCGCATCGGGGCGGCGCGCCGCAGATCCTGCTTGGAGCGGGGCCGTTGTTCTTCATGAACCCCGCCCTAGACGAGCAAGCCAAGACCCAAGAGTTGTGGAAGGCAGAAGCCTTGGCCGACTCGCTCGCGGCGATGTCTCTGCTGGCGTGGGCGCCGGGCGCCAATGACTGGGCGGCCGGTCCGACGACCTTGAATGCCTTGGCGAAGCGCGCGCACGCCAAACCCCTGGCCGCGAATCTAAAGGCGGCGGGCATCGGTTCGGTACATGTCGAAAGTGCCGGCGGGGTAAAGGTCGGCATTGTCGGCGTCAGCGCGCCACTGATCTCGGCGTCCCCGCCCGAGGGAGTAAGTGTTTCCGACCCCAATGCCGCGTTGAAGACAGCACAGCAACAGCTGGACAAGGACAAGGCACAAGTCCGAATCGCTCTGCTCTCCATGAAGCGTGGTGAGGCGCTGCGACTCGCGGAAAACGTCTCCGGGTTTCATCTGGTCGTGATCGGCAAGCCTTTCGATCGAGGTGAGGCCAACGATGCTCCCACTCCGCCGGTGTTGATTGGCAAGACCTTGGTCGTCGAAGCTCCGAACCACCTACAAGCGTTGGCGCGCGTGGACTTCTACGTGCGCGGCGGCAGCTTCGAGTTTGCCGATGGCACTGGCGTTGCCATTGCTGAACAACGCACACGACTGGCCAGCCGACTTCGGGAGCTGTCCGAGCGCATCGCCGGCTGGGAGAAACGCAACGACATTCAGGCGGCGGACTTGGCGGCACGGAAGAAGGAGCGCGACTCCGTCTCAAAACAGCTGGCCGCTCTGAAAGAACCGGCGCCGCCCAAACAAGGCAGCTATTTCCGCTACGCCCTGGAAGAAGTGAAGCAGAGTGCGGGGGAAGAGCCGAAGGTAGAAAAGAAGCTACTTGCGTACTTCAAGCGCGTTAACGAATACAACCGAGACGCATTTAAGGATCGCAAACCCCGGGAACCTGCCGAGGGAGCGAGCCGCTACATAGGCGTGAATGCCTGCGCTGTCTGCCACGCCGAAGAGTACCGGTTCTGGAAGAAGACGGGCCACGCCGGCGCATACAAGACCCTGGTGGACGAGCACAAGCAGTTCAATCTGGATTGCGTGGGCTGCCATGTGACTGGCTACGAGAAGCCGGGTGGCTCGACGGTGACCCACGTCGACAAGCTCGAAAATGTAGGTTGTGAGAACTGCCACGGCCCCGGCTCCCGACACGTTGACGACCCGCAGAACAAGGAACTGATGCGGCTGAGCCCGGAGCGGTCTTTATGCGCTACGGAGTGCCATCACGTTCCGCACGTGTCCAAGACGTGGAGCGTCGATGGAGCGTGGAAGCAAATCGTTGGTCCGGGGCACGGCAACAAGTAGTTCCTCAGTTCAGCAGATGGCGGCGCGGCTTTACCCGGGGCGCGTGAACGTCTACGTCTGCCAGCGGAGGAGCATATGAACAAGGAGTTCTTGGCGGGAATGCGCGACGTGATGAGCGCGAAACTCTTCGACATCGGGACGACGCCGATCAGTGTGAGCACGCTGGCGACGATGCTCTTGGTCGTCGTTGGCGCCTACGTCGCGTCCAGGATCTTGCAGGCGGCCACGACGCGGGCGTTGAAGCGTCGGGGAGTAGACGTGGCCAAAGGCGGGCTCGGCGCCATTGGGCGCTTGCTCCACTACAGCATGATGCTGATCGGCGTGGCGATTGCGCTGCAGACTGGCGGCATCAAGCTGAGCGCGTTGTTCGCCGCGGGCGCCGTCTTTGCCGTTGGCATCGGTTTCGCGATGCAGAACATCGCGCAGAACTTCGTGTCGGGCGTGATCTTGTTGGTGGAGCGCACCATCAAACCGGGGGACATCTTGGAAGTGGACGGCAAGATGGTGCGGGTCGCGCAAATGGGCATCCGCGCCACGGGCGTGCGCACCCAGGACGAAGAAGAGCTGATCGTGCCGAACTCAGCGCTGGTGCAAGGGGCTATCAAGCATTTCTCTTTGGGCGACCCGATGTACCGCCTGCGCGTGGCGGTGGGCGTGGTCTACAGCGCCGACATGGATCAGGTGCAGCGAACGCTGCTTGAGGTCGCCAAGAACTTCGCCAAGCGGGAGAAGGAGCGGGACCCCGCCGTGATCTTGACGGACTTTGGCGCCAACAGCGTGGACTGGGAAGTGAGCGTTTGGGTCATGGATCCTTGGAACCGACGGCCACTGGCGGGCGCACTGCGCAAGGACATCTGGGACGCGCTCAAGCGCGAGAAGATCTCCATCGCCTTCCCGCAGCTCGACGTGCACTTCGATCCGCCGGTGATGGAATCCCTGCGGGGGCTTTCGGCGACGCGACCGGCTCAATTGCCGTCTTGATGGCGAATCACATAGAAGAAGTCCCGCGGCTCCGCCTGATGCAGGTAGCCGCGTTTGCGGTGTTCCATTTTGGGGATCAGCGTGGACGTGACTTGTAACGGCGCGTCCGGTTTCGGGCGACCGAAGATCAGGAAGCGCACCCAGTAATAGTTGATGTCGAGCTGGGCGGCGTGGTGTGCGCCAGCCGCCTTCAGGCCGAGGGCGAGTTCTTTCGGATTTGTTTCGTCGCCGAAACCGTAAAACAAGATGCCGCCTGTTGCGTCCAAGGCGATGGCCGACCGGCGGCGAGTCTTGCGTTTTGGATCCCGCCCGCCCCAGCGACGCTCATCGCGTTTCTCGAAATCTGGGTGCAAGGTTCCGTTTTCCAGAATGCAGCCTGGTGCCTGACGCCAGGCGTGCATCTGCGCTACCTCGGCGGCAAGCACGGGCCAGGAGCCCATCTTCACGCGCCCGTCCTTGTAGATGGCAATGGTGCAGCCGTCTTGTCGCGGCGGCAGGTACACCTTGCCGGCTTTCATCATGCCGTAGCGGCCATGGCGTGCTTGCCAGCTGCCGTTGAACGCCGCGAGCACGTGGGCACGCTCCGCTTCGGGGATCAGGCCCGTGCGCTCTGCTTTGGGCACCGCGTCGGAAACGGGCTCATCCAGGCCCTCCGCGATGTTCAAGCGTGCGCGGGAGAGATCCATGGCCACGACGGTGACGGCTTTGAATCTACTGACCTTGTGTGGATGCACCACGCTGCGATAGAGCAGGCGTGGCTCTTGTGCGGCGTTTTCATGCTTCGCCGCATCGCCCATGGGGACCCAGATGCCGTCGCCTTCCTGCGCGGATTGCGCGTGCAAGGGCGCGAAGTTGGCGGGGGGAAACGCCGCTTTGGGCCGGACGGGGACCGGGTCCGCTGGGGGCTTGGCCGCGCCTGCTGCGTCTGTTGCCTCCGTGCCTCCGTCGCTCACGGGCACGCGGGCGGTGGGTTGTGGTGCGGCACGGGCCCTGGGTCGTTCCGGTGCCGCCGGTTGCGCGGCGCATGCCGCGGCGCCGTAGGGGCCTGCCGCGAACACTGCGATGGCGGCGATGCGGAGCAGCGACTTCATCGGGCGCGAGTTTAGCGGATCACCGCGCACGGGAAAGAAAGCGTCGCGGACCACGGCGGCCGACCTTGGACGCGCGCGTGCCCCGCCTTGAGAACAGCCGAGAACAGTGGAGAACGCCAGTCAAGTTTGGGGCTCGACAGGTTGATGGACGGGCATTGACGCCGGCTATTCACCATGCGACCGCTTTTTTCGAATCGTTCGCTGGGGCAGCCGTCTCACGAGCAGGGAGGCATTGCATTACTATGATTCGACGTATCACTCTTTCTACATTCTTCGTTGCATGCGGACTTCTCGGAGCCTGCGTGGTCCATCAGCGACCCGCGGACGCACCGCCGCCTGCGCCTGCGCCCGCGCCCGCGCCCGCGCCCGCGCCGACTGCTGCGGCCACCACTGAGCCCGCGCCTGCGCCCACTGACGAGATCCCGGCAGACCCGGAAGATCCGGCACCCGTCGCAGACGCGCTCCCTCCCCAGGAAGCGGTCGAAGCCCCACCGGCAACGCCGGGCCTGGCTGAAGAGTTGCCGGCTGGCGTCGCCGAGGGTCGCCCCAGCGGGGTCACCCGAGGAAGGTCACCGGGTGAGGCTCG
>CALMUT010000070.1 GCA_937872925.1 uncultured Myxococcales bacterium | reverse complement strand
GCCGCCCGAAGTCGGATGCTGAAACTCGCCCCGATGAAAACCGATCACAGGTGGGCGATTCTTCCGGGACGCAGCCGTAGCTGGCTGTCTCGGGTATGCTGGGCGGCAGACGTGAAAACCACTGCCCCACTGAAGCTGGTCATCGTCGAGGATGACGCGGTGACCCGTGATGCGGTGACGATGCTGCTATCTGGTGAGCCGGAGCTGCAAATCGTCGCCGCGCATGCCAATGGGCGTTCGCTCATCGATGCTTTCGATGACGCTGACTTCGATGTGGCATTGGTGGATTTGGGATTGCCGGACATCGACGGCATCGACCTCATCGCGGCCATCAAGGCCCGGCGCCCCACTTCCGAAGTCATGGCCTACACCGTGAGCGAGTCTCGGGATCGCGTATTTGCGGCATTGGCCGCTGGCGCCACGGGTTACGTGCTCAAGGGCTGTCGCCCCGCAGAGCTGATCGAGGCCATCTTCACCTTGGCGCAGGGCGGCGCGCCCATGAGTCCGACCATCGCGCGCTCCGTGGTGCGCGCGTTCCAGGGCAGTCAGAGCATCTCCGAGGACTATCTGCTCACCAGCCGCGAACGCGACGTCTTGTCGCTTCTAGAGCAGGGCATGTCCTACAAAGAGGTCGCGGCAGCGCTGTCCGTCAGCCCCCACACCGTGCATTCCCACATCAAGAAGATCTACGAGAAACTGCACGCCAGTGGCCGGGACGAGGCGCTGCGGGTCGCGCGGCTCAAAGGGCTGATTTGACGCCCGCCACTCTTCACTTGGCCGCGCATGCGCTGGCCGGGACCTTGCCGTAGGCAATGTGAATGATCGGGTGGCTTCCTGTGTAGCTACCCGAGGCGACTTCATCCCAGCTGCTGCCGTCGCTGCTGCGGTAGAAGCGCTGCTTGTCGTACCAATTGGACCAGCCGCCGCGCACGCCGACGTAGGTGCCCGCGTCGGAGACCGCGACGGCGCCCAGTTGCAGGTTCGCCGGAGTGGTCGGCGATTGTTTCCAAACCTGACCGTCGCTACTTTCGACTAGCGTGCCTTGTTTCCATGCTACGAAGCGCGTGCCGTCGTGCAGCAACAGGGAGTCCACGTCGCTGCCCATATCCACTCTCGCCCACGTGGCGCCTTGATCGTCGCTGCGGCAAGCCTTGGCGCCGCCATCTGTGACGACGATGGCGCCGCCGCCGGCAGCGATCCCACCCGACCGGTAAAAGCTGATGTCGCAATCTGCGGGCACGCTCGGCAAGCTGAAGCTCTTGCCATCAGTTGAGACGGCGATGGCGCGATTGGCGCCGCTGTTGCCAACCAGTATGAAGCGACCGCTGCTGCCTCCGGTGAAGTGCGCCTCGCGAATGTTGTAGATCTGGCCCAGAGGGATGGACGCTTGCTGGGTCCAATTGTCACCCCAATCCGCGGAGGTTTGCGGATCCCGGGCGGCGCCAAGCACGAGTTGCTCGCTGGCCGCCACGCCGCCGAAGGTCGTGCCGG
Source organism: uncultured Myxococcales bacterium (assembly GCA_937872925.1). Classification (GTDB taxonomy): domain Bacteria; phylum Myxococcota_A; class Polyangia; order Polyangiales; family Polyangiaceae; genus JACKEA01. The sequence goes on along the minus strand of CALMUT010000070.1, from coordinate 10,131 downwards.
TCAGCACTTCGTTCCAGATCTTCCCGTCGCTGCTCTTGCGCACGCCGCCGGGTGTGCCCCAGCCGTAGGTCGCGAAGAAGGCGCCCCCGGCGAATACGATGCCGTTGGCAGCGCCCGCGTTGTGATCGCAATCGAAACCGCTTTCGAAGCAACGGGCGGCATCGTCGTCGGACTGGTTCCCGGTCCAGCTCTTGCCGTCGTCGCAGGAGACGATCGTGCGTCCCATATGCCCCTGGGCTACAAACATGCCTACCAAGTTGCCGCCGGTTCCGGCGCCACCGTCGCTCGCACCCGTGCCGCCCGTGTTTCCTGCAACTCCGCCGCTGCCAGCGGCGCTGCCCGCGCTGCCGCCGCTTCCCGACGCGCCGCCGCTGCTGGCCCCCGCACTGCCAGCGGCATTGGCCGGTGCGGCGTCATCCGAGCCGCAGCCGAAGGTGGCGCACAGCGCAGTGAAAACGAGCGCGCAGCCGAAGCGTAGGATCATGTTCACGCCTTCAAGAAGGGCAGGGGCTCCCCCGCCGCAGAGACGACCGCCGGTGAATACTTTTGATAGCCCGCGTACCAAGTCTCCGTGGCCATGAAGTGCAATCCATAGCCGCCGTTGGGTACGGACTCGTAGTCGGCGGGAGCAAGCCCCATGGCCTGCATGGCGGTGCCGAGCCACTGGTTGTACAAGAGACCGCAGTGCGTCACTTCGTTGGCGGGGTCGCCGTTTCCGTCGTGGGCGACGAGGTTCATATTGCGATAGTCCGCGTAGTTGCCGGTCTTCAGCCAGTCGCACGCGCCACCCGCCGTGACGACGGGCAGCTCGATGGGATCGTGGGTGTAGGAACCGGACTCCTGGGTCCAGAACATCAGGCAGCTGTCGAGCAGGGTGCCATTGACGTCGAGAACCGCGTCGAGCTTCGACGCCAGGTCCAAAAACACGTGTTCGAAGAAACGCTGTTGAGCGGCCAGCATCAGAGCTTGGCGGTCCGGCTGGTGGGATTTGTGCGCCACTTCTTGGTGCCACTCCAAGGTCGTGTCCGAGAACCAGCCTGCCGCTCCGCCATCCCACATGTCTCCGGCGCGTAGCGTGACGATACGCGAGGTGTTGCAAGCCAGCGCGGCCACAATCACGTCATTGAGCAGCTGCCAATACTCGATGTGCTTGGGCACGTCGCGGAAGAAGGTGTCGCCGTACAAACTGGCGGAATCTTTGGTGGGGGTCGTGATGCTGCTGCAGGAGACTTGCACCTTCAGGCGTCGGTCGATTTCGTCCAGGCGCGCGATGTGATCGTCCAGGCGTAGTTTGTCGCGAGCGGATAGGCGCCGGTTGCCGTTGCGCAGGCGCTTGTAGTCCTCAAGCACACGGTCGATGACCGGTGGACGCTGCTGAGTCGGGTTCCCAGGGTCCTTGTAGATTTGCCCGAAGAGCTTCAAAGAACTGTCTTCGGCGTGCAGCTGCGTCACGGCCGAGTTCTGCGGATCTTGCGGGTTGGTATAGCCCCAAGACATGCCCTTGTCGCCGGCGACGACGGACCGCATCAAGATCGTTGAGAGATCCGCGTAGAATTTCGGCGACCAGGCGAGGACTTGATCGCAGGTCGGACGATACTCGCGCTTGTTGTCGGTGCTGTCGCCGTAGTTGCCCAGCGAACCGCCGCTGTGATGCGCGATGTAGAACGAGAGATCCAGCCCGCGCAGCACGTTCATCTTGGCGGCCAGGCCTTGGGTCAGCCCGGCGGCGGAGAGTGCGGGACACAGCATCGGTTTGGCGCCTGCGGTGTCGACCACCAGGTCGCCGCGCCGCACGCTGTAACCCGCGTAGTTTTGAGTGTCGGTCAAGACGCTGTCCGCGGGGAACATATTGGAGCCGAGCACCGCACCATGTTCGCTGCGCAGGGCAATAAAACGCCGCAGCGCTCCCGGGCTGGCTGCCTTGGCTTCATCGCCGCTCAGCAGCGAAGGCAAGAGTGGCAACGCCACCGTGGCGCCGCCGAGCCCGCGCAGTACCTGTCGTCGCGAGAGCTTCATATCAATCTCCGAAGTTCCTCTCGCGAAAGGCCGCGCTCAGGGCCACGGCATGCAGCACTTCAGAGAGCGGTGCGCCCTTGGTGAGGCGCCCATGCAGATCCGCCAGACTGCAGCCGTCACGCTTCACGTCTTCCGCGCGCCCAAAAGTGTAGCGGAAATACACACGGGCAAAGCAGCTATGCAGCTTGCCGCTGTCGAGCATCAGCTGCTGCAATTCGAGTCCGTTGGCGACGACGGTTTTGTCGTCCGCCAGATCGACATACGCGGTGACCACGGTGTTCACCGGCTTCTCGCCCTTGATCTCGCCGCTGATCAGGTCGATCAGCTTCTCTTGGGTCCGCGGCCGACCCAAGGCATCGAAGTTTTCCGTGGCAAAGCCTAGGGGGTTGATCTGCCCCTGATGACAGCCCTGACACGAGCCCGCACCCGTCAGCGCCTCGACGACTTCCCGGGACGTGGCGTCAACGGCGGGCTCCGGGGTGGTGGCCATCACGTTGGCGGGCGGGTCCGACAGGTCGTCGCAGAGTAGCGCTCGGCGCAAGAAGACGCCCTTCATGATGGGGCGCGTATTGGCGGAGCCAGTCACCAGCATCGCCGCGCGGGTGAGCAAGCCTTGACGTTCAGGCTCCGTGAAGTCCGGCGGCGTGCTGGCGCCGTCCCAGGGCGGGACTCCGTATAGGGCGGCAAGTTCGGGGGATCTCGCGAAGGACTTTCGATTCGTGAATAGCTCGTCGAAGGGAGCGGGCTCGGTGACGCCGTAGTAGACGCCCATGTCGGCGACCTCGTCGTACATGTCTTGGCGTAGTTGCGACGATGGTGTCAGGGAGCCGCGCAGTGCGTCGAAGGCGGGTGTGCCCAGCAGCGAGTTCAACTGGGCGACGTCGGCCCGCTTGAACCACTCGGAAAAGAACTGGCGAATGCTCGTTTCCGTCCGCGGGTCTTGGAAGATGCGTGAGACTTGCGCGGCGTACACTTCCTGCTCGAGCAGTTTGCCGCTACGCGCGAGTCCTAGCAGCTCGTCGTCCGGTGCGCTTTGCCAGAAATGATACGACAGGCGCGCGGCCAGTTCGTAGCTGCTGACTGCGAACATATTGGGCGCCGTCGTTGATGCGGCATCGCCGTGTTCGACGAAATAGAAGAAGTGCGGCGAGGCAAATAGCAGCGCTGTGACGTCGGCCCAGTCGGCAGGCTCGAAGGGCGCAGCGCCAGCGACCGCTCTGTAGAACGCGACGTCTTCGTCAGAGACGGCGCGCCGCAGGACGCGTTCGCCGAAACTGCGGATGTAGGTGTCGAGGCAGCCGTCGTCGTTGGCGCCATCTGCGTCCGTGGCGCATCCGCCAGCGACTGCGCCAAGGCGCGCGTCTGTGCGGGTCAGCTCCGTGCCCAGCAGGGTGGCCAGTTCGTAGCTGCGGTCAGCGTGCTGTTGCGTGACATCCTGATCGACGCGGGTGAAGCCACCCCAATGCTCGGCGGGTCCTTCACGGTGGTCGTCGGGCAGCGCGGCGAAGGTCGGCTCGAGCGCGAGCAGGATGGCGTCCTTGTCGCTGGGCAAGACCAGCCCAACCAAATCCGCAATCGTGTTTTCGAGCTGCACCTTGGACAGCCGCCGCAGCGGGACCGCGTCGGGGGCAACCCCGCCTTTGCACTCGAACGCCGCGGTGGATTGCACAGGGCCCGGCCCGCCGCCGCCGCCGCCCGCGCTTCCGCCGCCGGAGTCGGTGATGTCCCCGACGCACCCAGCTGCCATGATGGCGACCAGCGCACAGCCCTTCCTCAGCACAGCGCAGAGTTTAGCCCACAAACATGACCCAGATCATCCGGACGCGATGTGGGCGCATGTGGGATGCGCGTGATCCCGAGGGAGTTCCGGGGGGTTGCCCTACGTGGGGGTATCCACGTCGTCCCAGTCGGCGTCCTGGAATCGCACGAGCCAGTTCAGGGTGTGGTGGCGCTCGACCACGACTCCCGGCTCAAGGCCGGCGGGGGGATCGGTTTGCCCCAACTGTGCGTCGCGCGCCGCCCAATGCAGCCGCAAGTGCAAGTCGAGGGCGTCTAGAAGCTCTGCGGTTGGGCGCAGTGCGGAGTCGGTCACCAGCCTGCCGCCGAGTTCCAGCATGCAGGTCGCAACGGTTGGCACGTCGCAGACGCCTTTCGGAAAGGGCAGCTCGGGCAGCCGGCCCAGTGCCCAGAGCAACAGCGCGCAACCTTCGTAGCGCCAGACCGCGTTGATCACCTCTTGCTGCTCGGGTTCGTGGGTCGCAAGAAATTCCGCTTCCTTGGGGCTCAACGCCGACGCCGCATGGGGAAACCGGCGCTGCAGTTCCGCGACCTCCAGCGCTTCGCCTCCAGCGAGAGACTCGCCACGCAGCGCGACCAAAAAAAGCGCAGACGCGCGCAGCGCCGCATCTTGTGCGGAACGCAGCAGTACCTCGGGCTCGCCGACCACGGGCGGCAGCCCGGATGGCACCGGTATGCCGAGCGCTTCCAGTTGCCCGATCGAGCGCGCCCTTCGTGCGACGGCGTCTTCGGGATGGGGGACTGCCGCGCCCTCTTCCGGGGCCGCGCCACCCGCCAAGATCAAAGCGCGGCCGTCCGGAGCGCGCACGCTGCCGTCGGGCAGAAAGCAGATCGCGTTGGCTGCTTTGGCCCAGGCCGCAAAGCCGTCCAGCGCCTCGGGCTCTACCGAAATGCTTAGGTGGTGCCGCACTCGTCGGACGTGCGACAGCACGTGGAACAAGTGCTGCGTCATCTCGCCGCCGCCGTGTTCAAAGATGTAGCCACCAAAGCCCTGTAGATGCTCCGACAGCGCAGGGTCGCTTTGGTCACGCCGCGCGTTCAGCACGTGGGCAAAGTCCAGCGCGGGCGGCTCGCGCACGGTGGCATAGGCGTTGATCAGCGTCGTCACGCGAGCGACCTTAGTGTGCTGCGCACCCGTCGCCTAGGGCATCGTAATCGGTGGCCCCCCTCGAGACGCGTGGCCCATGGCGGCCCCTTGCCGCGACCAAAAAAAACAAGCAGAAGCGAGCGGCCTTGCCATCGAGTGCCGTTGCCCCTAGGTGTTTGGGATGCGCATCCTCGCCGTGCTCCTGCTGGGTCTATGTTTCGGAGTTGGCTGCAATCGCTCGAAGGCGTCGCCCTCCGCGGGTGGCACGTCGGAACCGGCCACGCCGGGTGCTGCGGTTGTCGGCAAGGCGGAGGTGGGCAAAGCGGCTCCGGATTTCGAGCTCAAGGACCTAGACGGCAAATCCGTGAAGCTATCGAGCTTTCGCGGCAAGACGGTTGTGCTCGAGTGGTTCAATCCGGACTGCCCGTACGTGCGCATGTCCCACACAAAGGGCTCGTTGAAGGCCAGCGCCAACAGCTGGAACGCGAAGGACTCCGTCGTGTGGCTCGCGATCAACTCGGGCGCGCCGGGCAAGCAGGGCCACGGAGCCGAGACGAACAAGGCCGGTGTTGCGCGCTTTGGCCTGCAGTATCCGGTTTTGGCGGACGAAAGTGGCGCAGTGGGCAAAGCCTACGGCGCAACGAACACGCCGCACCTGTACGTGATCGACAAACAAGGCGTGCTCGTCTACGCCGGCGCAATTGACAACTCGCCCGATGGAGAAGGCCAGTCGCCCACGGATGGCACTCTGATCAACTACGCGGTCGCCGCCGTCGAAGCCGTGGAGGCTGGTCGGGAAGTGACCGTCAAACAGACCGAGGCCTACGGCTGTTCCGTGAAGTACTGATCAATCTCCACAGCAGCGCTGTTTTGAGTACACTGCGCCCACACATGCGTACCATTCTAACGATCAGTTGTTTAACTTTGGCAGTTGCGTGCGGCTCGACCCCGCCGCCCGCGCCGGCTCCCGTGGCCGCTCCAGAGCCTGCGCCCGCGCCGGAGGCGGAGCCCGCTCCTGCGGAGCCGACCGCTGAAGAGCTGAAGAAACAAGCGGACGACGCCGCTGCCCGCGCAAAATTGGAGAAGCTCGAAGTCGACGCCAAGGCAGAGCGCGATCGCTGGACTGACGAGATGCGCGCCGCCGTCAAGAAGCTCAGTGAGACCGCCCATCCCAATGCGCAAGTCGGACTCAGTCGTGCGCTGAAGAGTGCACATCGGCTGCCGGGACATGCGGAGCGCGACAAGGCGCGCCGTCCGCTGGAAACCATGAAGTTTTTGGGGCTCCGTCCCACGATGACCGTCATGGAGGTTGGTGGCGGTGACGGCTGGTACACGGAGATCCTCGCTCCGGTCGTCGCCAAGGGTGGCAAGCTCATCGTGACGGCACTCGATCCGGCCGGACCCGAGACGGCACCGGGCACGTTTTACGGGCGTCGTTTCAAGCACTACATCGACAAGTCCGAGGAACTCTCCGGCAAGGTGGAAGTCGTGATCGTGGATCCCAAGGATCTGCAGCTCGGACACGCCGGCGAGGTGGACCTGGCCTTCGCGTTTCGAGAGATGCACAACTGGCATCGTCGGGGTCGGCGTGTGCCCCACAACCTGGCGCAGGTCTTCGCGGCGCTCAAACCGGGCGGCACTTTTGGGGTCGTGCAACACCGTGCCGCCGCCGGCAGCAACCCTGACGACACTGCCGAGAAAGGCTACCTGCCGGAAGCGTGGGTCATCGAGCAGGCCCAAGCCGTGGGTTTCGTGCTTTCAGGCAAGAGTGAGATCAACGCCAACAAGCTCGACACCAAGGACCACCCCGAGGGCGTCTGGACGTTGCCGCCGATCCTGCGCTTGGGTGACAAGGACCGAGACAAATACGTTGCGATCGGTGAGAGCGACCGCATGACGTTGAAGTTCAGCAAGCCCAAAAAGAAGTAGCTTGCAGCAGGGACGCGCCGCGCGCTGACGGACGCGGCCTCACCCTTTGGGCACGAACTCGCCCGGGACGTCTGAACCTTCACCGAAAAAGAACTTGTCCATCTCGGTCATCCACAACTTCTGGCCCTGCTCGCTGGTCAGATCGAGGCGGTACTCGTTGATCAGCATCTTCGAGTGTTCGAGCCACATCTTCCAGCCTTCCTGGGAGACGTTGTCGAAGATCTTTTGACCGACTTCGCCTTTGAGCGGCGGCTTCTCAAGCGCCTCTGCTTCCCGCCCCAGCTTCACACAATGCACCATCCGCGACATGGGCGCCTTAATGCTGCCACGTGCCGGGCGCGTCAAGGGCCCGCCTCAGTTTGTCGGGGTTTTCCCTGGTGACGCAGCGGCATTGGACCCAGCCAAAGCCGCCTGAACTGCGCGGCTCAAGCCCTCAGTCGAGAACGGTTTTTGGAGGAAATGCGTGCCGGGCTGCAACACGCCGTGTTGCACGATGGCGTTGTCGGTGAAACCAGACATGTACAGCACGCGCAGGCTTGGCTGCATGATGCGGATCTGTTCGTACAGCACACGACCGCCCATGCCGGGCATGACCACGTCACTGAGGAGCAAGTCGAAGGCCTGCTCTCTGCACCGTTGCAAAGCGTCTGGACCGTTCGCAGCCGTGGTGACTGAGTAGCCTGCGCGCGCAAGGGTGCGTGCTGTCAACTCGCGAACCGTGTCGTCGTCTTCGACCACCAAAATGTGCTGGTCTTCCGCGGCGGGAGAAGTACTCACCTCGGGAAGCGTCGGGGCTGCCGCAGGCGCGGTTGTCGTCACCGGCATGTATATCTTGAATGTGGAGCCCTGCCCCAGTTCGCTATAGACGAACAGATGCCCGCCGCTCTGTCGCACCATTCCGAGCACCGTGGCCAGTCCGAGGCCGGTGCCACCGCAGTGACCCTTCGTCGTGAAAAACGGTTCGAAGATCTGGCGCCGAGTTTCTGCGTCCATGCCGCTTCCGGTGTCGGACACGGCGACTAATACGAAGTCTCCCGGCTCGATGTCGGGGTGCTGTCGAGCATACTCGTCGTCCAGGGTGCAGTTCGACGATTCTATGGTGAGGCGTCCGCCCTGGGGCATGGCGTCCCGGGCGTTGATGGAAAGGTTCACGATCGCTTGCTCGAACTGCGCGGCGTCTGCCAGGCTAGTGCCTAGGTCGCCCGCGCACTTGAGCTTGATGTCGATATTCTCAGGCAACAGGCGTCGCAGCATGGGCTCTACGCCTAGCAATACGTCGTTCAGACAAACCGGAGCGGGCTGCAGGATTTGGCGCCGCCCGTAGGCTAGGAGTTGTCGCGTCAGCTGCGTTGCGCGATCCGTGGCACTTCGGATCAGCTCGATATCGGACTTGCCTTTCGTCCCGCAGGATTCATCCAGGAACTCCGTGGCCGCGATGATCGCGGTGAGCATATTATTGAAATCATGCGCAATGCCGCCGGCGAGGCGCCCCAGGGACTCAAGACGGGCACTTTGCTCGAGTTGCTCTTTCAGCCGCTGCTCCCGGGAGTTGTCCGCGACCACGATCACAATGGACGGCGTGCCGTTCGTTTCCACCCAGCTTGCCCGCACCAACACCGGCACGCGACTCCCGGGAGAACGCTCGATCTCCGACTCCATGCTGGCGGTGGGAAGGGACGCGGACAAGGCCCCGAGCAGCGATTCCAGTGGCGCGCGATCTTGCGCATCCCAGAGCTCTCCCAGGCGGCGCCCTGCGACGTCCTGCATGGACAGGCCGAGCCGGGTTTGGGCACTGCGATTGCACAAACTGACGCGGAGCCTTTCCGGTTCCACGACAAACACTTCGTGTGGCAAGTGGTCGATAAGTTGGGTCAATCGGCGCGCGCGTTGGTCGGCCTCGAGCAGCATTTCTTGGGACCGTGCGAGAGCACGCGCCGCTTCGAAGGATTTCTGGGATTCGCTTAACTCTTGCTTCAGTTGCAGGCTGCGAAGTAGCGCCGCAACGGCGAGTCCGAACGCCCCGCCGAAGAGTCCGTATAGGAACCAGCGAAAGCCGGTCCCCGCGTGCACCAAGTCTCGGCGCACCGTCCGGATCACGCCCCAATCGTGCACCGCGCCGACGGTAGCCGACGCAAGCAGCTCGGGACCCAGAGCCGGTTGCCAGACTGCGGCCGAAGGCACGGGCGCTGCCAGGCGCGCAATTTCGCTGCGGGCCAGCAGCGTCGGCTGCGCCGCATTGGCGCCGACGCCCAAATAGTCGGCGCCGGACGGGGCGATCAGCAAGATCCCCTCGCCGGGCTGCACTCCGCTCGCCACGAGCGGAATGACCGCACTGCGCAATCGCGCGGTGGCGAGCACTGCACCTATGGGCGTTCCGTGTTTCCCTCCTTGGGTCACGGGTGCGCAAAAGGAGGCGCGTAGCAGGTCGCGGTCGACCTCGGCGACACCGAGATGCCCTTCCAGTGCGCGTTCCAGACAGCCAATCGCCGCAGCCCCCATGTCCCGTGGGCCGCGGAGCAATACCACCTTGCCACGTGAATCCGCGATGGCAATACGCAGGTAGCCCGCCCCTTCGGCATGAGCGTCAAGCAGCTGGCGGGTGGCACCGGTGGCCTCCCGTTGCTCGGCGACGGTGCGGACCGCGGGCGCCTCCGCCAGCGCCGCCACGGCGCGTTCGTTGTCGCTGACCCACGCCTCCACCACGGCCGCGCGGGCCTGCGCGCTGGCACGCAGGCGCTCCTGCCAGATCCGGAGATCGCTGCGGTACTCCCAAGATGCGAGCGCCAGGCCGGCGCATACGCCTAGGCCGACCGGCAGCCAACCGGCCCAGAATTTACGAACGAGTATGTTCACCCAACCCCTAGAATCCCCATCGCAGATTAGAACACAGCAGCGACGGAGGAGCGTGCCCGGAATGACCCCCCCAAGGTCATCCGGGGGTTTGCCGGGGTTTGTGGGCGCTGGGCAAGGGGAAGCTTGAGCAAAGGTTGAATTCTCTCTGAGCCTATGGCCTCGGGGCTGGCCCTGTGTCTCGGGAGCGCATACAAGAAGAGCATGAAGCTGGGACGTTGTATCGGGGGCGTGGTCACCACCACCTTGTTGATTGCGGTTGGTTGCGGCGGTGACGATGGCGGCGGGGGTGGCTCCGGCGCGAGCGCGGGGACCGGCGGCAGTGGCGGCTCATCGGCCAGCGGCGGCAGTGGCGGGCCATCGGCCCGGGGGGGGAGGGGGGGGGGTTTCGGCCAGCGGGGGGAGCAGCGCCCGCGGGGGGGTCGCGGGGGGGGGGGGGGGCGGGGGGGAGG
>CALMUT010000069.1 GCA_937872925.1 uncultured Myxococcales bacterium | reverse complement strand
CCGCCCGTCCGCCCTCCACCGCTCCGAGCGCTCGCACTACGGGTCCGGCGCCCGTGATGGACTCTCTGCTTTCCCTCGACCCACCGGATATCACCGACGACGAGCCGTTGCTTCCGCAGGTCGACAGCAAGCGCAGCACCGGCAAAAGCTCGCGCTTCGGCCCACACTCGGAGCCGCCGCCGAGCATCGTCGAACGACGCGTCCGTGATTTGGCTGAACTGCTCAATGTGCTGGTATCCCTCGGCGAAAATACCCGAGACGAGTTCCGCGGGCACTCCTCCTCGGTTGCACGCCTCTCACGCCTCACGATGACGCGCATGGGCCTAGACGAAACCGTCGCCGCCCATGCGGCAATGGCGGCCAACTTGCACGACCTTGGAAAGCCCGTCTCCTACCATCTGACAGCGCTCAACGTGGCGCAGTACACGCCGCACCGCACTGCCGCACAAAAACTCGTCTACACTCCCGGTCGGCTGGTCGAGAGCGTGGGCCTCCCCATGGAAGCCACAAGCGCCGTGTCGGCAATGTACGAGCGCTTCGACGGTCAGGGCTTTCCCGGTCGCCTGCAAGGCAAGAATATCCCTTTGGGTGGTCGTGTGCTCGCCCTGTGTGACACCTATTCGGATTTGACCCTCAACCCCAGAAATCCCTATCGGAAAGAGCTTTCCCACGAAGAAGCGCACGATGTTCTGATCAAGTTCGCGGGTGCGATCTTCGATCCCGATCTTGTGGAGCTGTTGACACAACTGGTCGTGGGCGAAGACCTGCGCCGAAAGCTCACCGACGACAAGCCGCTCGTACTCGTAGTTGAACCGGACGCCGAAGAAGCCACCATCTTGGAGCTGCGACTGGTGGCACAGGGCTTTGAGGTCAAAGTGGCGCGAGCGGCCGACCAAGCCTTGCGCATCGTGGAACACGGAGACGTGCGCTACATCTTGTCGGAGACCGAGATCGCGCCTTTTGACGGGTTCGAATTGCTGTCGCGTCTGAAGCGCAGCGACGCCGGCAAGGAGATCCCCTTCATGTTCGTTGCGCGCCAGAGCGACGCGGCCGCTGTGGACCGCGGCTTTGCCCTCGGTGCCCAAGATTACGTCGTCAAGCCCACGAGCGGCGACGTATTGGCGGGCAAACTACGTCGCCTAGGGCAGGAAGCGCCCCGCAATCAAATCGCCAGCGGTGTGGCGGGATCCTTGGGCGACATGGCGCTGCCCGATCTCGTCCAAATCCTGCACCACAGCCGCAAGAGCGGACGGCTCAAGGTCAAGTCGGGCAGTGGCGACGAGGGCGAGGTGCATTTTCAGGACGGGCGCATCGTGCACGCCACCTTCGGCGCCACCAAGTCCGAAGAGGCCTTCTACGAGTTGCTCGCTTTCACCGAGGGCACCTTCGCCTTAGAGCCTGGTTTCAAACCCACCGAAGACACAATCCAGCTCAACGCCGACATGTTGGTGCTAGAGGGCCTGCGCAAGCTCGACGAGCGCAACCGCTGAGCATTCGGAGCGCCGAGTGCTCAGCGTGCCAATCGACTAAACGCGGCAAGCAACCCGATTAGCACCATCGGCCCGGCGACATCGGTGGGGCGCCCGGGTTTTTGATCCGCAAAGCGGCGTCGCGACGCTCTGCATCGACTATGCTGCCCTGCACCATGGTCGAACTCCCCGCCGGACGCATCTCAGGGTCGCTACTCAAAGCCATCGTGACTTCTGTACGAAGGACGCCTGCACGTCACGTGGTGGCACGAGTGCTGCGCATGCAGCTCGGGATTGACGCTCTTCGGGACCTCGACCCGGAACTGCGCGGCCCCCTACGCTCCGCCGAGCCACAACGCGCAAGGCAAAGTCACGAGCGACCGACACAGTCTTTGCCGCTGCCGCCCACCGAAACCTGGCCACGCTGTGTGCGCAGCTATGCGAGTGCCTTTCGCGAAGGAGAGCTCACGGTGGAGGAGCTAGTCGAACGCTCCCTCGCGGGCGCGCGATTCCTCGCCGCCCGCACTCCCAGCGTGGGCCCCATTTTGGATTTCGACGACGAGCGCGCACTTGAGGCCGCCCACCGGTCCATGGACCGCCTGGCGCGCGGCGAAGCTCTGGGTCCCCTGGACGGCGTCGTTGTCGCCATCAAAGAAGAAGTGCGTGTGGCTGGCCTTCCCTGCCAAGTCGGAACACGACATATGCCACGCACCCCCGCGGACGAAGACTGCGAGTCCGTGCGCCGCTTGCGAGCGGCAGGCGCGGTGATCGTGGGCACAACACCGATGACGGAATACGGGATGTCTCCCTTGGGCGGCAATGTGCACCGCAGCATGCCGCGCAATCCGCACGACGTGTCGCGCCTGCCCGGCGGCAGCTCCAGCGGCAGCGGCGTGGCGGTGGCCACGGGCATCACGCCCCTTGCCCTGGGCGCCGACGGCGGAGGCTCTATCCGCATTCCGGCATGCTTCAACGGAGTGTTCGGCATCAAGCCGACTTTCGGCCGCATTCCAACGACCGGCCACGGTCTGACCGGGGGCAGCACCGTGGTGCATCTGGGCCCTCTCGGCAGCAGCAGCCACGACCTCGCCGTGTTTCTGGAAGCATGCGCTGGCGCCGACGCCGGAGACCCGGACAGCGTGCAACCGCTGCTCGATCCCGGGGCCCTCACCCGGGCACTGGGCCGCGGGGTTTCTGGGCTGCGCATTGGCATCGTTGAAAGTGAATGGGACGACTGCGCCCCGGCCGTTGCACGCCCCGCTCGGGAAGCCATCGCGGCGCTTGAGCGCGACGGCGCGCAGATAGAGCGGGTTCAGTTGCCCCTGGCAAAGATGGCCGCTGCCATCGGCTACCTGACCATCGGGCTGGAGACCTTCTCAGCCTTGGCGGGCGTTCGAAAGCACCAAATGGACGAGTTGGGACTGGACCTGCAACTGCTGCTGGCGAATTTGGACACCTTCCGGGCGGACGACTATCTAGACGCGCAGCGCCTGCGCACCACCCTGCGCTCGCAGGTCGCCGATGTATTGAAGCATGTCGACGTGCTGGCGCTGCCGACCACGGCGATCTCTGCACCCAGCGTCACGGACGCGGAAGCAAGCGAGGGGTTCGTAGATCCGCCTGCCCTGGACGGTGCGTGTCGCTATGCTTTCTTGGGCAATCTCAGCGGCTGCCCAGCCGGAACGGCACCCGTGGGCCTGGACGACGCCGGCTTGCCCGTGGGCCTTCAGATCATCGGCGACGCCTGGGACGAGGCCTGCGTGCTGCAAGTGCTGGCGCATCTAGAGCGCATGGGAGTCGCGAAGGTTCGCCGGCCCGCGTTCAGCATGGACCTATTCGAAAGTTAAGGGGCGGCTGGAAACGAGCTTCCAGTTCGGATCGGATCGAGCCCGATACAGGCTCCCGTGTTCAGAACTCGCCTGCTTCTGCTTTCTTGACCCAGACCTTGATTTCGTCCTCGATCACGCCAAGGGCCTTGCCCTTGAACGGCCGGAGGATGAACGGCACGTCGAGATCCATGTCGATCTCGGTGTCACGCACTTCTAGGTTCCCGGAAAGGCTGATCCCTTTGGCCTTGAAGGAGATTTCCGCTTGATGCTCGGTCACCCAGTTTGCCTTCGGATCGTACTGCGAAAAGCGCTGTTGGTAGCTTTCGAATGCCTTGATCGCGACTGCCTTGGCCTTCTCTTTTCCGAGGCCGTGGTGAACCGAGTGCTTCATCCGTCTCTTCCTTCAGGGTCGGGGCGCCTTGCCCATGCCACCTAGGGCTTCTAGTCGGAGCCCGGCGCTGCCGCCAGCCCCAGCTCGAAAAATGCCTTTCTTTTACGAGCAGATCTAGCCTTTTCGGCCACCGAGAGCAGGGGCGCGTCGCGATGAAAGCGCGCCTCCTCATCGGGCAGACCGGCTGGAAACGCCGCCCCCAGGGCACGCATGACGCCCTGAACTTGCGCCAACGCCGCGCCGAGCAGCACGTGCGTGCGCGCCTCCGAAGGAGGCAGTCCCGCGACGTAAAGCGTGCTGGTCAGCGCGGCCACCACTGCGTCCAAGAGCGCCTCGGAGGCCGCTCCACGGCGAACGACTCCCAGCATGTAGCCGAGTGCTGCGAGCATCACGAAGGTATCCTCAATCGTTCGGAACGGCCGCACGTAGTCCGCCCAACCATCGCCGGGCAACACCGAATCCGTGGGCAGGCGAACGTCCGTGAGCGTTAAGCGACAGTGCGGGATCTCAGGAGCAAATGGAGTTGCTGGCAGTGCATGCATGTGAGCGCCGGAACTGCTTGTGGGCATGCGCACGAGGCGCAAGCCCTTCCGGCCAGCAGCGTCCTGACCCACATGCGCCAGTACGTAGACTTCCGCACACAAACTTCCCAGCGTGACGAACGCTTTTGTTCCGTTCAGCACGACCTGGTCTCCCTGCTGGGATAGTGTCGTCTCGATGGCGCGCGGATGCGCACCGCCGGCCTCGGTTGCGGCCAGCGCGGTGATTCCTGCGTGGGACTTCGTCAGCCTTCGCAACGCGGCGACGTAGCCACACACAAACCCAAAACCCAAGCGATCCGCAGAAAAACCTCCTAGAACTGCGAGGGTTTCCGGAGAGCCTGCGGCGATCCGCGCACCCACGTCACGGAAGAACGCTTCCGGAGTTTCTGCGAGCAGCGGCGTCGCGGGGAGCGTGAGCACCGACCAGGGACTGTCTGCCACGGCGCCAGGCTGCCACGGCCTGCCGCGCCCGTGGAAGCGGCAGAAACAAAAAAAACGCGGCGCGAACTGAAAAAAGCTCGCGCCGCGTCCCCCCCTGCATCCGCGAGCGGATCGGGCTCGAAAAAGACGCTACCTGGCATCGCCGCGCTTTACAACGCGTGGCGATCCAGGGGATCTGCGACGGGGCCCACGGTGCTAGATTGCGGCGAAGCCACGTCAAAGACCCCTGTGCAGGCTCGTTTCGTGAAAGACAATAGCCACCTCATTGAATCCATCCGCAGCTCGATCATCGGCGACGATCAGGTGCTTGAAGGTCCCTTTGGTCCCCGCCGGGTGACCTACGCAGACTACACCGCCAGCGGCCGCGCCCTGAGCTTCATCGAAGACTTCATCCGCGCCGAAGTACTCCCCCGCTACGCCAACACGCATACCGAGTCGTCCACGACCGGGCTGCAGACATCCCGCTTCCGCGAGGATGCGCGCGCACTCATTCGCGCTGCGGTGGGAGCGGATGAACGGGACGTGGTGATCTTTTGTGGCTCTGGAGCAACAGGCGCCATCCACAAACTGATCGAGGTGATGAATCTGCGGCTGCCCAGGGATCTCGACGAGCGCTACCACCTAAGCGAGCAAATTCCAGCCGAAGAACGCCCGGTCGTTTTCATCGGTCCCTACGAACATCATTCGAACGAACTGCCCTGGCGCGAATCGATTTGCGACGTTGTGACGATTCCGGAGGATCCCGATGGGCGCATCGACCTGGCCATGCTCGAAGCAGAGTTACGTCGCCACGGCGATCGGCCCCTCAAGATCGGGAGCTTTTCCGCTGCATCGAATGTGACGGGAATCGGCTCGGATACACGGGCGATCGCGTCGCTCCTGCATTCTCATGGCGCGCTGTCGTTCTGGGACTTCGCGGCAGCGGGGCCGTACGTGCAGATCGAGATGAACATGTCCGACGAGCTCTCGGACGGACACCTGGTCTACAAGGACGCCATCTTCCTTTCGCCACATAAGATGATTGGCGGGCCGGGCACTCCTGGCGTGTTGGTCGCGAAGCGCAAGCTGTTCCGCAACCGAGTGCCCACCGTCCCGGGCGGCGGCACCGTCGCCTATGTGAACAACAAAGCCCACCGCTATCTCGAAGACCCCGAAGTGCGGGAAGAGGGCGGAACGCCGGACATTGTCGGCTCCATACGCGCGGGCCTCGTGTTCCAACTCAAGGGCGCCGTCGGCATCGACAACATCAAGCGCCTGGAACGCGACTTCATCCTGCGCGCGATTTCTTCCTGGGAAGCAAACCCCGCCATCGAGATCCTCGGCAGCAAGAAGCTCTGGCGGCTGTCCATCATCTCATTCGTGGTGCGCCATGGCAGTGGCTACCTGCACCACGACTTCGTCGCCGCGGTGCTCAATGATCTATTCGGCATCCAAGCCCGCTCGGGCTGCTCTTGCGCGGGGCCCTATGGCCACCGATTGTTGGGCATTGACCTCGAGACCAGTAAAGAATTCGAGCGCGAAATCCTCATCGGCTGCGAAGGCATCAAGCCGGGTTGGGTCCGCGTGAACTTCAACTACTTCATCTCCGAACCGGTGTTTCAGTTTGTGGTGCGCGCCGTCGACCTGATCGCCACCCACGGCTACAAGTTGCTACCGCTCTACAACTTCGACCGACAGACCGGCAAGTGGCGCCACAAGAGCGGGCGGGCGGACCCGGCACTGAGCTTGCACGACCTTTCGTACCGCGCCGGCAGCTTGCAGTACCGCAGTCGCCACGCCACAGAGCCCGAATGGGTGCTAGACGAGTACATCGCTCAAGCCGAACAACTGTTTGAAGATGTCGTGCGGCAGGCTAGAACCCTTCAGGTCGAGGAGACGCCGCTGTCCGCAGACTTCGAGCACCTGCGCTGGTTTCCGCTGCCCTCCGAAGTGCTCAAGGAGCTGACCGGAGAAGCGGAACCCACGCAGAATGCGTCGCCGCTGCATCCGCGCAAATGATCCGCGCGCGCCCGCCTCTCACTCCAGAACGCCACCAAAGACGCTGCTGAGCCCACGTGCAGCGGCGTCCACACTCGCTTTGTGCAGCATCTCCGCCACGGTGACGTTGAGCACCTGCCGCGCCTCGCGCCAGCTGAGCTCGCGCAAGTCCTTGGTCAGGAACGCCTTGAGGTCCGCATCCTTGATGAAGGCGGAACGCACGATGCTGAGTTGTTTCTTCTGCACCGTGCCACCCAACCCCGCAGATAGATCGAGTAGCAGCTTGTGGGGCACCAAGATGACCTCTCGGTTCTTGGCATAGTGCGGGATGCTGTGGCGCCGCTTCAAGAACTGCTCGACCTCCGCGCGATCACTTGGATGCTCCAACAAGAGCGGGATCAGTCCGTCGCCACTCCACGCGCGTCGATTCTCCGAAAGCACAGTGGTCAGCGCCTCCACGGACAGCAACTGCTTCAAACTGGCGCGCAGGTGCTCCTTGATTTCGTTTTCTTCTGCCCAGCGCGCCCAGGCGTCACGTCGAAGATTCGAAACCTTTCGTCCGGTCAGGCGCAAGGATTTGGCCACGTCGTGGTTGGACGCGGACGCGCTGATCAGATCCGAAAGCTCAAGCTCGTAGAAGAGCAGTAGCTCCACGTCGCGCTTGCTCAAGCTCTGGAATCCGTGCGCCAAATACTTGGACAGGAACCGGCGCGCGAAACGCTCAAGTTCGGGACCATCGGATTTTGAGACCAGTCGACTCATGGCGCTTAGAGTCGACCAAGCCCGGGTGCCCGCCGCAAGCCAAAGCCGTTCGGCCGAACTAGAACGCGTCCAGTGCCGGATACACCCCCGCAAGTCCGTACACTCGGCTGAGCACCTTCATGCTCGATAGCTCCACGATGAAGGATGTCTCCCGGGGCCCTAGCTGCTGGACGACGCGCATGCCAACCCCCGGCGGGTCGATCAGGGTCGTGAAGCTGATCTCTCCCGCACTGATCCAAGGATCGAGGTGGGTCGTTTCCGCTTGCACCGACTGACTGCTCCCTTCGGCGAGCGACTCCACGATGATGAACTTGTCTGCGTAGTTGGCGTACTTTAGGCCCAAGCCCCGGGCCGCGGCCTTGCAAGAGCTTCAGGTGAAGCCCGAAATGTGAATCAGCGCTAGCCCCTTGGGCGCGCCTGCCCGCAGATCCGCAAAGTCTACGGTCTCCAAAGTGGCTTCAGACGCCAGCCCCGTAGTGTCGTGCCGCACGTAGCCAAGCATCTCCAGGTTGGGAAGCACGCTACCCACTTGGTTCCCGTAGGGTCCCGCGGGATAGGCCGGCGCCCCACCGACCCCCTTGGCGTCCGGCGCCGCGTCCAATCCTCCACCCGCGTCCAGCGCAAGGCTAGCGCCGCTGCCGCCCGAACCGCCGGTTGCGGCCCCGAAGCCGCCGCTGCCCACGCCAGGCCCTCCAACCCCGCTGCCATCGGAGCCGCCGCAGCCCACGGCCAACACGACAAAGAGCACTCCCAGGACCCGCATCACCCGATGATAGCACCCAATTTCAAGGTAAAGGGAACAACTCCGACGTCGCGCTGTCTCGCACTTTCGTTGTGAACAAGTTCTTCGCCTTTTCCAGTCTCGCCTGTTTGTCGTTGTTTGCCCTGCAGACTGCGGCCCAACCCAAGCCCGGCACGCTGCCGCTAAAGCGCGTGCGTCTCTATGAAACCGGAGTGGCATACTTCGAACGCAGCGGCGTCGTGACCCACGCAGCGCGGCTCCCGGTGCCCGACGGGCATCTCGACGACGCCCTCAAGAGCTTGGTCGTGCTCTCCGTCGACGGGAAGACCAAGCTCAGCGGCATCCACTTTCCTTCCCGCGTCAGTGCCGAGCTATCGCGAGAAGTCGCAGGCATCCAAGGTGGCGACCGTCAGTCTACGACCATGGAGTCACTGCTCGCGAGTTTGGTCGGCGCATCCGTCGAGCTGAAGATCGGAGCCGCCAGTCTCAAGGGGCGCTTGATGAGCGTGCTCCCGGAACAGACCACGGATCTCACTCGGTGTGCTTTGGATGCCCAGAAGAAGCAGGCCTGCCAAAAGATCCCCAGTGCCGTATTTCTCACCGACACAGGTGAGTTGCGACGTATTCCCCTTGCGGACATCGGCTTCGTCAAACCCCTGGACCCCACCCGGGTCGCGCGCCTGCGTGCAGCCAGCGCCGCCTTGGGCAACGTGGGCGGCGCTGGAGAAAAGGGCATTGAAATCAGCGCGCCGAAAGGCGGCGCACTGTCGCTCGGCTACATCGCCGAAGCCCCCGTGTGGCGATCCACCTACCGCTTGATTCTGGGTGACACTCGTTCCGTACTGCAAGGCTGGGCGCTGATACACAACGACACCGACGAAGCCTGGAAGCAAGTGAAGCTCGAGTTGGTCAATGGCCAACCCGATTCTTTCTTGTTCCCCCTCGCGGCGCCACGCTACGCGCGCCGACAGTTGGTCACGCCGGACGAGTCTCTTTCGACGGTGCCGCAGCTGTTGAAAGGCACGACCGACAGCCAGTGGGGCGACGAAGTCGGCGAAGCCTTCGGTGCTGGCGGCTTGGGACTGACGGGCGTCGGCGCAGGGGGTGGGGGCCGCGGCGAGGGCATTGGTCTGGGTAGCGTCGGAACCGTGGGGCACGGCGCTGGAGTCGGCGACAGCCAAAGCTCCGTTCTGGACGTGGGCAACCTCGCTGCGGTCGCCACTCAGGAAGGCGTAGAGGCCGGCGCGCAGTTCACCTATGCAATGGCAGGCACAACGGATCTAGCGGCGCGCACGTCGGCCCTCTTGCCCTTTGTGCAACGAGACGTGCAAGCCATCCGCATCGCTCTATTTTCAAGCCCTGGTGCAAGCGCGCGCAGTGCCGTGCGCCTGCAGAACGAAAGCGGGCAAACATTGCCCGCCGGCACGCTGGCGGTCTTTTCCGACGGCGGCTTGGCAGGTGAATCCGCCATCCAACGCCTGAAACCCAAAGAAGTTCAGTTCATCAGCTTCGGACTCGACTTGGACATCAGCGTCGAACTCGAAAACCAGGCGCCAGCGCGTGACGAAACCCGCTACGTTAGCCTGCAGGGTCGCTCCCTGCGCGAGCACTTCGTGCGGCACCGCAAGGAGAGCTACCGAGTCGAGAATCGCAGCGGAGCACCGCGCACCGCGTACCTCGGGCTCTCGGTGGTCGAGAATGCGAGCGTGCAAGGCGCAGACCGCATGGACTTCGACTCACGGCAACGTCGAGCCCACGCGGTTTTCGCGGTGCCCGCGCGCAGCGCGAAGGTGCGAACGCTGCAGATCGACGAAGGGCTGTCTCGAAGCACGCCGGTCACGCGCCTGACTTCGCGCTCGCTCCGCGCCACGGCAAGCAGCAAGGCAGTGCCGGAGTCCCAACGCAAGGTGTTGCTCGACGCCGCCGCCAGCCTACATCAGGCGGAAATCAGAACGGGGGCGTCGGGCAAGCGAAAGCGCGAACTCGACACACTAAACTCGGACGCACGACGACTGCGGGAGCATGCTCGCGCCCTCGGCGGCAAGAACAACGGCGAAATGGTGAAGCGCCTGCTTTCCGTCGAAGACAAGATCCGCACGACTCGCGCACGGATCGCCGCTCTGGAGGCAGAGACCACGGAGAAACGCAATCGGGCCGAACTCATCTTGCGGCGGTTGCCCGCGCGTTGAGTTGCTCAGTTCGTCGTGAGATCTTTGCAGCTACCCTGAGTGGCACTGCCGGATCCGACGCACGCAGCGCCGCTCGGCTGAGGACAGAGCACCGCCGGGCACAGCACCCCAACTTGGCAGTTCTTGGCCTTCCAAGCCGCCTGAAGTTTAGCGAGTTCCGCCACGGCCGCCGTATTCGCCGGATTGATGTACGTCGGGCAGGGACAAGCCAGCTCGTCCTCTACCTTGACGGTGCACTGCTGGACGCTAACGATGGGATTGCAGGACTTCGCCGCGGCAAGCACACCGGCGTAAGCCGTCTGCATTTGCTTGCAGGTCAGATCCCCCGTGCCGCCGGTGCCGCCGGTGCCGCCGCCGCCGGTGCCGCCGCTGCTCGTGCCGCCCGTATTGCTTCCGCCGGTGCCGCCGGTGCCGCCGCCGCCGGTGCCGCCGCTGCTCGTGCCGCCCG
>CALMUT010000068.1 GCA_937872925.1 uncultured Myxococcales bacterium | reverse complement strand
CCGCCCGAAGTCGGATGCTGAAACTCGCCCCGATGAAAACCGATCACAGGTGCGTGTTTCGGCACGTGCCTTCGCGCCAGCCGCGGGCTGGGCTATCCTTCGATCATGCTGGCACTCCTTCGTCTGGGCTTGGCGGTGACTCTTGCACTGGGTTTGATTGCGTGCGGCGGTGACGACAGCGCGTCCGGCAGCGGCGGCGGCGGCGGCACCGGCGCCACGGGGGGGAGCGGCGGATCGCCTCCCATCGGCTCACGCATCACCGGCGTGCAGCTCACTGCACAAAACGGCGCCTCTGAAGCGGGCGTTGTCACCTTCGCGCAGGCCTTCCGACCCGGGGACGCTGCGGAAGGGGTCGCGGTGACCCGGGACGGCGACGCGCTTCCAACCCAGGGCGACGTCAAGCGCCGCCACGCAGACGGCAGCATTCGTCACGCCGTGCTCAGCGTCGAGCTCCCCGCGCTCTCCGCCGGCGAGACCCTAGACCTGGATATCAAGAGCGCGGGCGCGGCCCAGTCGGCAGCGGGGCCCGATACGGCGACGCTGCTGGCGGGCGGGCTCGACACCCGCGTTGAAATCACCGAAGGCGGAAAGACCTACACGGCTAGCGCCGCCGATGCCCTGGCCGCAGCGGGCGCAAGCCGCTTTCTGGACGGCGATCTCGTCAGTGAATTGCGGGCGCTTGCGCCGCCGACGGATGGCGGCTCGGAACATCCGGCCTTGGGCGTGCAATTCGATGTGCGATTCTTCGCGCCCGACCGCGCCCGGGTGTCAGTCAGCGTCGAAAACACCTGGAGTGATACTCCCGGTAATCGCAGCTACGACGTGCAAGTCAAAAGCGGCGGCAATGTCGTCTACGAAAAGACCGGCGTCGATCACTTTCACCACGCGCGGTGGCGTCGCGTGCTGTCTTTCGGCGCGGCGGCGCCCGATGTGTTCGTGCGTCACGATCTCGGCTACCTGATTTCCACCGGTGCGCTGCCGAACTACGACCTGGCGCGCACCCCATCGACCAAGGCCGTCAGCTCCGTGACCTCGGCCTGGGACGCGGCTCCCAAGGACATCTTGGACAACGGACTGATCACCAAGTATTTCCCGACCACGGGAGGCAGGGACGACATCGGTCCGCTTCCCAAATGGGCCGCGGTCGCGCTACTCAGTGGCGACCCGAACGTCATGGCAGCCACCATGGGGGTCGGAGACCTGGCGGGCGGCTTCAGCGTGCACTACCGCGATCGCAAGACAGGCCGAGCGATCAGCATCGACGACTATCCGACCATCTCGCTGATTGCCGCCGCTGCAAAGTATTCCGATCCAGCAGACAAGCTGCCGGACTGCGCGAATTGCGATTCGCCCTACACGGTGGACGATGCCCACCAGCCGTCCCTCGTCTACGTGCCGTATTTGCTCACCGGCGACAGCTACTATTTGGACGAACTCTACTTCTGGACCAGCTACAACTTCATTTCGCAGAACTACCAGTATCGGCAAGAGGACCTCGGCTTGCTCGAGAGTCTGCAGGTTCGAGCCCAAGCGTGGTCCATCCGCACGCTACTGCATGCCGCATGGCTTGCTCCAGACGACGACAAAGAAAAAGGTTATCTGACCGAGAAGGTCCAGAACAACATCAGTTGGTACATGAAGAACGCAGTGGACAGCAATGCCTTCGGCTGGTGGCAAGAGCAAAGCAACTGGGATACGGACGGCGGACGGCCCGATGAGAACATGGACGCGGACGTGCGCTACTATACGTCTCCCTGGCAGAGTGACTTCTTGGTCTGGACCTGGGACAGCGCCGTGCGCATGGGCTTCTCGGACGCTCAGCCGATTCACGACTGGTTTGTGAAGTTTACCATCGGCCGCTACACCAACGGGCCCGACTACAACCCCTACGACGGCTCGCCGTACCACATCGCGACCAGCAGTGTCTCGGGCACTCCCTACGCGACCTGGGCAGAGCTGTGGCAGAAGAGCTTCGCGAATCGCGCGGGCCCGGCACCCACCACCTTGGAAGACAAGAACTGCGCGCTTTGTTACTCCGCAATCGCGCGGGTTGCCCTCAGCTCCGCGGCGCGGGCAAAGCTGGACAAGGCAGAGACGGCCTACGATTTCGTCGACCAAGAGCTGCGAAAAGCAGACTCGGACTACGACGACGATCCAACCTGGGCCGTCGTCCCGTAGCTTTTTCGCCGCGATCGGGGAAAATCAGGCAATAGTTCCCCATGCCCAACCCCGATGCAAAAACTCAAGCGCGCGCGTCGCTGATGACGGCGCGCATCCTGTGGGCGTCGCTGCTTGGGGCGACCGTAATATTTCTCGGGGTGTTGCTCTTCCTGGGACCGCAACAGCACCGGGATCCCGTCGCGGTGATGTTGCCAGCCTTCGGCTTGGTTGCCCTTACGATAGCGGTCCTGAGTTTCGTCCTTCCCCAAAGGCTGTACACACAAGCGCTCGAGAGGATCGAAATTGACGTCGTCGAACGCCCGGGTGCGCAGGGCTCCGACGTGATCCCGGACCGGGACGCGCCGGCGCGCCGCGTCGCGAAGAAGCCGGCGAAGGCGCTGCGCAGAGCCTTTGGCATCTACCAAACGAAGTTGGTTCTCGCGTGCGCGCTAGGCGAGAGCGTCGCGTTGTTCGGCTTCGTCCTTGGATTCACTGGACACCCGCTGTTGCACGCTCTGCCGTTCTTTGTCATCAGCTGGGCGCTGCTGCTGCTGCAGTTTCCTACCCTGACGAAGATTTTGGCTCCCGTGGAAGCGCGCATCCAAGCGCAGATCCTGCCCTAGCCGGATCAGCCAGGCGGACACGACGACGTCGGAATTCCAAAGGGGTCGACGTCGGGGCCACAGTAGCCATCCCAACCCTGCCCACTCAGGAACGCGGACACACCCGAGTCAATGAACGACCCGAATTGCTGGCATTCGTAGCCGGGGTGCGAGCACGGGTTGCCGAAACACGTGCACAATTCCATGCAGCGCCCGGCGCTACCGGTTTGGTTATTTGCCGGGTCTTCGGGCCAGAGACACGCCGCCCCGGAGGATGTGGGCACGATGGCGCCACAGGCATTCAGCAGCCCAAGATGACAGCTGGCACTGCAGCTCTGCAGCGTTCCACCCTCGGAGTGTTTGAAGGACGAGCAGCTACTATTACTGCAGGCCGCGCTGCTGCAATCCGCCCCAAAAGTCGGCATCGAAGGCGCAGATTGCTCGCAGAGTCGAGTAGCGAAGGAACAGCTGTAGCTTCCGCCGTCCGGCGCGGCTCCACACAGTGAGTCCTTGCTGCAGACGGGCAGACACGCGAACTGACTGAGCTTGTTGAACTCGTGGGTGGTCAGCCCGCAAGCCATGTCGGCGCGCCCGGCACACTTCTGGGTATCTGCTGGGTTGCAGCCCTGCAAACAATACAGCTGACCTGCACCAAAGTCCTTGCAGGTGGCGCCAGCGGGCAACTGGGCGCACTCGTCGGCGGTGGTGGAGCACGGGAGCGTGCACACGCCGCCTTCCGGCGCGGCCCCGCTACTGAGTTGAAAACCGGCGGGCTTCGTGGTCATGCATTTGAGGGGAGCGCACTCAGTGTCGGAGTTGCAGGCGGCACCCAGGGTTTGCTGCACGCAGGCGCCTTGGGAGCACAGATCTGTGCAATTGGTTTGGCCTGGGTTGATGGTCTTGCCGTTCTGACACTGCAGGCGATCCTTCAGATTGCCGCCGAAGAAGATCGCGCAATGGAAGCCATCGGACTGGCCCGCGCAAGGATCAGGCGGACCGGCTTCTGCATCGGGCCCTGCGTCTGGACTTGCGTCGCTGCTTTCGCAAAACGCCTTGCCGCTACCGGGGTTGCACGTGCCCGGCGCGCAATCCGTAGCACTTTGCGTCATGCCCCCGACACAGCTGAGCACGCGCTGGCCAGAGGCGCCGATGTCCCACTCGCAGTAGTCTCCGTCCGACTCATTGCGGCACAGGTCTTCACCCGCTTCCGTTCCGCCATCCAGGGCGGTCGGCGGCGCGGCATCCAAAGCAAATTCGCCCGCAATGTTGGTCCAGGGCCCGCAGATCGGGGTTTGGGTCGTCTTCGCGGCGCAGTGAGTCGTGAGCGCCACGGCTTGGATGTCCTTGCCCAGCCGCTCACAGATCGCCGGCGGCAGCTGCGCGCGTCCGTCTTGGAGACGCCATCCCACGAGATCGTCGCGATCGAGTGCGACAATGCACGCCTGGCCCCCGCAGATCCCAGGCCCACCGGGAGGTAGCACCAAGCCGATGTTCACATTGTCTTCAGCGGCGCTTGGTAGTTGCACGCGGCAGCTAGCGTCGGGGACGACTTCGGCTCCTTGAGCAAAACAGCCCAGCACGTCGAGACACACTCCGCCGCTAAGCCCAGGGAACGGCACGCCGCCAAACACCAACTCGCCTGCGTATTCCGGCAAAGTCAGCGGGTCAACTTCCGCTGGTTTACATTCACCAGAGAGGCAGGTCTTTCCGTCCGCAGTGCATTCGTCGTTGAAGATGCGCGTCGCGTCGACGTCCGTGCTCTCGACGATGTCCTTGTCCAAGCACAGCCATTGCAGCGGCATATGCAATAACGATAGTCGCGCCTTCGGCACCGTCGAGATGGCTTGGCGGATCACGCGTGCCTTGCGCGCACTATCCAAACCGGTGACCCGCAGCGTAACCGGCACGTTCGGCCGCTTCCCCTCCACAACCGCAAGAGTGGCCGGGAGATAGAAGCGGCCGTCGGGTGCCAAGGGAAACTCCTGGAAGTAGATGCGCTGGCCTTCAGAGTAGATGCTCACAACCAGGGAGCGGATGTCCTTCGGCACACTGAGGTCCGTTTGGAACGCGATGATCAGCTCACCGCGCGTCGGCTCCTTGCTCGCCGAACAAGCGCCACCGCCGGCGATGAGGGTCGCAGTGAGCAGCGTAAGCAGCGCAGCGCGCGCGGCTTTCCAAGCAAGAGACACGGGCATCTCCTCAAGATGCCTTGCAAGCGCGGCTCGACGCAACTCCAGGGGGCTCGGCGGCGGCCTAGGGCGATTCTTTGGCTCCCACGTCCCAGGCGCCGCCCTTGGGTCGGCCGTCTCTGATGTCCAGTCCGTAGCGAGACTGGAACAAGTCGAAAGCAGTCATGGCGCAGGTTGCGGCATCGATCAGCGGCGACCCGGACTGCGGCACGGCGCTTGAATCCAAGCCAAGGGCGGCCGCGCTCGCGCCGAACTGGTTGTCCTTGTAGACGCCCGGCTGCACTTCAAAGTTCGTCTGCTTGCCCTTGGTGACGACAGCGTTGCCGCAGACCGTCAACTTCGCCTGACCGGAATAGGCTGTTGCTAGGCCGGCGTGCGTATCGAGCAAGGTGTTGAAGAGGATCCCACGGGTTTCGTTGGAATTGGAGCGATCACCGATCCCAAAGTTCGAATGCGGGTTGTTCGGATCGTATCCGACTCCCGTCGTGTCGTGGATGAGGTTGAATATGGCGTATCGGTGGTCCCCGCCGTCGGAAGATTGGTACTTGATGCCGCCGCCACAATTTCCCAGATCATTTGCGAGAAACCAGGTGTAAGCGTTGGAGTATTGAGCACCCGTGCACACGGGCGCGGAGCCACCCCCGTCGTTGTGATCGTAGATCTTGTTGCTGGAGATGATGGTATCCGTAGCCTTTTTCACCCACACGCCGGTCTGAAGATTGCCATGGATGTCGTTGCCGGCAATGTACGTGCGATTGATGTCAGTCGGACTGTTGTTTTGGTCCCCCACCTGAATGCCATCTCCCTGGCACGCGCTGATTTCGTTGCCGATGATCCAAGAGTCATCGCCGCCCCACTTGATGCAGTGGTGGTCCACATCCGTTTTCAGTTTGGCGTCGCCGCTAGGGCCAATCTTGTTCTTGTAAACCACTACGTGATGCCCTCCGCTGGACATCGCGGAGCCCCAGCCGGTGTTCGTGTCGGACACTCTCGCGTTGCGCAGGGTGATGTGGTGGCCACTGATGCGAAGGGCACCACCCTTGCCCTGGAAGGCGAGCCCCTCCACGATGCAGTATTGGCCCTTGATTTCGGCTTGAGCTGCGATCGTCGCCGTCCCGGTAATGAACGCGGGCTGGGTCGCAGTTCCGGCGCAGTTGATGACCAGGCTTTTAGTCAGGGTTCCCGTCAGAGCGACGACAACTCCCGGACCCACGGAACTGGGCAACGTGCTGACGCTGCTCCCCGGTGTGGTCGGGTTCCAGTCCCAATCCGGCTCCGGAACGCCAAGGTAACCGCCGGGGTTGGGCGTTGCGCCGCCGCCGCCTGTATGGGAACCGCCGCTACCCCCTGACGTCGAGCCGCCGCCACCCGGCGCACCGGCTCCCCCTGACGTGCCCGCCGCCGCACCGAACCCGGCTGTTGCACCGGACCCCGTCGCGCCTGCGCCTGCGGCACCCGCCGCGCCACTGCCGCCGCCTGACGCCCCACCCCCTGTTCCCGATCCGGCCCCCGGGGCCGCGTCGTCGGAACCGCAAGCAGCCAGGGCCAGGAGCGCGAATACGAACCAGTTGTGCGGTTTCATGAGTCCTCAAGGCGTAGTGATGTCGATGCCATAAGTGGTCTTGAAGGCCGCGAGTGCCTTGGCGAGGTCGGTGTCGTCTTCCGCAACCACGGCGCCCGAAGCGACGCTGCTGAGATCGATCGGCGTCGCCACCGCACTAAAGGTGTTGCCACTCACAAAGTGCATCTTTCCGGAGCCCCAGCCCGACACAGCGGTGTCGGTGACGTTCTTGAAGGCGTTCCGGATGACAAACTGCTGCACAGGCCGATAGCCGTCGCAGGCGGACTCCAAGCTCGCCATGCTCACACCCACTGCCGTGTCGTAGAGTTCGTTGTAGATCAGCGCAGCGTTTACGGGGCAGTCGTGGAACACCACCAGGGGTGCGCCAAAAGCAGTTTGATGCAGCGCATTCTCCGAAACCACCACGTTGCTGGTTTCTTTGATATCAACGCAGTTCTCACCGTCCCCGTAGATGTCGTTACGGCCAATGAAAATATCGCTTGAGGTGTTGCCAGCCTGGTGGCCGAACTGCGCAGAGTCTCCGCGGTTCTTGTAAAGAGTATTGTCGACGATCCAGACGCGGTGGATGTTGCCGCCGCCGATACCGTGTACGTCTTGCTCGCCGACGAAGTTGAAATCGCCGTTGTCGTGCACGCTGTTGCCCAGCAGAACGATGTCGTTGCTTTGCCCCAGGTACAGCGCCGTTGAGAACTTGCCGGGATCGTATCCGTGAACCTCCGAGTGGCGCAGGGCAACGTGGTCCGCGTTTTCAATCGACATGCCGCTAGAAAGCTTCGACAGATCGAAATCGATATTCTCGACGATCAGGTAACTGCCGCGGATCGTCGTTTCCCGCTGGATGACCACTCGGTTGCCAGCGGACGGACCCCGCACGAAGATCGGCTTGTCTGCGGTGCCGTCGCCACTGATCTCCAGCTTGCCGCCCACAAAGGGCCCGCCGCTTAGCTCGATCACGCTGCCCGGGGCAAGGTTCGCTAGGCCGTCCAAGTTGCTCTGCTGCTT
Organism: uncultured Myxococcales bacterium; assembly: GCA_937872925.1. Taxonomy (GTDB): domain Bacteria; phylum Myxococcota_A; class Polyangia; order Polyangiales; family Polyangiaceae; genus JACKEA01. The sequence goes on along the minus strand of CALMUT010000068.1, from coordinate 57,806 downwards.
CATCGTGCAGGCGGTACAGCCCTCTGCGGTCTCGTTCACGCCGAAGTCGGGATAGGGAACGCCGACGGGCGCAACCCACGCGCCGCCGGACGCGGCGCTCCCGCCCGCGCCGACTCCACCCGTCCCCGCCGCAGCGCTTCCGCCACTGCCCCCGCCGGCCGCGCCGCTGCTACCGCCGCCTGCGCCGCTTGCGCCGCCGCCGGTGGCAGCGCTGCCGCCTCCACTTCCCGAAGCAGCGTCGTCGGTGCCTCCGCAGGCACCGGTCGCAAAGATACAGATGAGCAGCCACGCTTGGTCACGCATGCGCGGCAGCTTTGCAACCCGCGTGCCCACAGCGGACTGCGGCAAGCAAGCCGTTTACCGGGGATCCGAGAGGGATCTTTTCGATCACCCCGGGATGCGGATCACCCCTGGGATGATCGAACCGATCACCCAGCCAGCGGTATTCTAGCGTGCTCCCGCCCCCAAGGCAGATCCCAAGCCTCTGGAGCACCCCTTGCATCAGGGGCGCCCCATGCCATTCAAGAATCTGTTCCGACGTGGGTTTGCGACTTCGGCTGTAGCACTGCTGGCCAGTTGCGGCGGGTTGGCCGCGTGCGGCGGTGGAGACGACCCAGCGCAACAGGGATCAGGCGGGGCCGGGGGCGCCGCCGCCGCGAGTTCGGGCGGCGCGAGTGGAGCAGCAGCTGCCTCGGCAACCGGTGGATCGTCCTCCGGAGGCGCGGCTGGGACCGGCGGCAGTAGCGGCAGTGGCGCAACCGCAGGCAGTGGAGGCAGCGCGGGCAGTGCAGGCAGTGGAGGAACCGGCACCGGAGGCAGCGCAGGCAATCCTTCGAGCGCCTATGAGGGCTTCGGGGCGATCACCCAAGGGCATGCAAGCTGCCCTCAGTCCCCGTCGACGGTGCACGTGACGACTCTCGCGGACTCCGGCGCCGGCAGTCTGAGGGCCGCGCTTTCCGCCGGTTGTCGCCTCGTCGTATTCGACGTCGGTGGCACCATTACGCTGAAGTCCGACCTGAACTTGCCGTATTCCTACGTCACCGTTGATGGCGCGACGGCGCCATCACCCGGGATCACCATCCAGCAGCCCGGCACCATCGGCACCACGATCGAGGCGCGCAACAGCATCGGCCCAGCGCACGACATCATCCTTCGCTACCTGCGCATGGACGGCCTGGCACAATCCCACCAGAACGCCGGGGACATTTGGGGACTGGATGGTGAATCCGCGGCGGTTTCCCGGGTGATCATCGATCACCTCACCGGCGTCGCTGCAACCGACGGCGTCTTCGACGTTTGGGAGGACGTCAAGGACGTCACTCTATCGTGGAACCTCATCTTAGACACCGTGACGGCGCTGCATCTTTCGACGAGCGACACGAAAGTCACCCGGGAGCGCTTTTCAATCCACCACAACGTGTTCGCACGCAACAACGAGCGCCAAATCCGCATTCGGCACAATAACCAACTCATCGACTATGTGAACAACGTCGTCTATGGCTGGGGCTGGATGGAAGGCGGCGGGCTTGGCCTCGACATTCATTACGACGCGGGCGAGACCAACCCGAGCCTGAACGTGATGGGAAACGTCTTCCACCACGTCGCAGGGCTGAAAGGGACGCCCAACGGAGCCATTAGCTTTGGCCGCGGCGCATCCGAAGGCAGCGTGTACTTCGAGGACAACCTCTTGCCCAGCGGCGAGAGTGACGCGGTATCGAGTGGCGCCAAGCTAAGCATCCCCGCGTCGGCGGCGGTCACCCGCCACCCGGCAAGCTCCCTCGGCAGCAAGGTGGTGCCGCATGTGGGAACGCACTACCCGACGCCCGAAGAGGCGGCGCTGCTCGCCACGATCGCCAAAGCCATCTCGGCACCCTAGCGCTTGGATTTTCCATCCAACGGAGGGGCACGGGTTCAACGGAATTCGCGCCGGCGCGACGTCAGAATCGACCCATCCAGGAAACGCCATCGGGTCCGACCCGCAAGCCCGCCCTTGGTTTGGACGCTTTCGCTGTAACAATCAGAGTCACGCCAACGCCGCCCGCAACCACCGCGCCACCCCAAAGGACATTGGTCCATAAGCGTAGCGACTTGGCTTCGTCGTACGCTTCGATATCACGCCGGTCCGATGCGTCATAGCGATCGCGCGCGTCGAGGGCACGTGTGCCGAGGATGACGGCGCCGACCGTCAGCGCCCCAGCGGCACCCAGCGACGCGATCCCCCACGCGGACTGAGAGGAACCGCTCTCGAGCGCTGGACTCTCAGGCGCAGCCGATGCACGAGTTGCCTGCGGCGGCTCGGCAGGTGGTGCTTCCAACCGCTCCTGCTGGGTTCCAATCCGCACACGAACAGTCCTCGTGATGCGTTGTCCACTCGGAAACAGAGCCGTCAGTGAATAAGTGCCGGGCGCGACGTACACCTCGGTCGGAACCGCAAGCTTCTGCTGCTCCCCAAGGCCCACCACCGTCCCGGCCGGACCGAGAAGTTGCACGCGTCCCAGCGTGGCGCTCAGCGCCGTGAGCTGTTGCTGTGCGTTCTGTTGTTCTTCCGAGGGCAGCCCCCCGAGATTGAGTGCCGCGGCGTACGCATTGGCGGCGCGCCCAGGTTCTTCGGCGGCGCGCCACGCTCGTGCCGCGTTCAGAATCGTCGCCGCTCGCGGCGCGTGGCGGTGGGCCGACTCGAATGCCTCCGCAGCGGCGCGAAACTCCCCGCGGTGGTAAGCGCTACTGCCCGCAGTGAAAAACTGCTCCGCAAGGTCTTCGCTGCCAGCGGCATTCGATGGCATCGCCCCAAAGATGAGCGAAGCAACAAGGCAGGCGAGGGTGAAAAGCCTCATGGCCCCTTGCGGTAGGGACTGGGTGACAAAGGTTCAGGTTTGCGCGCACCGTCGCTCGTCCGCCCGGGCTTCACACGAACGGCGGGGCGTGTCGGTACCGGATCCGCCTCGCTCGCCGGCTTGGCGGCGCCAAAGTCCAGGCGCACGCGGTCTGGGACCCCTTCGCCAACGTAGCTCGTGGTCCGGCCGTCGGACGTCGCGGCTTGGATGACAAGTTGTTTGGTCGCGACGGGCACGCGTACTTCGACCAAATTCGCAGCGACCTGAAGCGCCACAGCACGTCCGGCGACCGTCAATGACGCCATGGGTTCCGATGCGGCTATCTCCACACGCTTGGTTTCGGCAACTACAGGCTGCTGCGACGGAGCAGCCTGCAGCGGCCGCGCCACTGACGCAGCCGCTGGGGATGCATCGCCGGAGTCCGCCCATGGAGCGAGTAGCAGCACCGCCGCCGCTGCCGCTGAAAGCCCCGCAAGCACCAGCCAACCTTTGCGGCCGGGACGGGCAGCCACAATCCGCGTAGGTTGGCTCAAGGAATGCCGCGTATCCGTGTGCTCGGGAGCTGGCTTTGCCGACCCGGCCCCCCCGGCGGGCGTTGCGAGACCAGCGGCGTCACCCGACGCTCGGCTCTCGTCGCGAAGCACGACGACCTTATCGATCCGCTCGCGACGCTCCGCCAACCGAGGCGCCGCAATGGCTCGCACGTACTCTGCAACCTCCTCGCTGCTCGCGACAGCGTCGGGTCCGGACAGGAGCAGACGACGCAACTCACGAGCGCTGTCGCAGCGCGCGTCCACATCCCGGCGCAGGGCCAAACGCGCGGCTGCCACTGCGCCTTCGGGAGGCGAGGTCGGTTCCGCGCCGAGGTCTGCTACTTCCCCGCTGGCGATCTCGAGCATGGTGGACAAGTCGTCGCCGCGCTTGAAAATACGCCGCCCGGCGAAGGTCTCCCAGACAACGACTCCCGCAGCCCATACATCACAGCGGGCATCTACGGCTTGCCCACGGGTCTGCTCGGGGGACATGTAGGCGACTTTGCCTTTGATGAGCCCGGTCTGCGTCTGCACTCCAGAGCGGGCAAGCTTGGCGACTCCGAAGTCGATCAAGCGGGTCACGCCGTCCGTACCCACCATCAGGTTCTGCGGCGAGAAGTCTCGATGCACGATACCCAGCGGCGTTCCTGTCTCGTCCGCCGCTTCGTGTGCGGCGTGCAGACCTTCGAGGGCATCAGCCATGACCTTGAGAGCGACGGCTCGCGGCAACGGTTGCGAAGACTCGCGCGCCGTCTTCAGCAGCCACGCCAAGGCTTCTCCCTCGACGTACTCCATAACGATGAAGACACCCGGGACGTCTTCACCGACGTCCATGACTTGCACGACGTTGGGATGGTGGATCTGACCCACCACTCGCGCTTCCTGGATCAGCTGCTCCACCAACTCCCGCTGTTCCCGCAGATGGGGATGCAAGATCTTGACGGCAACCTGACGCGAGAAGCCCCCAATGCCGTCGGCCCGGCCCAGGTAAACGTTCGCAAGACCACCCGACCCGATCGGTGCAAGCAAAGTATAGCGCCCTACGCGCTCCGGAAATGTCGGATCCGAGGTCATTCGTCGGGGGAGTCTAGCATTCCCGACAAACTCCACGCATCATCGCTGCCCGTCGAGCTCCAGTTTCAAATCGAAGGAAATATCCGTACTCGATGCGCCATCTTGGTGGATTTCCACAGCCACGACATTCTTGCCGATCACAAACAGCTTGGGGTCGACATCGGCGCTGAGGAACGTTGCCTCCGCGTCTTTGGATACGCCCGTCAACGACGGTGTAGACGCGGTAACGATCTCGGGCAGATTGTCGATGAACGCCTGCGTGCCGTTGACATACACCACCACGCCGTCGTCTCGGAGCACGTTCAGACGCGCAGCGGTCAATTGCTTCAGCGACAGCTCGAAGCCATGTCGGAAATAGGTCGTGATGAACTTTTCGTTCTCATTCGGGCCAAAGCCAACCACGGTGGTTTCGTCGCCGTCGCCGTAGCCAAGCTCGGCAGGTCCAGATTTCCAGTTGGAATCATCGAACTGCGTCTGGTTCCAGTCGCTCGGCGCGCTGCCGGTATCCAAATAACGCCACACCGCGCCCGGGGAGATCACGGTCTCGGTTACCGGTCCCCCGCCAGGCAGCGGGTCACGGTTGGGGGGGTCGAGCTCAAAGAAGCATCCAGTTGCGCAGACCGAAGCGGCAACGCAGAGCGAACGGACTCCCCTCATTTCGTCAGGCCCGCGCGAGACTTGACCAGCTGGAAATAGCGTTTTGCGACGCCCGCGGCGGCGGCGGCATCCTTCACGTTTCCGCCGTGCTGCTCCAGCAGCCGCTCGACGTAGCGACGCTCAAACTCCTCGGTCAACCTGCGCCTTGCCTGCGCCAGGGGCAGGTCCGACTGAATGATTCCCTCCACCCAGTCCACGCCGCCGTCCGAATCGACTGTCAATCCGCTGCCTTCGGACAACCCAGCATTGAAGGGCAAAAGACCCTCGGCGCCCAAATCCCCCAAAGCAACTTCCCGCGCAACGGCATTGCGCAGTTCGCGGACATTGCCGGGCCAGTCGTGATCCATCCAGCGGTTCATCTGGCTTTGACTCAGCACGGAGTCCGCGGCCTCATGGGTGCGGAGGAAGTGGCGCGCGAGCACAGCAATGTCCTCGCGGCGTCGCCGAAGCGGCGGCAACTCGACGCGCGCAACAGCCAGGCGGTGGTACAAGTCGTCACGGAAGCGACCGGCCTGCACCTCCCGATCGAGATCCCGCCGGGTTGCGGCGATGACGCGCACGTCCACGGCGTACATCTTCGCGCTGCCTACGCGCTGGACCGCGGAGCGTTCGAGCACCCCCAGTAACTTGGGCTGCAGAGACAGATCCAAATCGCCGATCTCGTCGATCAAGAGAGTTCCACCCTGGGCACGCTCGAAGACGCCTTGGCGCGTCTCCGCGGCACCCGTAAATGCCCCGCGCTCGTGACCAAAGAGGAGAGCTTCCACCAGGTTGGCGGGCACGGCCGTGCAGTCGAATACAACGAAGGGTTGGCGGGCGCGGGGACCGAGCTGATGCAGTGCATTCGCCAGCACTTCCTTTCCAGTTCCGGTCTCTCCCTCGATGATCACGGGCAGATCCGTCCGAGCGAGTCGTTCACACAACGGATACAGCCGGCGCATGGCAGGACTCACGCCAAGCATCGCGCCGAACGCGATCTTGTTGGGAAGCGGCGGAGAGGATACCGAGGGCGTGACGGGTTCTACGGAAATGGTGCTGGCTCCGAGGCGCAGTTCCGCACGCTCCGTAAAACTCACTTCGCCAATACCAACGCCCCCCAGGTAGGTGCCGTTGGTACTGTCGAGGTCCACCACGATGAGGCGACCCGCGCGCAGCTCTAGTGCGACGTGCCTCCGTGAAACGGAGGGGTCCGTCAGCCGCAGCGCAGCGGCGGGGCTGGTGCCCACAAGAAGCCGCGCGGGCGCTGAGGCATCGACCAGAAGCTCCTTGCCCACGTCGGGCCCCTGAGTCACGCGCACCAAGTAGCCTATCGTCGCAACTTGAGTCGTTTCGGCCAGTTGCTGGACGGTCTTGGATTGGTCGTCGTAGCTGTCGCCAGGCTGCACCGACATTGTGCCAACGATAGCACGGCCCGGCCACCTACCCGACAACCGACCTGATGACACAGCCGCCCGCATGCGCGGGCGCGTGCGGCTCGACCTAGTGCAGCGAGTAGAAGTGACGGCCCACTAGCGCGCGCCTACGATGCCCACGCTGCACTTGAATCCGTTGTCGTAATCGTAGGGTGGGGGCGGCGCTTCTTCAGCACCCGCGGCGCCTGCGGCGCCGGAACTGCCTGCGGCACCAGCTGCGCCGCCGATCGACGCGTCAGCTCCCGCCGACCCGGACGCGCCTCCGCCGCCAGACCCGGGGCCTGCCTCCGATACCCCAGCTCCGTCCACTCCGGTTTCTGCGCGACTGCTTCCGGGGCGGCCCAGCAGTGCTCCCAGTAACGCTAACCCAACTCCGATGCGACAGCGTGTCATAGCGTTACGTTCACATTGGCCAAGAGCGTGCGGCCGGCTTGAGGGAGGGTCAGCATGCGAAACTCTCCGCTGACGGGCGCCGAATAGTGCCAGTCCGCGATGTTGTAGACGCCCAGATTGTACCGTACCTGCCCACTCATGGCTTCGCCGCTCAGCACGAGATCCCAAATCAGGCCGGCGTCGGTTCGTCCTTGGGGCGCGTCTCCGTCGGTTTCGTTTCGGTCGTAGCGGCTACCTTCCAAGGTAACCCGCGACATGCCGCGCAGGGTCTTGCCAATGATGGGCACGCCGCCTTTCACCGATGCCAAGTGCGTGGGTGAATTGGGCACCTCGCGCAAGCCGGCGTCGTCGCCCACGTAGCGCGATCGCTGGAATGAATACTGGGCGGCGACCATCCAGCCGTCGCGGAACTCGCGACGCACTTCAGCTTCCGCACCGAGCGTGAGGACGTCCGCGGCGGAATTGACCAGAAACAACGGATCAGATTCCGTACCTTCCCCGCGCCCCACGACCAGGTCCGTCACGTAGTTACCGTACGCCGAGGCCGTCGCGCTTACGGTGGGCGAAATCAAATGAGTGTGCTCGATTTCGCCGGAAGCGACGCGCTCCGGCGTGAGTTCTGGGCTCGGCCGCTGCACGGCGCTTTGGTAGAAGATCTCGTACACGCTTGGGGCGCGAAACGCGGTTCCGCCCAAAAGCTTGGTCACGCCGGCCGCATAGGGCTTCAAGATCAGCGCACCCCGGGGATTGAAGGAGCTCCGGTTGACCTCCCCGAAGCTGAAGTCCCACTGGAACGCGTCGAACCGAGCGCCAACGTTGGCCCGCACAGCGGGAGAGATCTCGGCGTCTACCACGCCGTATACGCCGCCAACGAGATAGGCGTTTTTGTCTTCCGGCAAGAACACGCCACCGTTGTCTTCGCCAAACATGCTGGCGCGAAAGTGGCGCTGTCCTTCCGCGCCGAAGGTGAGCGTGAGGGCTTTTACCGGTTTTGCCACGAAGCGTTGCTCGAGGCCGACCCATTGTCCTACGTACTGCTCGACCGCATTGCCGCCGTCCACTGCATCGTAGGGCGCCCCACTGTCGAAGAGGTAGAGGTTGGCATGCGCGCGCGTCAGCGACTGGAAGTTGTCGCTGAGCTTGGGTTCGAACCGCGCCTCTAGCCAGGCGCGGTCGTCGATGAACTTGTTGCGGTCGTCACCGAAGAGAGTCTCATACTCAGCGGTTGGCAGCGTCTTGTTGCGGTGATGCCAGAACCACTGCAGCGTCAAATCCTTCCACCATATGCGCCCCTGCAGGGTCGCCAATGACGAGTCGTCCACGCTGCGTGCCTCTCCATTGAGCCCCGACGGGTCGCTCGCATATTCCGAAAAGTAGAAGTCGCGACCGGAACCGCGGGCGGCGGAGGCACTCATCCACAGGCCAGCGTCCTTCCCTAGCCGCTGATAGCCCATCACGCGACCGCGCTGCATGCTGTACTCGACGGCGGACGCGCCTATTTCGAGCCGACTCGGCGCATCGCGTTCATGGGTCACGACGTTGATGACTCCAAAGAATGCGCCCGTGCCGTATAGGGCAGATCCAGGCCCGCGCACTACCTCGATGCGCTGCACATCCTCCAAATCCGTGCGGCCCTCGAATCCCGGGAAGGACTGACCGAGAATGTTGTCGTTGAACGGGTGACCATCGTACAGGATCAACACCTTGTTGCCGTAGTCACCGGGGCGCGAGAAGCCGCGCACGCCGACCGTCGTATAGCTCCGGTCATCGGACAGGTAGATCCCCCGAACGCCTCGGACTGCGTCGGCGATGGTTGCGTAACCCATGGCCCGCAGCTCCTGCCCCGTGATGATGCTGACAGAGGAGGGCGCTTCTTCGATGCGCTGTGTGGCACGGGACACGGCGGTGACCTGCGCGCCTCGGGCCAATTCGAACTTCGCGCTGGAGCGTTTGTCCCTTGCGATGGAAACCCGGCGCTCCAATGCCTGAAACCCACTCAAGCTCACCCGAACATCGTGTTCGCCAACAGGAAGCGTGAGTACAGCAGGCGTGAAACCCTTGGGTTCCCCGTCGACTTCGATCAGCGCGTCGCGCAAGTCTGACGACACCACGATAGTGCCCGTCAACTGCGAGAGCGTTGGTCGCACGACCTCACGGCGGTTGGATTGCACGTTGATCTCGACGTCGGTGGTTCGGAAGCCCGGCTTGGTCAAGACGAGACGCCGTGTGCCCACGGGCAACTTGAATTCCGCTGGGGCAATGGCAATGGGTTTTCCAACTTCACTTTCGAGGCGGATCTGTGCGCCTGCCGCACCCTCCACGCGGACGGTGCCAAGCTTGGGCGCCATGGAAAGGGACACCTTGGCCGAGGCGCCGGCCTTGACCTCGACGAGCTGGCTCACACTGGTTTCGTGTCCCTCCAGCACCAAGATCAGCTTGTACTTGCCGGGCGCAAGCCCCAGGCTCTTCGGCGTCTCGCCCCGCGGCCCGAGATCTTTGCGGTCTACGTAGATAGTCGCGCCGGGTGGATTGGTCTCTACCTCGATCACTGCGACCTGCGGCCGGATGCGGCTCAAGCTCTCGCGAACGCGAGCGCGGGCGTCCGCTCGCGTCTCGCCGTCCAGCGCCGCCACGTAGCTGCGCCACGCCGTCGGGAACTGTCCCAGCTGCTCGTAACAGCGACCGACGTTGAACAGCACATTTCGATTTGGGACCAAGCGGTTTGAACGCAAGAAGTGTTCAAGGGCGTCCTGAAACTCTCCCTGCTGGTAGTGCCGCGCTCCGATCTGAAAGTGCAGATCTGCCTCGTCGGCAACGTCATCGGCATAGGAAGCCCGCGAAAGCAACAGCGAGGCCAGACAGGCCAGCAAGAGGAGCCAGGTGCGGTTCATATCGTTAGCGTTCCATCCGAATTTCGAGCTTGGGTTTCGCCGGTGGCGGCGTGCTGGAAGGTGCGGACTCTTGCTTCGGTCGGGGAGCCGGGCGCGGCGCCACGCGCGGCCCCGCGCGCCGGGCGCTCGGCGTCCCGGTCGGAGCCGTAGGCGCCGAGGCTCCTGGGGAAGGCGAGCTGCCCGGATCGGGTGCGGAGGGCAACGGGGAAGCGCTGCTCAGCTGCAAGGGGGCAGCCACCCTCGGTTTCAGACTGGCAGCGAGCGTTGGGGTTGGAGGCGCCGCAGCCTTGGTGGCCGGGCTGCGCCACAACGCAAGGGTGATTCCAGTTGCCGCCACCAATAGCGCAAGCAACGCGAGCGGCAGCGCCCATCTGCGCTTGCGTCGAGTGAGCGGCATGGCCACCGTTTCGGCGTTGCGCTGGAACGCGCCCGGTGTGATTCCGTAAGCACGCGCAGGCTCGCCTGTCAGACTCAGGCGATCTGCCGCGGCCGCAGGGGGCACGCTGGAAAGTACGGGCGCAGCCACACCCGCCAGGCGCATCACTCGCGCAAGGTGTTCCACCGTGGCGTGCTGTCGGGGGTGGGCCAAGGGCAGGAGCTCGATGGCCATTTCTGCCACGCTCTGGAAGCGCTCTTCGGGGCGCTTGGCCAGGCAGCGGAAGACGGCTTGCTCCAGCTCTGGCGGGACATCGGTTCTGAACTGCGAAAGCCCGGGAGGAATGTCTTCCAGAATCATGGCGCATACTTCTGGAAGCGTCTCGGCCACGAAGGGAGGGACTCCCGCAAGCAACTCGTACAACACGGCACCCAGCGCCCAGATGTCCGAGCGGTGATCCGTGCTCGCGCTCGCTCGCACTTGCTCCGGGGACATGTACAGCGGCGTCCCGAGCATGCGAGAGGTCTCGTGGAGGTTGTCATCCTTGCCCAGCGCGGTTTTCGAGATCCCGAAATCAAGCAGCTTCACACTCGCGCGCCCGTGCCGCTGCACGAGAAACAAGTTCTCCGGCTTGATGTCTCTGTGGGTGATCTGGTGCGTATGCGCCTCACCGAGGGCGTCGCAGGCTTCGATGATCCAGTCCACCGCGTCCTGAATACTCGCGGGGCCGTGCCGGAGAATGGCTCCTAGGTCATCGCCCTCCAGATACTCCATGACCATGAACGGCACGCCTTGCGCCGTCTTCCCGACGTCCAGCACCCGGGCAACGTGCTCTCCCTTCAGCTTGGCGACCGCGCGCGCTTCACGGCTGAATCTGGAAAGCACTGCGGGTTCCGCCAGCCAGGCTGCCTTGACCAACTTGATCGCAACGAATTCGTCGAGCTCCCGGTGCAATGCCTTGACGATGGTGCCCATGCCCCCGTCGCCGATGACTTCTTCGACGACGTATTTGTCGGCGATGACGTCACCACGCTGCCACCCGTCAGCTTCGGAAGGGGTTGCCAAGATCCGCGCATCTTACCCAAAGACCTAGGCCGCGCCTATAACTCTTGAACGCTCACGTTGTCGATATCAACCCGTCCCGGGTAGTGCGCGGAGAGCCAGACCAAGATACGTCGTGCATTCCCGGGTGCCACCAGATCGAAGGACAGCTGCTTCCAATCGAAATCGTTGGCCGCTGCGGAAGCGGTCTTTGGATTTTTTTCGTCACCGAAGAATCCGTCGTTCGCGTCGAGCCACTGCACGCCCACGATGAACCATGCGGCTGGGTTCACGGCATTGCCCGTGGACCGCACGCTGGCGCTGATGCGATAGCTCTTGCCGCCGACGATGGTGTTGTAGTCGCTGACGCGCTGTATCGCGTAGCAATCCCACTGGCCCCGGGAGTCCATCCCGAGGGCGCTGCCACCACAGCCCGGCGGCGGTGACGTCAGAAATACATGCTCGGCGGCAGTGCCAGAACCGGCGCAATTGCCTGGAGCGCCCTTGTCGCGCAACTCCCAACCCGCCGGCACGTTGCCGTCCATGCCGCTTTCAAAGTCGCCGCTGCCAAAGAAATTCCCACTAGGCGCGCTACAGAGATCCACAGCGGGAGCTGTGTCTTGCCCCGAGTCCGGCGCTGAGCCGCCACTTCCGGCGCTGCTCGAGCCACCCGCGGCCGCCGCTGCCGCGCCAGCCGCTGCGCCGCTACCAGAAGCGTCAGTTGCCCCAGAGCCGCCAACCGCGACGGAGTTGTCTGCGACGCCGCCGTCCGTATCGCAGCTCGGCGCCAGGGCGCATATGACTGCCAGCGTGCTCACCCACGACAGGCTCCCGCCGCTGAGAGGCGGCCGCAGGCGCGGCGTCCTGCGACGCGCCTGCGCCTCAGCGCGCGTTTTCATTCAGTGCGTAGGTTCCACTGATGGAGGCCTGCGCCAGTATGTGCCCTTTCATCTTTGCGCGGACGTCCGGTCCCGAAAAACGTGCAGGAAGATCCAATGAGGCAACGTCCAGGGCGAAGACGGTGAATGTGTAGTGGTGGATCCGCTCGTCGTTGAAAGGTGGCCACGGACCATCGTACCCGCCGTAGTCGCCGCCCATGTCCGCATCGCCACTGAACCAGTCCGTGTAACTATTGATGCCCCGCTTGCCGTAGGCTGTCGGCCCCGGCGGCTTGCCCTTGGGCGTCACCCCGTCAGCGTCCTGCGCCTCAGCAAGCTCGGCAACAGAAACGGGAATGTCCGCCAGCACCCAATGAAAGAAGTCAACCCGCGGCAGGTCGTAGGGCACACTGCGATCAGGTTTGTTCACATCGTCCGGTCGGCTTGGAACGTCGCAATCGTGACAGATAATGACGAAGCTCTTCGTGCCGTCAGGCGCGCCGGACCATGCCAGGTGCGGACTCTTATTCGGCCCCGGAACTGGGCCTGCGTCGCCGGGCACCCCCATCGCGTAGCTGGCCGGAATGCGCGCGCCCTCACTCAGTGATCGACTCTCCAATTTCATTTGCTGATTCCCTCCGAACCTGAAGATAGCGGTGAAGAACGCCGCGTCGCAATCCCAGCGGGCCTTTGCCGGCGCCACGCTGCGAAACCGGCGTCGTTTGTGCGCAGCCCTGGCACGCCTCGCAAGGCTTGCGCGAAATTCAGATCCCGCCCGGCATTATCCCCAAGAGTCACATGTGGCACGCGGTTCGCTTTCCATCCGCGCCATGCCCCATTTCTCCATGCCTGTTAGCCTCTATTACAGTCATCCTGTCCGCAAAGTCTTGCCCGGCGACACTTTGGAACACGCGAAAGAATTGCTCGAATTGCACCAAATCTCCGCTCTGGCAGTCGCGGAAGACGAAAAGCTGCTTGGCGTGATCACTCGGACCGATCTGCTGAGGGTCGGGCGGCGCCAGGCAGGCAGGCGACGCGGCGCGGACCTGTTGGTACTCCCCAACAAGACGGTCTCTGAGGCCATGACCGCAAATCCCAGCGCGGTCGGTCTGGAGGATCCCATCTCCCACGCAGCAAAGCTCATGTTGGAAGCCCGCGTGCATCGGGTCTTTGTGTGTGAAAAGGGGCGCCTGGTGGGCGTGCTTTCCACCAGAGACGTGATGAGCGCCATCGCCGACAAGCGCATCGCCGACCCGATCACGGAGCACGCTTCGCGCAGCGTCTATAGCGTGCAGTATGATGACCCGGTCTCGCTGGCCACCGAGCGCTTGGAGAAGGCCCATGTTTCAGGACTGGTGGTGGTCGAAAACGATTGGCCCATCGGGATCTTCTCTCAGATAGAGGCACTGGCGAGTCGGGATCTGCCCCGGGAGACCCGAGTCGAGGAAGTGCTCGATCCCGCCATGCTCTGTTTGGACGTCCAGACCCCCCTATTCCGTGCGGCAGCCCAGGCCAGCGCCATGGACGTGCAACGCATTCTGGCCGTCGACAACCGCAAATGCGTGGGCGTGGTCTCGGGTTTGGACATGGTGCGCGCCGCGGCAAGCTAGGCGTCTGGAGCCTTCGCGCTGCTGCACGCAGGAGCGCTGGTATGCTGGCGTCACTGCATGCCGGCCCGCACCTATCCGCTCGCTGGTCTCCTGTTCATTCCCTTCTTCTTGTCAGGCGCGGCCGCCCTGGCCTTCGAGGCGCTGTGGGTGCGCGGGCTGACCCTGATCCTTGGCAGCACCAGTCGGTCTCTGTCCTGCGTTGTGACGGCGTTCCTGCTTGGCCATGCAGCGGGCGCCTGGCTGGCGGCGCGGCGCCTACCGCCCTCGCCAAAGTCATCGCTACGGGCCTATGGCTACGCGGAGCTGGGCGCGGCGCTGCTCGGAATGTCGGCCGTCGCTTGGTGCTTCCACGGGGGCGATTCCCTGGTCGCCTTGCGATTGTGGTTGCCCGGACCGAGCGTAGCCGGGGATTTCCTACTCGCTTGCGTCGTGTTTGGCCCGGCAAGCGCAGCCTTCGGTGCCACGCTTCCACTGGTGGCGCGCGCCGCATCTGGCAGGATCCGGATTTCGCTGTTGTACGCGGTCAACCTATTTGGGGCTGCCCTTGGGCCGCTGCTCGCTACTTGGGGCGTCGCGCGGCTAGGCGCTACTGCCACAGCTGCCGTGGCCGCCCTGGCTGGAGTCGCCGCCGCGGCCTGGGCCCTGAGCATGACGGCTACTCTGCCCGAGCGCGAAGCGCCCAAACCCGCGGCAACGCCAGACGCGAGGAGCGCTGCCGCGGCCCAACTGCGACTGGGCCTCGCCATCGCCGCCACTTCCGGCTTTCTGGTCCTGTCGGCGCAGGTCGCCTGGGTGCGGCTTTTCGGACTTCTGGTCGGAGACCGCGTTTTCGTGACGGCCATCGCCTTGAGCTGCATCCTTTTCGGCCTCGGCGCGGGAGGCATGATCGCGAATAGAGCGACCCAACGGCGGTCCGCAGAGCAGACCCTCACGCTCAGTTTTGCCTGCGCGGTCGTGAGCCTGGCCACGGCATTGGTGCTCGCGGACCCAGCGCTGCTCTCGCTCCACCCGGACAGTCCCGACTACGTGCGCAGCGCGCCCCTTGTTCGTGCTGCGTTCGTCCTGACTGCTGTGATCTTGCCCGCCATTTGCATGGGCACGCTATTCCCGCTGGCCTTGTCCTTAATCGAACGCACAGCGCAGCTCCGGTCGGTGGGAACTGCAGTCGCGTGCAACACGGTCACGGGCGCACTAGGCGCGCTCTCTACGGCGTACTTTCTGAGCGGACGTATCGGGACCCGAGGGATCCTGGTGTTGCACGTAGTCTTGTGCGCATTTTTCGCGGTCATCGCCTCAAGGCGCGGCGCGGCGCGTGGTGGTCGCGCCCTCATCGTCGGCGTCGTCGGCGGGTTCGCCGCCCTTGCACTTTGGAAGCGCGGTCCGGCCCTAGGCGTGGTCCATCCGCAGCTTCGTGCGGTCGTGCAGGAAGACGCCAGCGGCATTTTCGAGGCGGCTGCGCTGCCGGGTGGTCGCCTTGCGATCTTCAACACCGGCTCCCGCCTGGCCGGGGAACTCGGCCGAACCAGCACCGCAGATACCCAGCGCTACCTCGCCATCACGAGCGCCCACTTTGCACCGCGCTTGGAGCAAGTGGCAGTCCTCGGCATGGGGTACGGAATCAGCGCCGGCGCCATAGCGCGCGGCTTCGGCGCGACGCGCGTGGACGGCGTGGACGTGCTGCCGGCGGTATTCGATTCACTGTGGCGCTACCAGGGCTACAACGATGCGGTGCACCTTGCGCCGAATCTCCATGCGCTGGTGATGGACGGCCGGCGCTACTTGCATGGACAGGTGCGGCAACAGGATGCCGTCATCGTCAGCGTGCACCAATACCGGACCCAAGGCGCAAGCCTCGCCACCGCTGAATTCTTCGCCCAAGCGAGGCGGGCGCTGCGTGACGACGGCGTGCTGGTGCAATACGTGTGGGGCGAAGACGCCGCCGTGGTGCTAGCGAGTGCGGCCCAATCCTTTGAAGAAATGCGCGCCCTTGCGTTGGCAAAGGGCGAGGCCATCGTCGTCTTCAGCGCCAGGCCAGTGCGTGCCAACCCACAGCAGCGCGGGCCAGTCTCCCTTCAGCTCGCGCAAACCGCCCTGCGCACGCACGCGCTGTTCGAGCAGCGGCTGCTTCAGGGTGAGGCACAACTCAGGCGCTGGCGGTCACAACCGGTAGCGTCCCTGCACACCGACAACCACCCAGTGCTTGAGTTTCGCCGCTCCCCAAGCATTGGAACCTTCCGGGTGAGTCTGTCACCAACCGGTCGATGAGGCGTCAGGGCGCCAGGGCAAAATCGAGTTTTACGTTGTCCGGGCCGATTGCGGTGGTCACTTCCTGCACCACGCGGCCTTGCAGCTGCAGCTGCACCACCATGGGCCCGGTGTTGATGGCGAAGGGCACCGCGTACCCGCCGCTTTGGCCCGTGGTTGCGAAGAATTCAGCGCTCTCCGCCACCACATCGTATCCGGCAAGCCCTTCGCCGGCGTCGTACTCCTGGTCGCCGTCCGCGTCCTGATACACGACGCCCGTCACGAAGCTGCGCTTCTTGTCTCCGTAGCCAAAGTCGTTGGTCATGACCAACGGACCGTAATCCGCATGGATGTTCTCTGCGATGGTTCCGATCCCGATCTCACGTTTGGCGTATTTGAGATCCAGCGCGTTGATGCGATGCCCAAGGGTACTCACGCCCCAATCGATCAGGAACGCCGCATGGCAGTGTTCCGGCGACTTCGCGCTCGCGTACACGTTTTCTCCGGCATAGCTGTCGGCATAGCCCGCGGCCTGCACGCGGTCTTTGGCCGAACTACCGTTCGAACCATCGTGCCCTTGGAAGCCGACCGTCGCCATGTCGAGAGAATGCCCACGCGCCGCGGCGATGAGCTTCTCGTTGAAGGCAAGGGGCGGGACCGGGGGGTACGTCGTGAACTCCTGAACCATTTGGGCGGTGTCTACGGCGTACTGTTTGATCGCGCCTTGCGCCGCGGGCAGCTGCGCCAGCCACGTGCCCTCCGCGCCGGGGTTGGCCCGAGCGCGTTGCAGCAATTCCAGCGACTCTTGCTCCAATGGCGTCGGATCGCCATGCACATGGGCGGCGGCAGGCTTGGGGAAAGGCTCAGGGCCAAGCGGGCCGCCTCCGCCACCGCCCCCGGATGACGAACAGCCAAGCGCCGCAGCGGAGAGCCCAACGAACAAACAAGCCATGCGCATGATTGCGCTGACTATAACTCGCTTTCACCGGCCAGCCAGAGCGCAGTCACCGCACGCTACTAAAACGGTCCTACGAAATCGGGATCCGGAATATCCAGGGGGTGTGCGCACGGCTCCGCGAGGGGCGGTGGCAGTCCGAGGCATGCGTGCACGGCGCATTCAATCTCGAGGGCGCGCGGGAAATATTCGATCGACAAGCTGGGGGCGCTCGGTGACGGTGCATCCGGCGACGCGACGCGCCGTGGCGGAGCGTTCAGTTCTGAAAATGCTTCCTCGCTGACACGCGCGACCACCTCGGCCCCCACCCCGAAGCTCGTCGTTCCGGTGTCTGCGACGACCAACCGTCCCGTCTTCGTCACCGAAGCCAGCAGCGCGTCGATGTCCAAAGGATTGATGCTGCGCAGGTCAACGACTTCGATCTCGATCCCACGCCTGGAAAGCTGCTGCGCCGCGCGCAGGGCCTCGACCGTCATGTAGCTCGTCGCCGCAACCGTCACGTCGCCGCCCACGCGCGCGACACGCGCGCGATCCAGCGGCACCCGATAGATTTCTTCGGGCACCTCGCTGCGCAGATTGTAGAGCCAGCGATGCTCAATCAAGACCACCGGGCCATCGTCCTCGACGGCGGAGATCAGCATGCCCTTTGCGTCGTAGGCGGTGGTGGGCATCGCCACACGCAATCCGGGAACGTGCGCGAACCAAGCCTGCAGGCTCTGCGCGTGCTGGGGTCCCTGCCCCCAGCCCCGGCCCACAATCAGACGCATCACCATGGGCGCCCGCGCGTTGCCACCAAACATGTAGTGCCATTTGGCTGCTTGGTTCACGATCTGTTCCATGGCGAGCAGCGCAAAATCCACCCGCTGGTGCGTCAAGATCGGCCGCATGCCCACGAGTGCCGACCCGAGAGCAACGCCGGTCATTCCGTTTTCCGCGGTGGGCATGTCTCGCACCCGGCGCGGCCCGTGTTTCTTCACTAGCCCCGCGGTGCTCCCGAACAGACCTTTGACGTCGGGCACACCGAGTCCCATCACGTACACGCTGGGATCGCGGCTCAGACACAAGTCCGTCGCTTCGCATAGGGCCTGGGCGAAGCTGAGCTCGCGGGTCACAGGCTCTCCCGATCGATGGGCGTCCGACCCCCGGTGAATACGTGCGTCAAAAGCTCCGCAGCGTCCGGCACCGGCGCTGATTTGGCAGCGGCAAACGCCTGCTGCACTTGGTCTTCTATGTTCTGACGCAGAGCGCCAATGCCCGCAGCGTCGACCACTTCGCGCTCAAGCAGCACTTTTTGGGCGTGGGCGACTGGGCAACGCTCCTTCCATGCGTTGATTTCTTCGGCGCTTCGATAACCAAGCGCTCCGTCTTCGTCGGGGCCAACGTGTTCGAGCCAACGGTAAGTCGGCAACTCCAGAAACGTCGGCCCGCCCCCTTGCCTCGCCCGCTCCACCGCGGCCCGCGCAACCGAGCGCACCGCAAAGACGTCGTTGCCGTCGGCGTGTTCAGCCGTCATGCCGTGCCCTCGCGCTAAGTCGCAAAGGCTGCGGCTCGACGGTTGTCGCGCGCTCAGGGGCGTTTGCACCGAATACAGGTTATTCTCGCAGACAAAGATCACTGCAAGGCGTTCCAACATCGCAAATGCGAGGCTCTCGTGGAACACGCCCTCCTCTACAGCCGCGTCCCCAAAGAACACGGCCGCCACGCGAGACTCGCCGCGCAACGCAAACCCAAAGGCGGCGCCCACCGCCATTGGGATCGTGCTCGACACGATGGGCACGGCGCCGAGAAAACCGACGGACGGGTCGATCAGATGCATGCTGCCGCCTTTTCCGCGGGAACAGCCCGATACGCGACCGTAGATCTCGGCGATCATCCGCGTCAAATCGCCGCCCTTGGCCAGGTAGTGGCCGTGGGATCGGTGGCCGGAGAATACGACGTCGGTTTCCTGTAGCGCGCGACACACGCCCACCGCGGTGGCTTCTTGCCCGATGCACAAATGGGTCGGGCAGCGCATTTCCTGTTCGGGATAGCGCTTCGCGATTTCCTCTTCGACGATGCGTATGAGCAGGAGGTCCCGCAGTAGTCGCGCATCGTCGGGTGTGTTCATGCCTCTTTTGCTTCCAAGAAGACGCGCTTCATCCGCCGCACATTATAGTAGCGGTCGTCGTCCATGGAGTCCTGAAGGCGACCCGCAGCAAACGCGGCGATCACGTCGTGCACGGCGCGCTCGATGCTGCGCTTCGGCTCGAATTTCAGCTCACGACGGATCCGCTCCGAAGAAATATGATACGAGCGTTCGTCGTCGGATTTGGTCGTCTCGACGGTCACCGGGGTGGGCGCCAAGCTGTCGACGACCCCTTGTACCTGCTGTGCAAGCTCGGCCACGGTGTGATTCTCGTAGCCTGCGTTGTAGACGCGACCGCGCACGCGTTCGGTCTTCAAAGTCAGTAGCAACAAATACAAGTCCACCATGTCTTCGATGTGCAGATTCGGGCGCTTCTGCTCGCCCCCCAGCACGGTGATCTTGCCGCGATTCACCGCGTGATTCGTCAAGATATTCACGGTCAGGTCCATACGCTGGCGCGGGGAGTACCCACACAGCGTCGCAGGTCGGATCACGATGGGACAGAACTCCTCGGACGCCCGGCCGAGCAACACAGGCTCGCAAGCTGCTTTGTACTTGCTGTAGTCCGTCAACGGATTCAGTGGATGATCTTCCTTCACATCCGGCTCCTCGCTCACCCCGTATACGCTGGAAGAAGAAGCATAGATGAAGCGCTGGACGCCAGCCGTCACAGCGGCATCCACCAAGGGCTTGAATGCGTCGAAGTTGATGCTGCGACCTAGCTCGGGGTCCAAGTCGAAGGATGGGTCGTTGGAAATGCACGCAAGATGAATCACTCCGTCGACATCTGCCAAAGCGCGGTCCACGCTCCTGCCGTCTCGAATGTCGCCTTCAATGATGTCGAGGCTGGCGTGACCCTCCACTTCTGCAAGCGCGTCACGACCGAACCAGAACGTATCCAGCACCCGCACCAGGTAGCCGCGCTCCAAAAGGCGAGGCACCAGCCGCGCTCCCACATAGCCGCCGCCCCCGGTGACCAGAATACGGTTTAGCTCAGGCATCGAATTCCTTCCAACAGTCCTCCGGACCGATTCTTTTCTACAGCAAACCCACGTACTCTAGCGGCAGCGGCCGCTACGAGATCACGCTCGGAATCTCCGAACAGCACGCAATCTTCCAGACGCAAGTCAAAGTCCACGGCTGCCCGTAGTAGCAGACCTGGTTTCGGCTTGCGGCATTCGCATGCCCCCGCCGGCCCGTCCCCGAGATGCGGACAGGTATAAATGGCGTCCAGAGGCGCTCCAAACGCCGCCAGGCGCTGGAAGAGAGTCCTATGCAGCAGCTCCAGGCCCGCCTCGGAAAGCATGCCCCGCGCCAGGGCGGACTGGTTTGTCACGACGATCACCAGGCGAGTCTCAGAGAGCAGGCGCACGGCGTCAGCGGCGCCGGGAAGCAATTCAAGCTCGGCCACATCCGTAAGGTAGTGGACGTCGCGGACCAACGTGCCGTCACGGTCCAAGAAGGCCGCGCACCTCGGCGTGCCGCTCGCAAAGCTGCGCGCACTCCCGGGTCTGTGCACCAAGGGACCCGGCTTCATCATCCGTCGCGCGAAACGCGTGCAGCCGCCGCGTCGGTCAGGAGATGGGTCAGCACCGTATGCGCGCTTTCGACCAGCCCGTACGCATGAGAGTCCACGTGGAAGTTGATGGCGCCTAGGCGTCGCAGCGGATTGTCTGAGTCGAATCCGCTTAGGGTACACACGCCGGCCCCGGCGCCGAGGGCAACGTCAACGGCGCGCAGGATGCTTTCAGATCGACCCGATGAACTCACCGCGACCAAGAGGTCTCCCGCTGCGACCCATAGCGCCAGCGGATCCGAGAATGCGCGAGCGTAGCCGTCGTCATTCGTGATCGCGGTCAAAAGCGGAACGTCGTGGAACGCCTGTGCTCGCACGCAAACGTTCTTGACCAGGTCGCTCTGCATGTGCGCGGCGATAGCGCTGCTGCCACCGTTACCAATCACGAAAACGGTACTTTGCCCCTGGCGGACCCGAAGCAACTGCTCGACCACGCGCTCGCAGCCAACGTCGAGGCTCAGAACCCCGCCATCGCCGTCTGTAACCGCCGCCGAGGCCAGCAGTTCATGCACGCGGGCCACGTACTTGGACGCGGCGGTCATGGTGCCACGCTCGCGAGATGTCGATGCAGTGCGCGAACGGTGTCGTGATGCGGGCCCCGCACGTAGTGACTCTCTCCTCCGTCCGCGACCGTGCGCACCAGAAGGGTCTTGAAGGGACGGAAATAGTAGCGCGTATCAGACTTTTCGGGCTCCTTCGAGAAGTCCGAGCCCAAGTCCAGCAGGTCGAATACCGCGCAGGTGAAGTCGGCGATGCGGCTGCCGTCCTGGCGGGCCACGTTGCGCGCCATGGACAGGGCCTTGAGAAACACCTCCGGCGCCATCACGGCACTCCCGAAGGAAAGCACGACCCCGCCCTCGAGACACGAAACGCTGTGCGCCAAGATCAAGAAGTCATGATAGCTAGCCTCGCCAATGGCGGCGCCGTTCGCGCTGGGGTGTTGGTGCACGATGTCGTAGCCAATTCCGACGTGCACGGTTGCGGGGATCCCAAGGCGATGGGCTTGCCACAGCACGGAAAGGTCCGACTGAGGGCAACGCCCGGCGCCGATCTCCGCGCCCAAGGCCTCGCCGAATCCAACGCCACGCTCGACGGCGTCACGCGCGGCGGCGTTCACGCGCCCCGTTTCCGTCCAGAAGCCGAACTGCCCGTCTCTGATGTAGACGGCAACGCTCTCCGTCGTGCCGCCCGTCAAGGCCAGCTCATAGTCGTGGATCGCGGCGCCGCCATTCATTCCGACATGGGTCAACAGGCCGCGGTGCATCCAGTCGATCAAGAATCGCTGAACGCCTGAGCGCAGCACGTGTGCGCCAAGCAGCAAGATCACCGGCCGCTTGCGACGCCGAGCGGTGACGATACGCTCGGCGATCCGCGCGAGAGGCGGCGCGTCGAAGTCCGTGGACTCGGATAACGAAAGCACCTGCTCGACAGAGAAATCATGTCGGCGCTCTGCGAGCGGCCGAAGCAGAAGGCGACTGCGATCGAAAATCGGGTGCGGCATCAGGCAACTCTCGACGCGGGAAAGAGCACCGCTAGGAGCTCAGCGCGGGTGACTGCGACATTGCCAAGGTGGGAGGCGGCAACCGCGGCTGCGCCCATGGCCACGAATGCCGCCAACGCGGGGGAAGCGTCGGCCGCAAGGCTCGCCGCCAGGGTCGCCAGCATGGCGTCCCCCGCACCCATGGGGTCCACGGGAGTGGCCACCATGCTGGGCAAGTATTCGATGGATAGGGCCGACTTGACCTCGGCCAGATGCTTGTCTTTGAGAGTCTCCCGCTCCACGCCTTCGCCAAGCTCGAGCAGCATCATTCCCCGAGCACCCAAAGTCACTAAGACGCAGTCTGTCTCCGCCTGCAGCAGAAGTTCCGCGCCTAAGTCGGCGATGCCGCTCGCGCGGTCGCAGAGGGAGAGCCGAGCTTCGCGCTCGGACGGAGCGATCACGCTCAAACCTCGCATGCGTCGGACGTTGCCTAGTTGAGTGCTACACTGCACATCGCCAACCACGGCAACCCCGCGGCGGCGTTTCAGCTCGCGCGCCCATTCAATCACGCGGTCCGTGACCACACCGTAGCCAAAGTCCGTCACGACTACGGCATCCATGCGGTCCCCAAGGGCCTGAAGACGCGACAGAAGCGCCTGTTCTGTCACCTGATCCAGATCGTGGTCGCTGAACACATTCACGTTGAGCAGCTTCTTGCCCTCAGAAATGTAGCGGGTCTTCACGATCGTTGGGCGTCCGGGGTCTTCGAGTAGCTCCGCAACGATGCCCCGCTGCACCAAGTCGTTGCGGACGCGATCAGCGGCCTCGTCCCGCCCCACCAGCGAAAGCAAGTGTGGCGTCGCCCCGAGTCCGCTCAGATGCTGTGCGACAATGGCCGCGCCCCCGATGAAGGTCTCGCTGTCGCGCGGGCGCACCACCAAAACGGGCGCCTCGGCGCTCATGCCCAATGCCTCAGCATACACATAGGTATCGACGATCGTTTCCCCCACCACGGCAACCGTCTTTTCCGCCAGAGCGTCCAAAAGCTCCCGAACGCGCTGCTCCGTGATCGCATGGCGTCCGCAAAACGCGGCGACTTGTTCTTCCACCGGTTCGAGTTCGTGTTTGTGGCTATCGATGATGTGCGTGGACGAGTAGACAACGTCTCCAGAACTGAAGAGCACCCGCCCGCCGTACTCTTCAACTAAGCGGCGCTCGCGACCGAATCGTCCATCGAAGACCTGTTCGAACTCCTTGCCCTTCACATAGACGTCAGGCCGCACGAAAGTAAGCGCCGGCCCTGCCCAATCCCCGTCGTCGATACACACGAAGCTGACGAATTCGAGCGCCGCCAAGCTCTCCGCCCGCAGCCGCTCAGGCACATACGGGCGATTGCGCCCCTTCTGAACCACGCTGTCGGCACTGACGGTGACCACCAAGACGTCCGCTTGCCTTCGCGCCCAGGTCAAGTGGCGCAGGTGCCCGGGGTGCAGAATGTCGAAGCAACCATGGCACTGCACCACGCTCTGCCCGCGCTCGCGAACGAGCTGCAGGGCCTGGGAAAGCGCGTCTCTGGAAAGGATCTTCTCCAGGTAGGTCATGGGCGCTCCAGGCCGGGAATCGGATCGGGCAATCGCCGCAACACGCGCACTTCTAGAAATACCCGGGCAAAGGTCGCCGCAACGCCCAGCAGGTTTTTCAATCGCAGGGCCTTAGACTTCCGACCCGCGCGCGGCACAACCGTGATGCCGACAGGAACGAAGCTGCAGCCCGCCGACAAAAGCTTCACCAGCGCCTCCGCTTGATAGGCAAAACTGTCTGTACCGATGTCGACACTACGTACCAGATTCGTACGGTGGATCACTGTGCCGTTATAGTACGGCAGTTCCAAACCGAAGAGCAGGTTGACGGTCTTCGTATACGCGCCCGAAAGCGTGTTGCGGAAGGCGGAACGCACGGCGTTGTCCTCGGGAAAGGGCAACACGATGTCGGCCAGCCCCACGGCGGCAAGCGGGGCATGCAGCGCCGTCGCTGGGTTTTCGTTGTCCCCCGGGACCATCAGCACGTATTCAAAACGCGCCATTTGCAGGCCCTGCTTGTAAACGCCCCCAAGGTTTCGCGAACGTTCATTGTGCACCACGCGCACGTGAGGGTCGCGCGCGGCGATCTGATCCATCAATGGGCCGGTTCGGTCACGGCTGCCATCGTTGAACAGAAGGATTTCCCAATCTAAAAAGCGCGCGGACACCGCTTCGGTGACTTCTGCGGCGGCGGCTTCGATGTGCAACTCTTCGTCCAAGGCCGGCACGATCACGGTGATAGTCGCTGTCTTGGCGGTCACTGCGCGCCTCATACGAAGTTTTCATGAGCGGGGGGTGGGCCGGCTTGCGCTACCAGAGGCAGGCGACCCTTCTGCACGCCGTCCAGCACTTCGTTGACTTTGTGCTGCAGGCAAAGGCTGCCGCACATCTTCTGGGCATTAAAGCGAGGCGACGCCAAGTAGCGCATCACCTCCCAGTAGCGATCGCTGTGGAAGATATCTTTGAATCGTTGCTGACAGATGTTGCCGATATGCAGCTTTTCGTAGCGTTGATTGAAAAGCATGCCGCAAGGAGCCACCAGTCCGGAGCCGGAGATCTGCAACATGAAGGGAGGACCGTAGCAGCGCTGATAGCTGCGCTTGTCCCCGGTTCGGATCTTCGACCACTTCACTTGCACTCGGTATTCGGCGTCGCTTAACGCTTCGGCCGCTAGAAGTTCGTCGTGCAATGCCTCATACGCGCCGTAGTCGACGCCCAGGCTGCCATCTTCGTCGTCACTGCAATGCTTGATCACCAGGTAGTCGGGCCGGAGCTCCTTACCCAAGCGCGCGAGGGGCAGGATCTGGTCGCGATACTGCGGCATGAGGACCATCTGCATGCCGATGGTGACCGGCAGATTGTGCCGCTTTTTGATGGCGACCATGGCGCGGATGTTTTCGCACACCCGATGGAACCACTCCTCCTTGGCGCCCATGATCTCGGCGTAGCGCGCGGGCTCTCCAGCAGAGATGTTGATGCGCAAATATGTCAGATGGGGCAGCACCTGCTCCGCCTTGGCCTCGGTCAGCACGAAGCCGTTCGTTCCGCAGGCCATGGACAGACCGCACTCACTGCCGTGGCGAACCGCATCGACGAAGACGGGGCTGATCGTGCTCTCCCCATCGGAGACGAGGCTGACGCCTCGCACGCCGATCTCTGCCGCGTCGTCCAAGAAGTCCGTGATCACCTGTTTGGTGATCTGACTGCGCTCGTTCTCCTGCAGCATCGCGTAGCAAAAATGGCAGGCGTAGTTGCAAGCCCGCGTCAACGCCATGTCGATGGTGATCGGAGCGATACGTTCACCGCGCTGCCAGGCGGCAACCCGGTCGAGGTGCCAAGCGAGCTTAGTACCGTCGAGGATGAGATCTGCAGGGCTATCCGACACGAAGCCTTCCGAGGGGGAACATCAGATCTTACCGCGCCGCGGCCTCAAAGGCGACGGATCTGGTTGATGTCCTTGCGTGCGTCCCGTTCCACGCTCAGAGACGGCTCTACGCGTTCGGAAAGCTCGCGTTCCAGGCGAAACAAGAGACTGCCCCGCCGACTTGGGGCGACTGCTTCGCTGAGGCGGATCACCACGCGGCTGGCGTCTTTCAGTTCCGCGACCTCCGCGTGGCCTTCTGCGATGCCGGCCGCGGCGCACGCCGCGGCAAACTCGGCCTGCACACGTTCGAGGCGTTGCTCGGCCGTTAGCCGCAGCCAGTCAGCGCTGGCGCGCGGATCGAAGCGATTGTCGGTCTGCACATAGCCGGTCAGCTCGCAGTACCTCGCGAAAAGCGCGCGGCACAGGGCGTTGGCGCGGGCGAATAACTGCGACGTGTTCTCTGGGGTGGGCACCCCCGGAACGCCGGCCGCGCCCCTCGCGTCTCGGGAACGCTCCATGACGACGAGGGCGCCATGATCGGCCCACTCCAGGATAGGCTTGTGACGCGCAGCGCGACATAGAAGTTCCAACACTCCGCGCTCATCTTCAGCAGCGGCTCCGTGGTGCCTTGCATGCAGAACGACGTGGTCTGCACCCACCAGGGCCTCCAGCCGCCAGTTTGCGTCGGTGGCCTGAACGTGGGTCATCACAGCAGCACCCGCTGTGTCTTCCAGATAGCCCTCCCATGCGCAGGTTCTGGCCGCCTCGATTACATTGGCTCGGTACGCGGCGGGCAAGCGTTCGGGTTCGGGAGGCAAGCCCGCAGCGCCGTCCGCTGTGCGGCGTTTGGACACAGCGGCTCCCGCGGAACCCCCGCCTTGCGGAGCGACGGAAGATCTCGGCTCGGTCGCCTGGAACGAAAACACCAAGCGCGCGCAGCTTCCATCGCTGGAAACCGAGAACGCGCCATGACGCGCGCCAAGCTGTGCCCACTGATCGGAGCTGTGAATCGCGTAGTTCTCTGGGGTCATCAGCACGGTCAGTCCCGCTTCACCCGCGGCTCGCGTTGCGTCCAGCAAGCCGGCTACGCTCGAAAGGGGCTCGGAGGTGGGCACCCAACTCTCAAGTCCCACCACACCTGAATCGAATCCACGCAGGACGGATCCAAGACGTTGGTTGTAGGCCTCGACCAGGTCTTCGTAGGACAGAGTGCGCGGCCCCGCCATACTCATCCTAAAGGTGCCGCCGCGTCTTCATCCGGCAATAGTTCAACCTCGAACGGCGTCTTCACCGCAGCGAACAGCACGAACAGCACCGTGGGCAGCATCTGCAACAGTAGGCGACCGAGCGCGTCCATATGTTCGAAAATGTCGTAGGTGGACCACAGCAAAAATAGCAACGACACCCCCAAGGCTTGAAGCGCGAAGGTGCCCAACATCGTAGCAATCATGCCACGTGGGCGATTGGGGTCCCGCCCCATGATCACGCCGTAGGCCGGAAGTAGGTACGCCAGCGGCACGACCCATGCGTCGAAACTTACGAGGTGATGGCCCCAAGCGCGGAAGAATCCCCGATAGCGCTTCGCGTCCGACGCGTTGGCCAGGACATGCTCGACGAATCCGCGGTCCCATTCCTTCCACTGTCGCGTGTAGAATTCCGCGTTGTCGGGCATCACGGCGTAGTTGAATTTGAAGAAGGCCGTGGCGGTCAGTGGCAGCAGGGCGCCAGCCATGAAGGTCCACGCCTGGTGTTTCCACTCCGCCCGCCCGCGTTTGCGCCACACCCACACGCTGCGTGCACACGCAAAGCAGACAAAGAACATCAACCCCTCGTTCTTCAAGAACGTCGCGAGTCCCGCGAAGAGGCCGCTGAGCAAGAGCGCGCTGGAACAGCGGCCCTCGCGATGGTCATACAGCGCGGCGCAGACGACCGAAGCCAGGAAAAAGAACGCAAGGGGGTTATCTGCGTACTGCTCAGTGCCGTGATACAGGAAGTAGGGCGAGCAACACAGCACGATGGCCGCAAGCAACCCCTGGCTGCGCCCTCGCAGCGTGCTGACCCCGAAATAGAGAACGCTCACCGCCGCAAAGGTGAAGACGAAGCCGAGCAGCATCGGGACGAGCACCGTCTCACTGCTCAGCACCCGAAACCCTCGAGCCACCATGGCGGGTTGCAGCACTGGGTACTCCGGATGCGACCACCACGGGATCTGCGAGAACGTGTTGGCCCAAGCTTCGCCTCCGCGATGGAAGAAGCGCGCGCGCATATTCCAGAAGTCCCAGGCGTCCCAGCCGCCGTGGGGCGACTGTCTCGCCTGCACGATGAAAATCCCCACGCAGATGGCGACAAGAAGGCTCGCGGCCAGTAGCAACGAACGCCCGGCGGGCGTCGGCCGTTCCGCGATTCGTGGATACGTTTTCGATGGGCTGCCTTTGGCGCTCCAGAATACGACCAGCGCAAAGAGCGCCAACTCCCAAGCCAACACCACTGTGTCGACGACAACGAGAGAGACAAACGCCAAAAGCCCGCAGAGCCCGAGGCCGAGTCCAAGGCCGAGCGGCAGCGTGCCCGTTGGGCTGACCCGGCCCAGCGCCTTCTGCACGATCAGCACGCCGGTGACCAAGGGCACAAATAGGAGCAAGATGACCTGAAGCGCCGTGGTCATCGCGCGCGCCCGTAGAGCAGGACGCCGTCGCCAAAGTCCATCAATAGCGAGAACTGGGGACTATCGCGGATCCAGTTCGCCGCTTCCGGTTCGGCCTGATCCACGATGACCAGCGGCAGGGTGACGGGAACGACGAAGTCCGTGCGGCGAGCGACGGCCCGGATGTTCTCTTCCCAAACATGCGTGACAAGCAGCGGCGCGAGCACGTATTGCGCCATGAACTTCGAGTTGCAGCCGTCTTCAGTCAACTCCGGCCCGATGTAGCCAATCACACCGCTACTGGGCAGGTGCGGCTTCAAGGGCAGATAGCGACGGGAGAGTCGTTCTGGACAAGACTCGTGAGGCTCGGGCTCTGCAAAGCCGAGGCTGCGCCGCGTGGTCCACGTGGCAAGCAGCAAAAGGCCCATGACCGCGACGATGCGGAGGAATGCGCGCGGGCGGGACCAGCGACTGACCTCGGACACGTTCGCCACGCTAGCACGCAACTCTTGCGAATTGACCCGTCGCGGAACCCCCGGAGTTCCGTGATAAGTTAGCGCGGTGTTCCGGCTCTTGGGTGCGGCGATGCCCGCAACGCTCTGCTGCCTTCTTGCGTGCAGCACGCAAAAGCAAAGTGCAGAGCCCATTGAGAAGCAGGCCAGCGAGGAATTCGGAATGCACATCGCGCGTGTGACAAGCGAAGCACGCGCGCCTCGGATGGAGCGATGCTACGGCGAGCCCGCGCTGGTGGTGCCGCCACGCAGCTCGGTCGAAATCCCAATCAAGCGCGGCTTCCATACTTTGTCAGGGCGGTTTGCGATCTGTGACCTCGTGGGCGCTGCGCCCGTGGAGTTCCGCGCCGAACTACTGACGACTCCGACGCGGCTCTTATTCGGCCAGCCTGCAGCCGTGCCGGAGCTTCCACATCGCGACAGCTACCCCTTCTTGGTCACGTTCTGGGCCGAAGACGACGCGCCGCTGGTGCTGCAGTCCGTCGGTGAGTCCCCCAACGTCAAGACCGGCTGGCTGGGGCTCAAGCTCGAGAGCATTTGGCACCCGCGTTCCCCCTCGGAGGCGGCGGCGCGCAAACCCCTCAAACCCCGCGACGACAGCCTGCCGGACCACCTGGTTCGCCCCGGCATGCGCCGCGCAAAGCCGGACCTGAAGCCAACACCAAGCGGCGGCTACTGGCTCTCGGATTGGGGCTGGAACGCAAGCTCGTCTAGCTGGGGCCCCATCGAGGTCGACCAATCCAACGGCGCAGAGCATTCCGGCGATGGCACCACTCTCAGCATCAACGGGCGCGTTTTCGGCAAAGGCGTCGGCATGCACCCACCGGGACGCATCGTGATCGACCTGTACCGTCGCTGTCGTGGCTTCACCGCGGAGGTGGGCGTGGACGACGCCGTTGGCGACGCGGGGTCGGTCCGATTCTACGTCTTCGCGGACATCGTCGACAACGCGGACGACGGCCCGGAAAATGATTGGGCGAATTGGGCGGAGGCGCAGCTGTTCTGCGATCCGCCGTGAGTTCGGAGCGCCTGCACGAGGGCGCCGCAGCCGCGCGCCACTCCGCACTCTCGACCACGCTGAAGCTTGCGGTCAGCGTCGCCGCCCTGGGGATCATTGCCACGCGCGTGGATCTCGCGGGGACCTTCGCGCTACTTGCACGAACCGACTGGGTGCTGCTCTGCGCCGCCTGTGTGGTCCTTGGGCTGCAGTGGCCGATAACCACGCTGCGCTTCGCGCTCCTGAGCCGAAAGGCCGGCGCAGCGCTTTCCACCAGCCAGGCGCTGCGGATCCAGCTGGCCAGCTTGCTCATGAGTCAAGCGGTGCCGACTGTGGGAGGCGACGCATGGCGCACCGTGGCGCTGCAACGCTCCGGGCTTGCCCTGACCCGAGCCATCGGCGTCGCGATCACCGATCGATATTTCGCCCTCTTGGCCCTCGCGAGTATCGTGCTTGCTGGGCAGCCGTGGTTGCACGACTCGCTGGACGCCTCGCCCGGGCTCGCGGCGGTCCGAGCTGGGCTCGGGCTGGTGTTGATCGCCCTGTGCGCCGTCGTTGTGAGTGATCGCGTGCTGCCAAAATCCGACCATCGCTTGCTCACTGCGCTGGCCAGCTTCGGACCGACGCTACGCGACGCCCTCGTCGACGCGCGGGTTGCGCCCCTGGCGCTGTCGGCTTCCCTAGCGGCTCATTTGATCACCGTGGCCGTCGTTGCGCTACTCGCGCGTGCACTGCAGTTGGAGTTGAGTGTTGCGCACGCAGTGCTGCTGGTGCCTCCCATCGTGCTGCTCTCCGCGCTGCCCATTTCCTTGGCGGGCTGGGGCGTGCGGGAGGGCGGCAGCATCGCGCTGTTTTCCATGGCGGGCATGCCAGCTTCCGGCGCCGTGGCGGTTTCCATGCTGCTGGGGGTGCTGCAATTGCTTGTGAGCTTGCCCGGCGCAGTCGCCATCGTCGTCGAACGCCGTCGCGCGTCTGAGCCATGAACCCCATGCGCACGGCGGGGCTGGCCATCCTGGGTCTGAATCTGGCGTTCGTCGCCTGCATGCTCACGGCCATGGCGCTCTACCCCGGCGGGACCTGGCTGCGGCCGGAACACGTCGGCCACGCATTTTGGGAAAACTTTCTGTGCGATCTGCTGCACGCCCGCGCGTTGAGCGGTGCGGACAACGCCACTGGCGCGGCCTTCGCACGCATCGGCATGCTGTGCGAGACCGCCGCGCTTTTCGGCGTGTGGATGGCGGCACCCATGTTGTTCCCGAATCGCAAGGCCAGCGGCCTTGCGGTGCGGAGTCTGGGCCTGACCTCGGCGCTCGGCACGGTCGCAGTGATACTCCTGCCGTCGGATCGCTTTGGCGCGCTGCACGGGCTGGCGGTGTTGCTCGCCAGCCTACCAGCCTTTGGCGCGGCGCTCGTTGCGCTGCACGCGCTGCTCCGCAGCCCGCAGACGCGTCCCAGCGGCCTGTCCGGCAGCGTCGCGTTGGCATTTGGCGTCGCAAGCTTCGCTCTCTACGCGCGCACTCAGTTCTTCAGCGCGCCGCTCACGCTATGGGTCCCGGCGTCCCAGCGCGTTGCCACCTTCGCGGTCATCGTATTCTGTGGCGTGTTCGCTGGGCAGCTCCTTGCGGTGGCACGCTCCAGGGCAAAGCCCGCAACTGCAGCCAAAGACAACGACGCGGACGTCACTTCTTGATGGTTGGCGGGGGCAGTGGATCCGGCGGCGGCGGTGGTGGCGGGTGGGTCGGCGGTGGGGGCGGGGGATCCGGTGGGGGGAGGGCGATGACTCCCGCGTCTTCGGCCTGATCCGGCGGCGGCTGCGCGAAGTCCGAGCCTCCTGTTCCCTCGGGCTCGAGGGGCTCACCTCCATCCCGGTGATTCAAGTTCGGCGGCGGGAGTGGGTCCGGCGGGGGCGGCATCAGCGGATCACACGCCAAAGGCGACAGCGCAATGGCAGCCGCTGCCGCCGCCGTCCAACGGGGAATGGGGCGCGCGCGCAGAGTTCCCCGAGCAGCGTCCAACATGGCGCGACTGGCTTCGGCGACTTGAACCTCGAGGCGGCGACCGGTGTGCTCGACCGCTTCGCACATCTCGGAGGTGAACTCCCGCATCGCTGCGGGGTCCTTGGAACGCTCCGTTTCGGCGAAGTCGACGATCGCGCGCATATGCGCCACGGAGTCCCGGTTCACACGCTGACACACGCCCGTAGCTAGCTCCCGCAGTCCACTGGTGAGCGAGCGCGGGTAGAACTGCTTAAGCAAGTGCAGGTAGTACCCCAAGGACAGATTGGCATTCATCAGCCCGTCGCAGCGAAAGTTCCGATCCAAGAACGCGCTGGCAAATACCCGAAACGCACGCTCCGCCGCGGGATCACTGATGGCGTAGTCCCAGCCGAAGATATCTCCGACCAGGCGCCCTTCGCGGTCGAGCTTCGTGAACAGCGGCGTACCCGGATAGATTTCCGTGCGGCAGAAGTTCATGGGTACGTCTGCGTTCCTATCGAGGAAGTCCAAGCTCTGCCGCAGCGACCGAAGGCGCGTTTCGGGGTCGAAAATCAGCATGTTGAAGCAGGCGTACACGTCGCGCTCACGCAGAAAGTCCAAAGCGGATTGGTTGGCCTGGATGTCCACACCGCGCCCCAGGGTCTTGAGCCCCTGCACACTCCCGGCTTCGATCCCGATGTACACGCGCAACAGCCCGATCTCGTCCAGCACCCGAAAGACAGCGTCGTCGAGATCATCCGGACGCGCTTTGAGCACCAGCGCGACGTCCGTCACGCCGCGAGCTCGGAAGGCGTCGCGTAGGGCGGTGACCCGACGCAAGTCGCGCTCGGCGTCCCGCGTAAAGAAGTCGTCGTCGTGAAAGACCAACATGCGCGCCCCGCGCTCGAGGCGCAGCTGGGCCACTTCGTCGGCGATGTTGTCAGCGCTGCGCTCGCGGTACAGATTGCCGCCGGCGTCCTTGATGTAGGCGTGAATGCAGCAAAAGGTGCAGTGCCCGTAGCAACCACGGCTGCCGACCACGAACGCCGCAGGGATCCCCATGTGTAGCTGCGGCGCTCCGACCCGAGTGGGAAAGCGGATCGAGTCCACGTCCGCGATCAGCGGCCGCGTCGGAGCCACGTGCAGCGCGCCACCTCTTGCGCGATGCACTAAACCCGCGATGCCATCAAGATCCGCGCCTGCGTCGAGAGCGTCGCAGAGCTCCACTAGCGTGAGCTCGCCCTCGTGGCGCACGACGCTGTCGATGGCGGAAAACCGTTCGAGCACCTCCTTGTAAGCGAAGGTCGGGAAGTGTCCGCCCACCGTGAGGTGTCCGGCAAAGCCCGCGGCACGGATGGCGCTGGCGAGGTCACCGAACTCCTGGGCGCGGCGCTGGAAGGTCATGGACAGGCCGATCAGCTCCGCGGGCTGCCCCTCCCGCAGCTGCTGCAGCACCGGGGTCGTGTCGCTGCTGCTGGAAAACGCCAGCAACCGCGTTTCGTGCCCGGCGGCCTCCAGCGCCGCCGCCAAATACCGAATCGCCAGGTTCTCTTCGAGCTCCGAGCCAATCAAGACGACGCGCATGCTGTTCCCTCCGGCGCAGCGGGCATGCACGACTCAGACCGCAGCGTTCTGAGCCTAACTTGTCACCGCACACGCGCAGCGGTTGCGGGAGACGGCGCGCACGCGCACAGCTTGCGCGGCAGGAGCGCCCGACGATCTCAGCGTCCGCCGTGCGGGCAGATCAGCGCTCTTTGCTCGGCGCGGGCGGATTCTTGTAGCCGCCAGCTTCTTTCGTGGGAGCCGGAAAGCCGCCCGCTTCTTTCGTCGGGGCGGGCATGCCGGCTTCTTTGGTCGGGGCTGGAAGCGTCTTCGCCCCTTCGTTGGTGGGGGCCGTGAATTTTCCGCCCGCTTCCTTCGTCGGCGCTGCGAACTGCTTGCCGCCCGCTTCGATCGTCGGCGACGGCAGCTGCTGCGCCCCGGGACCGCTCGCGGGTCCGCGTTCGAATCCGTCGCCGCCGCGGTCCACCGCATTGTCCGCTTCAGTGGTGCCGGCAGCGGGGGCTTCGGGCGCGGCCCCAGGTTCGGCAGCCCCCTGCTTCTCTGGCGAGAGGCGGGTCGCGATTTCAGCGGGAAGATCGCAGCCCGTGGCGAGCGCGGCGCTCAGAGCGAGAGTGGCAGCAAGGAAGCTTTCCCGGTCAACTTTCATGTTCTGCGTGCTCCCGCAAAGTGGCGAAAAATCGCTCTGACGGACTTGGTACGCCCGCCCTTCGGACTACCTTCCCAGCCAAGCCGCCATCACCGCGCTCCAAACCAGGTCACCCGCCCGCGCCAATACTCGAATCGACCCGCAGCGGAATGCCAGGCAACCTCGGCGCGGGTGGGCGCCCACATGCCATCGAACTCCGCGTAGTCGTGGAAAGTGCCTTCCCACGGCGCGACGCCATGTCCCGCGCGCACGCGGGTTCGGCTGAAGCTTCGAGTGATGCGGCCCTGCGGGTCGAACTGGAAATCCACGTGGGTCTCCGGATCCCCGCACCACACGCGCACCGGACCGTCAGCGCCTTCCGCGAAATGCAAGTGTGGGTTGTGCAAGATCGCCGTCGGATTCCAAGGCAACTCCGCGAGGTAGCGCTGGACCTCGCCGCGATCGATCTCCAGACCCCGGGCGTGCGCCACGGGGATCACCCCCCACATCTTCGCATCGAGTCGGCCGTGGCCATTTTCGTAGGCGTCCTCGACCACGCCAGTGAGCAGCGGCGCCATCTTGAACCGGGCGTGCCAACAGAACGCCACCTCCGAAGCGGACATCCACTGCTCTGCGGTGAAGGGCATCCAGGCCTTGTTCTCAGCCAGACGCATCTCGCCGACTTGCTCGAGGCGCGTGTCGGTCGCTGGCGATCCGCCGTCGCCCAGGCACGCGCGGCAGTGCCGCAGCAACAACTCGGGAATGCTCCCCGGATCCATGGTCCGAAACTACATCGCTTGCGGCCGCCACGCCAGATCCGTGCCGTCCCTGCAAGCGACCCGTTCCGCGTGGAACGCGAGCGCTTGACCTTCGGCTCTCAGCGCACTGCCCGGCGCTGGCGACGCTTGCTGCGACGCAACAGCAGGGCGCCCAGCATCAAGCTTGCGGCGATGCCGTGTCCCGAACCGCGTCCCGGCA
Organism: uncultured Myxococcales bacterium; assembly: GCA_937872925.1. Lineage (GTDB taxonomy): Bacteria > Myxococcota_A > Polyangia > Polyangiales > Polyangiaceae > JACKEA01. Next base: position 22,988 of record CALMUT010000068.1, on the reverse strand, counting down.
AGCTGCAACCACAGCCAGCCGCACTCGAACTCTCGGTATCCACGTCAACTGAGGCAGGCGGCCGCATGCGCCCCAGGACCTGATCGATCAGCGGTGCGTTGTCGACCAACACGATGATTGCGCCCGCGTCCGTGTACTCTTCGATGCGCTCCGCCCAGGGCATGTCCGTGGGCAGGACGGGCGAGGTGCCCATGCTGCCACCGTAGACGGCCCGGCCGTCGGCAAGTTGCGTGTACCAATTGCCATCGCAGTCTTGTACCTGCGTGGCCGTGCGACTGTTCGGCTCGTCAGGCAGCGGCTCCGCCCACTCCTTGAACATTGGGTCCACGCTCATTTCCGAGGGCGAGATGCGTGTCAGCATGCGCGTCAGGTACGGGTACGCGGCCAAGACGGCGTTGGCGCGCTTCCCCGGCTCGGCGATCATCAAACGAAAATCCGTCTGAAAGCCGTCCGGGTCCCAGGCCAAGGGCTCCGTGCTCGATTCGAAGCAGCTGACGCAGGCGTAGAACTCCGCAGCTTCCACGCCTGCCGGTGGTGGCAGATGGCGATCGAGTAGGGCAAACACCAGCGGGTGGGGCGCGGTGCAGTCCGTCGCGCTGTTGCAGGCGAGCAGGCCGAGCGTGGTCAACTTGGTGGTCACGCCGCTTGCGGTTGTCGTGGAGAAGTCTGCGCTCGACCACGCGGGATTGTAGAGGCCGGCGCGGGGGGTCACCTGACTGGGGCCGGCGTATTCAGTCACGAAGGCGTGGCCGTTCGCCACCGCACTGTCCACGGCGCGCGACACCGCCAGGTTGTAGTTCGACCCCAAACCTCGAAAGTCTAACTGAGCAGGATTCATGACCACGTGCTTGAAATTCGTGGGCACCACCCGGCGCTCTCCGAGGAAGAACACACGCACCGCCATGTCGTCAGCGGCAGCGATCCCCGTCAGCTTCAGCGGCACGCAGGGTTCGTCCCCCTGGTAGCGCAACACCAGCGGGTGGATTTCGTCCGCGCCCGCCGCTGGCCGCAGCTTGATGGCTACGAACTCGTAGTCCCGGTTCACGTAGTCCGCGATGATCGGGACCGCGTCCGCGGCGTCCGCATCAAAGCCGTTGACTTCGAGCCAGTCCACCATGCCTTGGGCGGTTGTTGGCTTCAGCACCACGGCCTCGAAGGCGCCCACGGACTGGCGCAGCTTCACCGTCGGCGCGTCGTTCTTTGCGCCACCTCCGCCCCGATTCGGCGCGAAGCTCGCGCTGCCCGAGTCATCCGAGGACATGCCGCAGCCCGCGCTCGACGACGAGTCGTCTCCGCCGCCGCAGAAGTCGAAACGCGTATTGAGCGTGAAGGACGGCACCGTCGCATTCAGCAGATTGAGAAACATCGGCTGGGAGCCGACGCTGAGCTCCGGGGTTTTTGGCACCGGAATGACCCAGGCGAAGCGCTCGGGATCCCCAGTGTATTGGATCTGGATGTGCGCCTCGACCCAGCCGTCCGCCATGACGAAGAGCACGTTCTCGCCGGTTTGATCGACGGGCATCGGCGCCTGCCCCTGCCCCGGCGCGTCGCAAAAGGTCCCACCGCACGCCTGCGCTGGTTCTGAAACGAAAAGAAGCGCCGTGCTCAACGCCAGCACGCAGCTCCGCCCCCACCAAGAGTTTGGCTTCATGAGTTCCTCCAGATGTCGCCCCGGGCCCCCGCGGCAACTGACAAAGCTAAGAGCAAACTCCTTAAGCAACTTGCGCGCCAGCGCAGTATTCAAAGAATTTTCGTGATCGACGCGGCGCCAGGCGTGGCATTGGAGTCACACTGTGGGGCCCTGGCGGGCATGACGCGAGGCGGCGCGATGTGGGGCCGGCGTGTATTTTTGGGTCGAGGCGCAGTGTGACGCTGGGGCACTCTTCCCACGCGGTGCGCTCAGCGCGGCCGGCAGCGAAGGAGCAGCAATAGTGGACTTCGAACACTCAGAACGCGCGCGCCAAGTCATGGTCCAGGTGGAGCGCTTCGTGAACGAGCGCGTAGTGCCCAATGAGAAGACGTACTACGCGCAGCTCGTCGGCAGTGAAGATTGGCGCGAGTGGAAGGTCCCGCCGATCCTCGAAGAGCTGAAGGCCGAAGCCAAGGGCCTCGGGCTGTGGAATCTGTTCTTGCCCGACGAAGAATATGGCGCGGGCCTCGACAATCGCGACTACGCGCCCATCGCCGAGATCACGGGCCGCTCTTTCTTGGCGCCTGAGGTGTTCAACTGCAGCGCGCCGGATACCGGCAACGCGGAAGTACTGGTGAAGTACGGCTCCGAGGAGCAGAAGCAGCGCTGGCTCGCGCCGCTGCTGGCGGGCGAGATCCGTTCCTGCTTTGCGATGACGGAGCCCGCGGTCGCGTCCAGCGACGCCACGAACATGCAGGCCACCTGCGAAGTCATCGGCGACGAGGTTGTGCTCAACGGTCAGAAGTGGTGGTCGAGCGGCGCAGGCGATCCCCGCTGCGGTTTCTTCATCTTCATGGGCGTGACGGATCCCAACGCAGGTCGCCACGAGCGGCATTCCATGGTGCTCGTGCCCGCGGATGCTGCGGGTCTGGAGATCTTGCGCATGGTGCCGGTGTTCGGTCACCTGGACGAACCCCACGGCCACGGGGAACTGCTGTTCAAGGATGTGCGCCTGCCCGTCAGCAGCATCATTGCCGGCCCCGGGCGTGGCTTTGAAATCGCCCAGGGTCGGTTGGGGCCCGGAAGGATCCACCACTGCATGCGCGCCATTGGCGCCGCGGAGCGCGCGCTGCAGCGCCTATGCGAACGCGCTACCCATCGCGTGGCGTTCGGCAAGCGCCTCTCGGAACTGGGCGGCAATCGCGACATCATCGCCAACTCCCGCATGGCCATCGACCAAGCGCGCCTGCTGACGCTGAAAGCCGCGTGGGCCCTCGACACCATGGGCACGATGGCAGCCTTGGTGGACATCTCCGCGATCAAGGTCATCGCGCCGAATGTGCTGCAGTCCGTCGTGGACGCCGCCATGCAAATCCACGGCGGCGAGGGCATGTCCGACCCAGAGCTCAACCGCCTATTTTTGATGGCCCGCGCCCTCCGCCTCGCCGACGGCCCCGACGAAGTCCACCGCGGCCTAGTCGCGCGCCTAGAACTAAAGAAGTACAGCTAGCGCCGCCGCGCGAGTGGTTCCTCGATCATGAGCAAACCGTCGTTTCCACAGGCGACGGGAGAGCGAGACCGCGGGGGACCGGGCGACGGGGGATCGGGACGCCAAGCAACCGTCCTTTCCACGGGCGACGGGGGTTCAGGACGCCCAAAATTGATATGTATACAAAGCGTTTTTTTCGCGCGCACACGCCCCCTCGTTCAGCCTCCAGCCGGCACCCAAGGACGAGTCCGGCGCACCAGGCCGCTCCTCAGTTCGCGCGACAGCAACCGTGATCCAAAGTGGCCCCTCCCGGACTCGAACCGGGATGCCATTGCTGGCGAGGGATTTTAAATCCCCTGCGTCTGCCGTTCCGCCAAGGGGCCTATCCGAGGCTTTGTCTCAGTCCCGGTCACGGAGCAAGGACAACTCGTCCGACACCCTTCAGGCTGCTTCGACAGCGTGCGGAAGCCGGACCTGAGCCATCCGAGGGGGGCTTGTCTCATTCAGTGAGTCTGCTGACGCGATCCTAGGAACGCGGCCGTTTCCTCACCGCGGTGGAGTGCGGGGGACCAGTGCCGCCATCCGGAACCGCACGGAGCGCTGGAGCCGCCTGCCGTGCCGCCTTGCCGCACCGCCCAGTCTCCGGCAGTGACTCCGCAGCAGGGAGCAAGAAATGTCAGCAGACCCCAAAGTCCTCACGGCACTCGACGCGGCAGGCATCGTGTATGAGGTAGTCGCGTGCGATCCGAACCTCGCCGACACTGCCGCGTTCTGTGACGCCTACGACGTCCCCGTCGAGCAATCCGCCAACGCCATCTTGGTCGCCTCCAAAAAGCCCCCGGGACTACACGTCGTGTGTTTGGTGCTCGCTCACACTCGGCTCGACGTAAACGGATTGGTTCGCAAGAAGCTCGGTGCTCGCAAGGTCAGTTTTGCGCCCGCCGAGTTGACCCTGGAGCTGACCGGGCAACAGATCGGCGGTGTGACGGTCTTCGGTCTGCCCCAGGAGCTGGCGGTCTGGGTGGATTCGCGAGTGCTCGAGCCCGAGTGGGTGATCATCGGTGCGGGCTCCCGCTCTGCAAAGATCAAGATGGATCCGCGACAGCTGGAAGGCTTGGTGGGGTTTGAGATCGTTCCGGATTTGGCACGCCCTATCGACGCCGGGTGACTCCATGAGTCGGCAAGAACGCGAGGCGCATCCACGACCACCCCGGCCAAAGCCTCTGGCGCGGACCCACGCGCGCATTGTCGCCCCGGCGATCACGCGCTTAGCGCATGCTCGCGAAGGCGACGGCGATCAGCACCGCGATGCATATGACCGTCAAGAGCGCGGTAACCACGCGCTTGTCCGGCGTCTTGGTCAGGGGCTCCACCGTGATCTGCGAGGCTGGCTTTGCGGCGTGGGTCGCGGCTTCGGGGAGGTTCGCGCCGCAACCTAAGCAGAATTTGTAGTGCGGTTGGTTCGACTTGCCGCAGGCGGCACAGGTCCCGGGTGCGGCACTCGGCGCGGGCTCGGGCGCGACGCGCAGACGCAGTTCTTCGAGCTCAGCGTCTTTGACTGCCAACTCGTCGCGCTTGCGGGCCAGCTCCGCCTCCCGCTCGGCCAGCTGTTGCTCTCGAGCAGCAAGCTCGTCCTCGAGGTCCGCATTGGCCTCGCGGAGCGCACCGCGATCATCTCGGTAGTTCCCCACGGGAACAGAGTAACCGACTTCGCCGACGGAGGAATGCCCCTATTCGTGTGCAGCCCGCGCCGGGCCCGGCCGGCCCGCGGCGGCGCGGCAAGGTTCTGCCGCTCCTTTGGAGTCCGCTGCCCGCGTCGTGTACGATGAAGCGTCCATGCGTCCTGGTCTTCCTTCGCCCGAATCTCGCCTCATGCGCATGGCGCTGCCTGGCACTTGGGCGCCCGCCGAAGCCGATCCGGCGTGACTCGCTCCGGCATTCTGGTCTGGCTCTGCGTGGCCGCGCTGCTCGGTTGCGAAGACGAGCAGCCCGTGGCGCGCAAAGCCACGACCCCGGTGGTAGTCCTGGCCCCAAAGCCGCCAGTCATGGAGTGCCGATTCGATCCCCGGAGCTTCGCGGAAGGGCCCGGCAGCCGGGGCAACGAGATGTGTTTCAGCGCCGAGGAGGAGGAGCCCTGGTGGTTGAAATTGCGCCCCGACGCCGCGGCGGTCGATGCGGGGCCCCCGGGCCCGGACGGCGCGCGAACCACGGCGCTCGACGCGGCTGCGGACGCCCAAGCACCCGCGGTGTGTCCCCCAGAGATGATCTTGGTAGACGGCATGTACTGCCCGAAGCTGCGACATCGCTGCCTGCGCTACTTGGACGATCAGGGCCCGGGCGGTTTCTTGAGCCACCACCGCTGCGCAGAGTTTTCCAAAGAACCGGAGTGTCTGTCGGAACGCGAACACCGACGCTTTTGCATCGACCGCGACGAATACGTGCCGGACGGCGCAGAGCTGCCGTTGATCGATCAATCCTGGACCATGACTCGCGAGCTGTGCGGCAGCCTGGGCAAGCGCTTGTGTTTCGAGTCCGAGTGGGAGTTCGCCTGCGAGGGCGAGGAGCTGCGCCCCTACCCTTACGGCTTTTCGCGCAACGCCAAGATCTGCAACCACGATCAGACCAACTTGAGCAAGCGCGGCAAGCTGCGCGACCTGCGCGTCCCTCCAGCGAGCCGCCCCGAGTGCATCAGCCCCTTCGGCGTGCGCAACATGGTGGGCAACGTGGACGAGTGGGCACAGCGCGACGGCTTCGTGCGCCCCTGGCGCTCCTCGCTGCGAGGCGGTTGGTGGCTGGCGGGCCGGAACAACTGCCGGGCGGCCACCACCGGCCACGACGAGTTCTATTTCGGCCCGCAAACCGGCGTGCGCTGCTGCAAGAACGCGCGCTAGCCGGTGGATGCCTGCGCAAGCGCTGGGTACGGGCGGGTTGACGCCCGGCCCGGCTTGGCGAAAACTCCGACCTGACTAGCTTTCCCCCAAGGGACGGGTGCACCCCATGCGCAGAACACTCACGCTTTCTTCTTTAGTTTTCGCGGCTTGCGCCGTCGCCGGCTGCAGTGGCAGCGACGACGACCACTCCGAGGTCACGCCGGATCAGAGCGCGGCCTTCGAGGACGCCTTCGAGCAGACCGAGTTCGGCAAGGCGGATTCTTCGGGTTGCTCCGGGGTCGTGGTGCCCGACTCCAGCGGCTTCAACAAGCGCGTCGCCATGACCTTCGACGACGGCCCGAACCCCGAAACCACGCCGCAGGTGCTGGACCTACTCAAGAAGTACTCGGTCCCTGCGACCTTCTTCATCAACGGCAGCCGCGTCAACGGAGACGCCGCCCGCGCGGTGCTCACCCGCATTCTTGCCGAGGGCCACATCCTGGCCAACCACTCTCAAAAGCACCTCAACTTGAAGACGCTTTCGTCCAGTCAAGTGGACCAGCAAGTCAAACAGACCCACGAGATCATCGCCTCCACCGGCACCACGCCGAAGTACTTCCGCTTCCCCTTTGGTTCCGCAAACTGCTCGGCGATCGAGATCGTCAAAGGTTACGGCTTGATCACCACGGGCTGGCACATCGATTCCGGTGATTGGTGCTACGCCTCCGCCAAGGGCGGCGTGGGCTACTGTCATCCGGACACCTTCCGTTACGTGCCAGACTCTTTCCGCTCGGATATGGTCGGTTACACCCTGTCCCAGGTGCGCAAGCGCGGCGGCGGCGTCGTGCTGTTCCACGACATCCACCAGAACACGGCGGACAGTCTGGAAGCGGTGCTCTCCACCCTACAAAACGAGGGGTTCACCTTCGTTAACGTCGACGACACGGCGACCTTCCCCGTGCTCAACGGCGGACAGGCGGTGCCCGTGCCCTTCGTCGGCGACAGCTGCGACACCAACGACGACTGCGGATTCAGCAACGGCTCTGCAACGGGTTCCTGCCACCGCTTCACGCCCCCGGGCGGCACGGAGCAGGGCTTCTGCACCGTCAGCTGCGAGGGCTACTGCCCCGATCGCCCGGGCAAGGCGCCCACGTTCTGCGCCAGCCTCGACGGCGGGCAGAGCGGCAGCTGCGTCCCCAAGAGCCACACCCTCAATGACAACTGCGGCACCCTGACCGGCACGACTGCCAAGGATGCGCAACGCTTCGTCGGGAGCAGCGGCGCGCCGCCGGTTACTTCGAAGGTGTGTCTGCCCGAGTAGCGTCCAGCAGGCGGAGGCGAGCGGGGAGCAGGGATCGAGTTGGCCGCCTTCCGCTTCGAACCGTTGGGACCTGAGCTATTCAAGATTGGGGAGAGTCCCTTCCGCGTGCGCGGTCTGGCATACATGGCCCTGCGCCAGTACGCCGAACACAAGGTAGATGGCGGCTTTTCCGCCGCCGTGCGCGCTCTGGGGGACGACCCCTTCGCCCACTACTATCAGCAGCTGTTCATCGCTGCCGGGGACTACGACGCTTCCCCACTGATGCGCATGTTCCAAGAGCTTTCCAGGCGCGCCGGACGCGAGATCGGCAGCTTCATCGCGGCGCGCTCCCGAGCGTCAGCGGTGCGGGACTCCACGGGCATGTGGAAGCCCCTGCTCAAGAACTCCACGCCCCATGCCATGGCGGAGCGTCTGCCGCTGGCATTCAATCGCTACTTCGAACCCTGCGCCGCCAGCGTCGAGGATCACGAAAGCAAGTCCTTCACCGGTACGCTGAAGCACGTGCCGGAATGCATGAGCGGTCTGTACTGCGAAAGCACCAACGGGTTCGTATCTGCCTGCCTCGAGCTTGCGGGCGCAAGCGGCGCCAGCGTGGATTGGCTGTCCCGCGAGCCGTCGGGCGCACTGTCTGGGGTGGCGGTGGCCACGTGGCGCTTCCGGGCACGCTGGAGTTGAGTGACCGAACGCGAGCGGCCGCCCGGTGGCCCGCGTGTCGAGAGCGCAACTACCAACCCGGCGGGATCGGGCCGTTCAAGCAGGGATCGTGTTGGGCGACAGCGGCAGCGACAGGCGCGCGCTTTGGCGCCTCCGCAACAGTCCTTCTTCGGCCGGCCAGTGCGCGTCCGTCCCGGGCGCCAAGCTGTGCAGACCGCTCTGCCAAAAGCCCGGAGAACCTGTCCGTGGCGTCGTACAGCACCACACGAATGGCGCCAGGGTCCGATGCTGCGTGGTGGCGCTGCCCCATTCATGGAAAAGTGCGACCAGTGAACCGAGCTGTCCAGTCTCTATTGTCCGCCGGCCGCGTCGCGCTCTTCGCGAGCGCACTGCTCGCTGCCTGCGCTCAAGAATCCGCACCAGAGCCGCCTCCACAAGTGTGCGCCCCCCTGGCGTTTCGCAGCTGCGACACCGACGCCTGCCGCGGCGTGCAGCAGTGTGCGTCGTCAGGACTACGGTATTCTTCGTGCGCGTGTGTCGTCACGGACGCAGGCTACGCCGACGCGCCCGACGTGGGCCTCGACGCTGACCCCGACGCCACCGCGGACGCAAGCCCCGACGCTGACCCGGACGCAACCGGCGACGCCGACGCGGACGCAAGCTCCGACGCGCAAGACGCCCCGGATGGCAGCGTCGATGCAGGCGCCGACGCGGGTTGATGGGACGTCAAAGGGAGGCCCACTTGGCGAGGCAGCCATCGCCCGGGACCAGCTCGCTGCGGTGGCAGCGCGCGCCGACCCAGCCCCAAGAAAACCACCGCGACGCCAGCGCTCGATACTAGGATGCCCGACCGCGTGAGTGATCCTTCTTCAGCAGCAGCCGCCGATCAGCCCGGCGCGATCGTCGACGGCAAATACGCTCTAGTGGAGTGCGTGGGCGAAGGCGGCATGGCGCAGGTCTGGAAAGCGCTGACCTACGGCGCCCACGGGATCCGACGCACCGTGGCCATCAAGCGCATTCACGAGCAGTTCAACCAGTACCCCGACGCCATCGCGATGTTCATCGAAGAAGCGCGGGTGGGCGCGCGCCTGCGCCATCCGAACATCGTGCAAATCCACGACTTCGGCGTGGACGCGGCGGGGGTGCACTACCTGGTGACGGAGTGGGTGGAGGGCATTCACTTCGGGCACTACGTCTCCAGCTTCACAGACCAAGGCAAACGCCCGCCGTGGCCCATGGTGACCGCCATCGGCGTTGAGGTACTGCGCGCGCTGGACAACGCACACACCGGCACGAACGAAGCCGGCGAGACGATTGCCGTACTGCATCGTGATGTCTCCCCGCCGAACATTCTGCTCGACGTGGTTGGCGTGACGAAGCTTGCGGATTTCGGGATGGCGCGCGCGATGGACCGCGGACGCATCACGCAGCCCGACATGCTCAAAGGCAAACTCAGCTACCTCGCGCCGGAGATGGCCGTGGGACAGGATCCAACGCCGCAATCAGATCTGTACAGCTTGGGCATCGTATTGTGGGAAGCCTACGCGGGCGCGCGACTGTTTCAGGCGGCCACGGATGTAGAGGTCTTGCGCATGGTGCAAAGCCCGCGGGTGCCCCTGTTGGCCAGCAGGGTCATGGATCTGCCGCTCAACTTGTCCACCGCCATCCAGCGCGCTCTGGAGCCCAATCCCGCGCGGCGCTACGGCTCGGCGGCCGAGATGCTCGATACGCTGCGCCAGGTGCTGCGGGTGCATCCCCGGTCAACGGGCGGGCACAACTTGGCTTCGGCGATCCGCGACGCGCGCGCGCGGCTCACGCCCTGAGCGCCCCGGGGCGGCAGCTGTTTCTAGCCGGTCGGCCGCAGAACGGCAATGCCAGCGTGCGGCGTGCCACAACAGCGTCCGGGCACGCGCACCGGGCGCGCGTTCCAACAAAGATGCAGGATTTCCGCATCTGCGCGGATTTGGACGCGGATTTTGCGCAATTGAAAACCATTTTCAATTGCGCTACACCCTCGCAAAGCCGTGCAACTCGCCGAAGTCCCCATCGGATCTCACGTCACCGTCGAAACCGTCGGCGGCGAGCGCTCCTTTCGCCGGCGCCTGATGGAGCTGGGGCTCGTGCCGGGGACCGCGGTCGTCGTCGTGGGCGTGGCGCCTTTGGGGGATCCCTTGGAGCTTCTGGTGCGCGGCGCGAGTCTGTCCATCCGCCGGGCAGAGGCGAGCGAAGTGCGGGTCATCCTGGTCGAACAGGAAGACCTCGTTGAAGCCGGACTCCTCGACGGCTGCGCCGATTCGCCCGTTGCGCCCGGCAGCGCAAGATCATCGTGAGCCAAGCCGCTGTCATAGACACTGGAGACGTCGACGCGGCGGCGCCATCCGCCGCAGCAGGCACGGTCGTCATCGTCGGCAATCCCAATGTCGGCAAGACGACGCTCTTCAACGCATTGACGGGACAACGCGCGCGCGTCGGCAATTATCCCGGTATCACCGTCGAACGCCGCGCCGGACGCATTGCGCTGAGCGACGAGCTTTCCATCGAGGCGATCGACGTGCCCGGGGCGTATTCGCTGTCGGCGCGCTCTGGCGAAGAACAAATCGCCATCAACTCCGTGCTGGGCCTCGCGGACTATCCCGAACCGGCGCTGGTCGTGCTCGTCGTGGACGCCGGGCAGCTGGTGCGCAACCTGTATCTCGCGCTGCAGCTCGCCGAACTCGGCGCACCCTTCGTCATCGCCCTGAATATGATGGACGAGGTCGACGACGCTCCCCCGAGCGCCGAAGCCGTCGGCGCGCTCTTCGGAGTGCCCTGCGTGGCCACAGACGCGCGCCACAAGCGCGGCTTGAGCGAGCTTAAGGCCGCGATCCTGGCTGGACTTGAGGAAAAGCCCAAACCCCGCGTGCATGTGGGATACGAAAAGCCCTTGCTGCGCCAGGCGGATCGCGTCGCCGAGACCTTGCCGAGCACCTGGCGCGGCAGTGTGGAGCGGGACCGCGCGCTGGCGCTGTGGGCGCTGCTCAGCGTTGACGCGGACGACGAACTCTCGGACTTCCCAGCCGCCGCGCGCGAGATGTGCCTGCGGATCCAAGAAGAGCAGGCCGAAGACCTCGACCGCCAGGTGATCGCCACGCGCTATGCGTTCTTAGACGAACACGCCCGCGGTCTGTATTCCTCAGCCGCCCCGCAGAACAAGAAGCGCCCGTCCTCGGAGCGTGTCGACCGGGTGCTGCTCCACCCCATCTTCGGCTTCGTGATCTTCATCGGTGTGATGCTAGTGGTGTTCCAAGCCCTGTTCTCCTGGGCCGATCCCGCCATCGTCGTCGTCGAAACGGCGTTTGGTGCGCTGGGCGAGCTGGTGCAAAGGACGCTGCCCGCTGGCGTCGTCAACGACCTGATCGTCGAAGGCATCATCGGCGGCGTGGGCAACGTTGTGGTGTTTTTGCCGCAGATCTTGTTGCTCTTCTTGTTCATCGGGATCCTGGAAGACAGCGGCTACATGGCGCGGGTCGCCTACTTGATGGATCGCGTAATGAAGCTACTGGGCCTGCATGGCCGCGCGTTCGTACCGATGCTTTCGGGCTTTGCCTGCGCCGTGCCCGCCATCATGGCCACACGCACCATGGAGCGCTTTCGGGATCGTCTGCTCACCATGCTGGTGATCCCGCTGATGACGTGCTCTGCGCGGCTGCCCGTCTACACGTTGATCATTGCAGCGCTTTTTCCGCCTTCGTCGGTGATGGGCTGGCTTCCGGTGCAGGGCCTGCTCATGGTGGCCATGTACTTGTTTTCCACGCTGATTGCCCTGGGCGCAGCCGCCGTACTGGGCCGCACCGTGGTCAAAGGCAAGAGCGTCCCGCTGCTCTTGGAGCTGCCGCCCTATCGCATGCCCGGTGCCCGGGCTGTGCTGCGACAGATGTGGGATCGCGCGCTTCTATTCTTGAAAGAAGCGGGCAGCGTGATCTTGGTGGCAACCATCGCACTGTGGGCGCTGCTTTCCTTTCCCAAACCGCCGGTAGACGTCGCGGCCTCCACCGCGACGCCCGTCGCAACAGCAGCAGCCCAGCCTCCGGCCAGGCAGCCCCCGGCCACAGAGCCCGCGGTCAGCGAAGCCGTAAAGCAGCAGTCCCAAGCGCTCGCGAACAGCTACGGCGGCCGCTTGGGCAAAGCCCTCGAGCCTGCCCTTGCGCCGCTCGGCTTCGATTGGAAGATCGGCGTGGGCATCATCGGAGCATTCGCTGCCCGTGAGGTATTCGTATCGACCTTGGGATTGGTCTACGGCATCGGTGACGCCGACGAAGATTCCGAATCGCTACGCACCAAGATCCGCGCCGAGCGCCATGCCGACGGCTCACCGGTCTACACGCCTTTGGTGGGCCTCTCGTTGATGGTGTTCTTCGCGCTGGCGTGCCAGTGCATGAGCACCCTGGCGGTCCTGAAACGCGAGACGCGCAGCTGGCGCTGGCCCGCATTTCTATTCGTTTATATGACCGGGCTGGCGTATCTCTGCAGCCTGTTGGTCTTCCAAGGCGGCAAGCTGCTCGGTTTCGGGTAGCTGCGCCACGCCCGACGCTGCGTTCACGGCCCGCGTCCAAACTGGCGAGCGGGGGCTCTAGAAGTGCCCGCTGATACTGGCGAAGCCGCCACCTTGGGTCGGCAGCACGTCGACTTTGACCCGGGCGCTGTCTTCGGCGGTCGCGTCTTCTTCGGCGCCGCTGGAGGGCTTCAAGAAGAAGTACGTGGCTAGGCCGAGGGAAACAACGCCCACGCCGAGACCAATGTCCGCAAAGAGATACTTCTGCTTGATCGGGTCAATGTCGTCGTCTGAGCAAGTCTTGCTATCGGCGCATTCCAGAGCGTTTTCATCGCTCTTGCCCGTGAGCGCAAAGAAGGCAAATGCGCCGAGTCCGACGGCGCCCACTCCCGTGAAGACATACGCGAGGGTCTTGTCACTGGCGCCGTCCGTGGAAACGGAGCCGCCGCTCCCAGCACCCGAGCCGGACCCCGGTGCCTCGCCGCCGAAATCTGCCACGATGTTCTGCGCCTTCTGGCCTTCCTTGACGGTGTAACGCACTTCCTTCGTTCCGTGCACGGCGCTCTCGAAGATGAACACCTGAGCGCCGGGATCCATCGGCAACGAGCGTCCGTCCAGGGATTCGACGACAACTGCATCGCCCACCTTGACTTGCACGTCCGTGAGTTCTTGCCCTTTGGCTTTGGCACTGAAGACAACCGTGGGCAGCATGCCGTCGACCTCGCCCAACCACTTGCCGCAGTCGCGTTTGATGAAGTCGGGGCACGCGGCCTGAGCGCAGATCAAGAGCTGCTCACGCGCGTCGCGGAGCTTGCTCTGGGATTTGAGCTCTTGGCTCTTCTCGTACGCCCCCGCGCACTCTTTTGAGTCCGCCTGGGCAGGAGCAGCAACGGCTAGGGGAAGGAGCGTTGCCCCAAGGATGGCGAGGGTGCGCGAAAAACGAAAAGCCATGCCTAAGTGTAGTGCAACTGGCGGCGGAGCTACACAAAGCTTCGCTTCACAGGCACTCGGGCTTGATCCGCTTGACCCCTGTTTTGTCGAAGTATGTGGGAGGATTGCAGTTCTTCGGGGGGGCCGCGACGGGCGCCGGGGCCGGGGGCGTTTTGGGAGTCGGCCTAGATGTCGGCTTGGTCGGCCAGTACTTCTTCGTGGTCGCCGCGGGCTTTTCCTCCGGCGGCGGGTCCGCTTTCGGAGGCTCCACCGGCAACTCGTCGACCTTCTTCGCGGTGGGCACTGGAGCCGGCGCCGCAGGCTTCTCTGCCTTGGGCGTCGTGCCCGTGGGCAGCGCCGCCGTGCCCGCAGGCAAGAGTTCCGGCTCCTCGGGATCACGATTGATGAAAACGAGCAGAACCACAACGAAGGCGATGCCCAAGGCCGCGGCCACGCCGACGAGAGCTGCCACGATGCCACGCCTGTTGGACCCGCCAGCGTCGTAGCTAGCCATCGTGACGTTGGACGGATTGGTGACGTGCGCTTGGGACACGCCGGAGGGCGAACTCAGATGCGAATGCCGGACCTGCGACGGGCTGGTGACCTGGGACGGCACCTCGTGAAGCGGATTCGAGCCCAAGGGGTGCGAGCCCAGAGGATGGGACACCGCCGGGCTCGACATGGGCGGCACTTGCGGACCGACGTGGGACGACACGCTCTCGATCTCTGCGACCTGCTCGGCGCGTTTGTTCAGGGAGTCTCCGCCGATGGCTTCCACCCACTCGCCCACTTCCCGCGGCAGCGCCACGTGACCGGAATTCTCCAGCGCGATGGCAAACTCCCGGGCGGAAGCATAGCGATTGTCCATGTCGCGCTGCAGCGCGCGCATCACCAGGGTATCGGCTTCCGGGGGCAGGCTCGGTTCCACGGTCGTCGGCAGCGGCACCTGCACCTCGAGCAGTTTGGTCAGCACTTCGCCGGGATCATTGCCGTCGAAGAGACGGCGCCCGGTCAGTGCTTCCCAGAGCACGATGCCCGCGGCAAACACGTCCGTGCGCCGATCCACGCCCTTGCCGCGCATTTGCTCGGGCGCCATGTAGCTGATCTTGCCCTTCATCTGGCCATCGCGGGTCGAGGTGGCGCGCATGGCCGCCTTGGCGACGCCGAAATCGAGCACCCGGGCCACGCCGTCGGTCCCCACCAAGATGTTCTGCGGACTGACGTCGCGATGCACGATGCCCAGGGGCTGCCCGCGCTCGCTCTTGGCCTCGTGCGCGGCGTGCAGGCCGTGCAGCGCCCCAGCCATCACGCTCATGGCGATGCGGATCGGCACGGGAGCATTCTGTCGCCGCGCAGCGCGGATCAGCTTCGAGAACGCCTCGCCCTGGACGTAGTCCATGACCAGGAACAGCTCATCGTCGACCGCGACGATGTCCAGGGTCGGCACCACATTCGGGTGCTGGATCCGCGCGGCCAGCCGCGCTTCGTCCACGAACATGGAAACGAAATCCGGATCTTTCGCAAACTGCGGGTGCAGGCGCTTGATTGCGACGGTGCGCGAAAAACCAACTTGGCCAACCAGGCGTCCGAAGTGCACGGTGGCCATGCCGCCGGACGCAACTTCCCCATAGATGGCGTACCGGCCCACGATCCTGGGCTGGTGTTGGAGGGAAGCCGGGGCGGCTTGCATACGGCATGGAAGAGTAACAGATGGGCGTGATGGCGGGTAATCAGCGACGGCGACGGTCCAGCAGCGCCGAAGAGATTGACGCGCCGCAGCATTTGCCCCGCCCGGACGAGCGCTTTCTTCAGCAACCCGTAGCGGCGCTGGCCCGCCGGCTGGTCGGCTATTACTTGGCCCACAAAACCCGCGCGGGATGGGTGGGCGGACGCATCGTGGAGACCGAAGCGTATCGCGGCCCCGAGGACCGCGCGGCCCACAGTTACGCAGGTCGGCGCACACCCCGCACGGAAGTCATGTTCGGTCCCGCGGGCCACGCCTACATGTTCTTTTTGTACGGCATGCACTGGAACTTCAACGTCGTCGCCGGAAAGACCGGCGCGCCGCATGCCGTCTTGGTCCGCGCCCTTGAGCCAATTTGGGGCGTGCAGCAGATGGCAAAGCGCCGCGGACTGGAAGCGGGAGACGTCCGCCTCACCAACGGTCCCGGCAAGCTCTGCCAAGCGCTCGCCCTCGACCGCACGCACTACGGCGTGGACTTGCGCCAGGGCAACCTGCTGTTGCTGCGCGGCACGTCGGTGCGCACGGCGAGCAGTCCGCGCATCGGTATCGACTACGCGGAGGCGTGGAAAGACCGTCTGTGGCGATTTTCTGACCCAAACAGTCGCTACGTGTCCCGAGCGCCGCGCGCGCGAGGTAGGCTCAAACCACCATGAGTGAGCGCTTCCCTTCGGACCCACCCCCCTTGCGTGTGCTGCGCAGCTATCCGCCCTCGCGGCCGCCCGGGCCCAAGGAAGCGCACAAGGGACCGCTCCTCGGTAAGAAAGTGCTGCTCGTCGTGACGGGCAGCATTGCCGCGTACAAATCGCCGATCCTGCTGCGGTTGCTGCGCAAAGCCGGCGCCGACGTGCAAGTCGTGCTCACGCGGTCCGCGGCGAAGTTCGTGGGCGCAGCCACGTTCTCCGGGCTGAGCGATCATGCGTGCCACACGGATATGTGGACCGAGCACGCCGAGGGCGAGCTGCACGTGTCCCTCGCCCAAGGCGCCGATTTGATCATCGTCGCTCCTACAACCGCGGATTTCATCGCGCGCATCGCCAGTGGGCGCGCCGACGACCTGGCGTCCGCAACGCTGCTGTCCGCAACCTGTCCGGTGCTGCTGGCGCCTGCGATGCACCCCAATATGTGGAACCACCCGGCGACCCAGCGCAACGTCGCCACCATCGATGCGGACGGTCGCATCGAACGCGTTGGCCCGACCCACGGCGAAGTTGCCTCGGGCGAAAGCGGCGTAGGCCGCATGGTCGAACCGGACGAGATCGCGACCCGTGCCGTGATCCGTCTCTCGCCCCGGGACCTCGCCGGGCGGCACTTCGTCGTCACAGCCGGTCCGACCCTCGAAGACCTCGACCCGATCCGTTTCATCGGCAATCGCTCCAGCGGCAAGATGGGCTACGCCCTAGCCGAACGCGCCGCGGCCCGTGGTGCCCGCACCACCTTGATCTCGGGTCCCACGAGCCTCGCGGCGCCCCACGGAGTCACGCGAGTAGACGTGCGCAGTGCCGTGGCCATGCGCAGCGCCGTGTGGCAGGCCCTTGGCCCAGATTTGGCGCTCGCGGACGCGTTGATCATGGCCGCGGCCGTGGGCGACTACCGCCCAACGGAAACCCGCTCCACCAAGATCAAACGCGAAGCGGACGCGGTCAGCCTCGAACTGAAAAAGAACCCGGACATCTTGGCGGAGGTCGGCGCAGCGCGCAGTGCAAAGCGCCCGATCTTGGTCGGCTTCGCGGTCGAGACCGACAGCGACGAAAAAGTAGCGGAGTATGCCCGACGCAAGCTGAAGCAAAAGCGCTGCGACATCGTCGTGGCCAACCACGCCGAAGACGCCTTCGGCAAGGACGACAACCGCATCACGCTGGTAACCAACGGTGATCTCGAGCCGCTGCCGCGGCTGTCGAAGTATCAGCTCGCGGATCACATCTTGGACTGGATCGCCAAACGCGTCGGGGCGCCCGCATGAAGCGAACCGCGCTGGCCGTCGTGGTGATCACGGCGGCAAACGCCCTCGCGTTCCGTCCCGAAGCCGCCGCATCCCCCAGCTTCTGGCTTGCACTGAGCGTGCCCTATGCCGCCCTGGCGGCGCTGGCCGTGTACGCGCTTTGGGACGCAGGCACGCTCCGGGACGTGCTGCGTCCCAAGTGGGGTGATCTGTCCGTCGGCGCCTTCGTCGCGGCGATCCTGCTGATCGCGTCCTGGATCGGCCGAAGTGTCTTTTCGCCGTCGGGCACCGATCGCGGGGCCTGGCTGTATCGCGTGTATCTGCAAGTCGGCTCAAGCGAAGCGCTGCAGCGCTCCATCCTGCTCACGTCGCTGCTCTTGTGCATTCCGGTGCTCGAAGAACTGGTGTGGCGCTCCTGGGTGCTAGATGAACTGCTCGAGCGCTTTGGCAAACGCTTGGGCTGGCCCCTCGCGGCGCTGCTGTATGCGCTCTCCCTCGCACCGACCGCATACTTCCTGGCCGACGAGCGCGCCGGACTCAATCCCCTGCTCGTGTTGGCAGCCCTGGGCTGCGGACTCGTCTGGAGCTTCATGGCGATGTTCCAGCGGCGCCTGCCACCGGTGATCATCGCCCACGTCGCATTCACGTACTTCTCCGCCGTGCAGTTCCGCTTCCCGGGCGCCTGACCGGGCGCCTGAAACGCAGCGCGCGCTCGACGCGCTCGACGCACGCGGAGCCTACACGAAGCCAACGCGAGCCAACACGGAGCGTTCCACTGTCGGCCGCGAGCATGCTAGAGGCGACGCCATGCACAAGACGCTGAATGGCATGCTCAACGTTTTGGTCGCGGCAAGCGTGGTGCTGGGATGCCGCCAGACTTCTCCCACGGCCGCAGATACGATCGACGCGATCGCGACAGCCCCCGCAGCGGGTGGCACATCGCCGGCGCGCTCCGGGGCGGCACCCCCGCTCCCCCCGCCGGCGCCGCTGCCGCCGCCGGCGCCGCTGCCCCCCCTGCCGCCGGACGCGCGGACTCAAGACGAGACCAACACCATCGAGGTGTTTCGCCGCGTGGCGCCTTCCGTGGTGTTTGTCACCCAGAAGCGCTTGGTCGTCGATTGGATGGCGGGCCGGGCAGCCGAAGTACCGACGGGGTCCGGCTCTGGATTCCTTTGGGACAAGCGTGGGCACGTGGTCACCAACTTCCATGTCATCCAGGGCGCGCGTGCGCTTGCGGTCACGCTCTTCGACCAAAAAACGTATCCGGCCGAAGTCGTCGGCGTCGAAGCAAAGAAGGATATCGCCGTCCTAAAGCTCGCCGCGCCGAGCGGACAGCTGACGGCGGTCCAGCTGGCGCCTTCTGGCGAGCAACTCGCGGTGGGCCAGAAAGCCATTGCGATTGGCAATCCGTTTGGACTCGACCACACACTGACAACGGGGGTCGTCAGTGCCGTTGGGCGCGAAGTTCAGGGCATTGGCGGAGTGAGTATTCGGGACATGGTGCAGACGGACGCCGCCATCAACCCCGGGAATTCCGGGGGACCGTTGCTGGACTCGCGCGGGCGGTTGATCGGCATGAACACCATGATCTTCAGCAAGAGCGGCGCCTACGCGGGGATCGGATTCGCGGTGCCAGCCAGCACCATCGCGCGCGTGGTGCCACAGCTGATCCAGCACGGCAGGGTGCGGCAGGTGGGAATTGGTGTGCAGATCGACCCCTCGGGTCGACTGGAACACCGACTCGGACTGCAAGGCGTCGTGATTCTGGCAACCGAAGCCGACGGTCCAGCAGCGCGCGCGGGCCTGCTCGGACTGCAAACGCACGCCGGCGGCGTGGTGCTTGGCGACGTGATCGTCGGCATCGCCGATCACGCGATCAAGAACTACGATGACCTCTACAATGCCCTCGATGGGCGCAATCCAGGGGATAGCGTCAGCGTGCGCGTGCTACGCAACGGCAAGGAAATGCGCTTCGAGCTTGCCCTGATCGCTGTGCAGTGACGCCGGCGAAACCGGCGCGTTTCAGCTGAACTGGACCCAGCGCCTACACGCCGTCCGCGACGGGCGGCGGCGTCGCCATGTGCGTGTGACCGTTGAAGCCCGCACGAAGCCATAGTGCGCGCATCGATTCGAGCTCCACGGGGGCAGGATCCGCCGGCACCAACGGCGTGACCGCAAGCCCGCACTCCGGGCAGACCGTACAGGGGCGCTCCACGACGCCGCCACATTCTCCGCACTCCCAATACATCTTGCTCTCCTTTCTTCGAACGAGGCCCCGAGGGCGGTCGACGAAAGCAGAGAGCATGCGGCTGCCGGTCAGCAGGCAAAGGGCACGTCTGGCATGGCGCCCGCGCGATGACCTCCACAGTCCACCACCCGAAGGCAGCAAACACTGACGATATTTACTGGGTAAACACCAGGAAACGTCTGTCAACTCTCGGCCCGGCATTTTTTCCTGCGACGCTTCCGCGTGGCGAAAGACCGTGACGGGCGGCTGCATGTGCGCCGGATCCGCCTCCGGCCCAGGGCGGTGGTTCGAGCAAAAAAAAGTGCGTCGCCCACCTTGACGACAAAAAACCGAATGCGCAGATCCCAAAGGTCCAGGACCGAACAGGACCCAGTCCGCCGGTCCGACAAACACGTCCATCGAGCGCCCGGGGCGCGCTGCGACCTAGCGCGCCCCGGGCCTTCTGCCAAAGGAGAACGAACCATGCTGAGCCATGCACCCGAACTTGCGCTGTATGGGCTGAGCGCGCCCCACACCCTGCGCTCCCTCGCCCAGCTGCGTGACGACATCGACCGATTCTGGCCCCTACCGGCCCGCGCGCGGGCGGAAGAGCCCAGTGTCCAGCCGCGTCTCGCCTTCACGGACACTGGGGATGCGCTCGAATATTCCGTCGCACTCCCCGGCTGTGCCCTGGAACAAATGGAAATCACCGCCACCGAAGACAGCCTCTCCATTGCAGCACGCCGTGACTTGACGCTGCCCGACGGCTTTGCGCTCCGTTCCCGAGAGCGCCGCGCGTGGGCACTGTCTCGCCACATCGATCTTCCCTGCAAGGTCTCGGCGGACGATGTGCAGGCCACCTACGCGCAGGGCGTGCTGTCCGTGCGCTTGCCAAAAGCCCCGGAGGCGAAACCCCGAAGGATCGAAGTGCGTGGCGTCACGCAGGAGGTGGCATCATGAGCACTGTGCAAACGGATGTGTCCTCGAAGAGCAACGGAAAGCGGTCCTTCATGCCGTTTTCCCCTGCCGCCGACGTCCTGGAAAGCGCCGAGCAATATCTGTTCGTGTTGGACCTGCCGGGCGTTTCCAAAGACGAACTCGTCGTCCAGATTTTGGACGGCAAGCTGTCGGTCTCGACGGAGCCCGACGCGGCGCACCCGGAGCCCAAGATCCGCCAGCGGCGCTTCGAGCTGCCTGCAGACGTAGACGCGGAGGCCATCTCCGCCGAGCTCGAAAACGGCGTGCTCACCGTCTCCCTGACGAAGCGCCCGAGCGCACGCCCCCGCAAGATCGCCATCAACGGTAGCTGACCCGCTCCCGCCCCGGGGCGCCCCGTGCGCCCATCCGTGCACCGTGTCGCCCCGGGGAACGATCACGCGGCCACGGCCCGCGTCGGAACGCGCGCCCCACCGGGCGGGTGCAGCTCGCTGGCCCAAAGCGGGACCCACGTCGGAACGCGCGCCCCACCGGGCGGGTGCAGCGCACTGGCCCCGGGCGAGACGCGCGGCCCTGGGCGCCCCTGGGTCCGCGGCCAAAACCAAAACGCTTCGTCCACGGTAAGTCCTCGCTTTTCCCAGGCTTCCGCGGGGCCGCTCAAGACTTGCGAGCGCCGGCCGTTCAGCCCGATGAGGCATGCCGTGGCGGTCGCAATCGACATACACGGGGGAAAACGGAGGCTGCAAGACTCCGAGCTCGCCCCGGGGGCGCATCTTGTGGGCGCGGACCTGTCGGGGCGGGATCTGTCCGGGAAAGATCTCTCCGGCGCGGACTTGAGCCTGTCGAACCTCTCCGGCGCCGATCTGCGCGGCGCGCGGCTGGTCGGCACGTTGCTGGTCGAAGCCGATCTTTCCGGTGCGGAGCTGCTCGGGGCGGACTTGAGCAAAGCGGATCTCTCCCGAGCACGCGCACCACGCGCGGGACTGGGCCACGCGCTGCTGGTCGGCGCGACGGTGTTCGAGGCGGACCTGTCCGAAGCGAGCCTCTGCGACGCGGATCTGCAGGGCGCGGACGTGCGCAGTGCCAAATTGAGTGACGCACGGCTGTGTGACGCAAAGTTGCAGGCTGCTTCGCTGAACGGCGCAGACCTTACCGGCGCGGATCTGGATCACGCCCACGTCGCCCATGCGCACTTCGATGACGCAAACTTCTCACGCGCCCGTCTGCGTCGCTTGAAAGGCTTCGAGCACGCCAGCTTCCTGCGTACGGAAATCCACCATGTAGACTTTTCCGGCGCGTACATGCTGCGCCGCCACATCATCGATCAGAACTACCTGGATGAGTTCGCGGCGCGTTTTCCGGCGATCTACCGGGTGTGGTGGTTCACCAGTGACTGCGGGCGCAGTCTGCTGCGTTGGACGGTGTGGACGCTGGGCTTGGCTTTTGTTTTTGGGGTGTTCTACACCGTGCTGCCCATCGACTTCGGATCGAGTCCCACCTGGCTCTCTCCCTTCTATTTCAGCGTGGTCACGTTCACGACCCTCGGCTTTGGCGACGTGCTGCCGACGACTGCGCTGAGTCAGGCGGTCGTCATGCTTCAAGTGGTGCTGGGTTACGTGATGCTGGGCGGCTTGCTCAGCATCTTCGCCAACAAGATGGCGCGGAGAGGTGAGTGATGTTCAGCTGGCTGAAACGCAAAGAGGATCCACAGCAGGCACTGCGCGAAGCGCTTGGCGACTACGAATTGCCGAGCTTCAAGACTGCCGCCCTCACCGCGCTAGACAAACTGCGTGACCCGGACGTGGCGCTCAGCGATGTGGCCCGCGCCATCGCCACCGACCCGCGCCTGAGCGTGCAGGTGCTTTCGGTGACGGCGTCCGCAGCGTATTCCGTGCGCCATCCAGTCAAGAACGTTGCACAAGCGGTCACGCTCTTGGGTCGCTCGAAGATCGAACAAATCGTGCTGGCCACTGCGGTGAAAAGCGCCCTGCCCTCGAGCCCAGTCCCCGGCTTCGACGCGCATCAATTCTGGCGAGCCGCCGCCCGCCGAGCCACCGCAGCGCGGGTCTTTGCCCAGGCGCTGCACCCCGCCACGGCTTCGGAGAGTTTCACGGCGGCGCTGCTTTCGGATCTGGCCATCCCGCTCTTGAGCCATGCGCGACGCGAACAATACGGCCGGTTGCGCCATGCCTGGCGCCACGGCGACGAGAGCCTCTCGGTGATCGAAACCCGCGAGCTCGGCTTCTGCCACGGCACCGTAGCCAGCTGGGCCTGCGCCACCTGGAAGTTCCCCGAGGTGCTGGCCCGAGCCATCGCCCACCACCACTGCGAAGACGGTGATCTGCCCGCGGTCACCCTGGCCAGCCCAATCATGGACCACGAAGACCCAAACCGCGTCGACCGCATCGTAGACGTCGCCGGCGCGCGCTACGGCGTCAAGAGCGACCACGTCGTAGACATGCTCGAACAAGCCGAACGCGAATCCGAAGAAGTAGCCCGCCTGGTGGCGTGAGCGCACGACCAACTCGGCGCCGCGAGCCGCGGGTGAAGGTGCGAGCAATGGCTGGCGAACGTGCGAGATCCGGGTGGCGCGCGCAAAGCCCACCCAACGCGGGCCACAACTGCGCAAAGCCAACGCGGGCCACAACTGCGCAAAGCCCACCCAACGCGGGCCACAACTGCGCAAAGCCCACCCAACGCGGGCCACAACTGCGCAA
>CALMUT010000067.1 GCA_937872925.1 uncultured Myxococcales bacterium | reverse complement strand
TCGAACCCCCTCCGGGGCGGATTCAATCGTCACTCGGTCCGCGGCAAGCAAGGACAATGCGTGCACGAGTAGTGCGTGTTCCTCGACGGTGATGCGGGCGCTCAATGCTGCCACGCTGTCGTCGTCCCGGACGCTGACGGCGCGCTGGGCCAAGATGGGACCGGTGTCCACGCCTTCGTCGACGAAGTGCACGGTGCAGCCGGTCACCTTGACGCCGTAGCGCAGCGCTTGCTCTTGGGCCCGGGTCCCCGGAAACGCCGGCAGCAGCGCCGGGTGGATGTTGATGACGTGATCCCGATACGCCGAGAGCAGGTGCGAAGTCAAAAGTCGCATGAATCCCGCGAGGACGACCGTCTGGACGGCGTGCGCGCGCAGGACCTCCACCAGGGCATCGTCGAACGCTTCTCGCGTCTCGTATTTGCGGTGGTCAACGACGACGCCGGGCACTCCGGCGCGGAGCGCACGACCCAATGCGGGCACATCCGGGCGATTGCTGATCACCACACACACGCGGGCGTCCAAGCGACCTGCTTCGACCGCGTCGAGGATGGCCTGCAGGTTCGTCCCCAATCCGGAGACCAGGACGCCCAACGCGAGGGTCACCCGACGTCGCCCTCGTATGCGACCGTTGCCGGCACATCGGCGCTTTGAGCGGAACTGAGACGCCCCAGCACGAATGCGTGTTCCCCTGCTGCGCTCAGCGCAGCCACGGCTTCCGCTTGTCGGTCCGCTTGCACGCATGCGACGAGTCCAATCCCGAGATTGAAGGTACGTCGCATCTCAGCCGTGTCGACGGGGCCGAGCTTTTCGATCAGGTCGAAAATCTTCGGGCGCGTCTGTGGTGGCTGCACCCGGGCAACCACACCAGCGGGCAGCACCCGCGGCAAGTTGCCGTCTAGCCCGCCGCCAGTGACGTGACACAATGCATGCACGTCCTTGCCTAGGGCTTTGATCAAGTCGCGCACCGCGGTCGCGTAGATTCGCGTGGGTGTCATGAGTGCCTGGCCCAGGGTCATGCCCAGCTCCGGCACCTGCGCGTCCAGGGCCAAGTGCGTCTCAAGCACGCGCCGCGCCAGGGAGTATCCGTTGGAATGCAATCCACTCGACGCAACCCCGATCAGCACGTCGTCCGGCTGCACCAGCGCGGGGCCCAGGACGTCGTTGCGGCCGACGACGCCGACGGAAAAACCGGCCAGGTCGTACTCGCCGTCTGGGTACATCCCGGGCAGTTCGGCAGTTTCCCCGCCCAGCAGTGCAGCGCCGGACTGGCGACAGCCGTCGGCAATCCCGCTGATGACGGCTTCGGCGACGTCGACGTCGAGCTTCCCACACGCGAAGTAGTCCAAAAAGAACAGCGGTCGCGCGCCCGTCGTAATGATGTCGTTGACGCACATAGCGACGAGGTCGATGCCCACGCTGCCGTGCACGCCGGTGGCGAAGGCGACCTTGAGCTTCGTGCCGACGCCGTCCGTGCCGCTCACCAACAGCGGCTGCTCGATGTCCGTCGGTAATGCGCATAGGCCCGCAAAGCCTCCCACGCCCGCAAACACCTCTGGAATACGCGTGCTCTGTGCCAGGGGCTTGATGCGTTCGATCAGCCGGTCGGCAGCGTCGATATCCACACCCGCCTGGCGGTACGTGATCGCCATGAGTCGGGTGCATAGCACGTCCCCGTGGACGCGACGTTCAGGCCTCTTCGGGCTCCGCACGCCGCAGCAAGCGGAACAAACCGTATGCAGAAAACCCCGCGAATCCGATGAATAGAGCAATCAGACCGAGGGCCCATCGGGTTGTGCGTGGGGCTTCTCCGTCGATGAGCAGCCATGCACCGGGGGGCGGCGTGCCCGCGCCGGCTGACTCGATGGCGGCACCGAGGCCGGAATGACGCAGACCGGGCGCGTGGATGGGCACCAGACGACCGACGAAGGACGTGGGTGGGACAAATCGAGGCCCTTCCATGCCCTGGGGCACACGGACCTGCACCCAGACGTTGTCATTGCCGGCCACCGGCGCGAGTCGATAGCTGTCGCCCTCCAGGGGCCGGCCGTAGCGGATCGCCCGGCTGGAGCCGAGCAGGGCTTCTCCCTGGACCCACTTGTTTTCTTGGGCCGCCCCGGGGGCCAGCTCTGCCAGGTTTCCCAGGGCCACCGGTGCCCCTTGTTGCAGGGCATAGCCGGCCTCGGAGCGCAGGGCGAAGGCCATCGCCAGCGAGGCAACGGCTGTTGCGGTCAGGGTCGCCAAGGTGAGGGCTCGGCCGGGGCGTCGGGGCTCCGGCAGCGCCTCCAGCTCTGGATCGCGCTCCTCTGCCACGCTCAGGGGCAATTCGGCCGTTTCGTGGGGATGGGCCATGATCAAGGGTCCGACAACGGGTTGCCGAGGAGGTTCCAAGAAGCCCACCCCGGCCCGGTCAATCTATACCCCGAAAACCCCTCGGCCACCCGCCCGGACGGGAAAAATGCGCTTTCCGCAGCGATGCATTCAGGTGGTTTCCACGCGCGGCGGATTTGTGCGACAGTCGTCACGAAAGGCGCCCAAAAGAGGGTGCACCGGGCGAGTCGGATGGCTCAAGTAAAGAAAATCATCTGCCCCTCTTGTGGGTTCAAGAATACCGCCCCGCTGCCCAACAACCGTTGTGTGTCGTGCGGCGCCAAGAACGACGACCTCAAACGGGTGCTGTCGCGCCAGGAGGAGCTCGAACGCCGCTATCAGCAGGAGGGCTTCAGCCCGCTGTGGTTCGGCGTGTCCATCGGCATCATGGGCGTCCTCACCGCCGCGATCGTCGTCTTCCTCCCCATCGTGCTGCCGGCTTTCGACTTTGAGGGTTCCGCCGGCATGATCGTCGCGATCCCGGTGTGGTTCATCGGAGGGCTCTTCGTCGGCTTGGTGTCCCCGGGCAAGACGTTCATCGAGCCCGTCGTGGCTTCTTTCCTGATCGCGATCCCGACTGCGTTCTTCTTGTTCCGCGCACAGACGGTCAAGACGATGCCGGCCTTCATGTACGTATTGATGAGCACCCTCGGCGTGCTTTTCACTTTGATTGGCGCGTATGTGGGCGAGCGCATTCAGATGGGGCCACCCCCCAAAGCCGCGGACTGACGCTCGGCGTCGTTCGAGGCTCTGCTGGGTCTGTCTGGGGTTGCTTGCGGTCCTCGCGGCCTGCGATGACGAGGCGCGCGCAAAGGCACAAGGCGACGCCGAGCGCATCGTCCTGGCCGTGCGCTCTGTTCGCGCTGCCGACTCCAGTGGCAAGGCCGCGGGCATCGATCGCTTGCGCTTGATGCCATGCGAAGTGCCCAAACTATGCGTCCTGCGCGACGAGTGTGCGGACGCCTACGCGCTGCACCAGCGCGGGGAAGCGGCGACTCAGGCGCTCAGTGCGGACCTTGCCCGCGACGCCGGGGTCGACGGCGCCGCCGCCCAGCTGGCCCTCGCAGAAAAAGACCTGGCGGCTTCCCGCGTGGCAACACGGCGCTGTGCGGATCTCGAAGGCGAAGTCGTTCGGGCGTACGGCCTGAAGTAGGCGCTTGGCGTCGGGCAAACGCCAATAGTTCGGCCGCCCGTGACCGGCACCAGGCGATCCCGCGGCCGGGCTAGTTCGTGGGTGCCGCCTTCGGCAGCTTCAGCCGCTTGATCAGATCCTTGTTGGGCATCAGCACCCGGGGGCGCACGCCCACGCCCGGCGCCATGGAGCCGGCGGGAGCGGGGGCTGTGCCGGGCGCTTGCCAGCCCTTTTCAGCCCAGGTGATTTTGCCGAAGCGGGAGGCCTTATGAAAGTTGCCTTGGCCCAAGATCGCAGACCAGGCGACGCCATTGTTCTCCTGCATGGCGTAGAAGTTCATGCGCCAGGTGTCTCCGATCTTTGGCGGGACCTGCTTTGCCTTGTCGAAGCTCTTCCAGGGGATCATCGCTTCGATCACGTAGCCTTCATCCTTGTCGCCGTCTTTGTCCAGCGTGCCCTTCACGCTGACGGCGCTCTTTAGCTTCGCCGACCAGTCTTGGTGGCCAAAGGGCCCGTCGGGATCTTTCTTCGGCGTGTTGTATTCGTCGAATCTCGAGTCGAAGACCAGGTTCTGCGGATTGATTTGGATCTCGTAGTAGTCCTTGTTGTCGCCATCCCCATCGGGGTCGACCATGATTTCTACGGTGTCTTTGGTCCAGAGCTTGGGATCTTTGGCTTTCTTCTCGAAGCCGCCGACCACGTCTGGGTCTTTCACGTCAAATCCTAGGTACATGCCGGCGTCGTCCCACAGCAGCTTGACGCTGCCGTTGACCGGGAAGGTCGCATTGGGGCGGCCAGTGGCGACGTCCACGAAGGGGCCCGCCACCGCGGCGGTGCTCCATGCTTCTTCGTCCAGCTTGCCGTCCACCTTGATCTTCACGTCCTTTTCGAGTTTGTCGACTCGCAGCAGCGGCACCCGGGTGTCGGGCGGAGGCGGCGTGTGCTTGACGCCGGTATCTAGACTCACGACCAATGCGCGGTGTTCACGATCCGTCGGACCTGCGGTGATCTTGATGCGGTCGTTGCCCTTCCAGATGCCCGTGGTGACCTGGATCTTCGCCGTCTTGACGTTGGCGGGGATCGTGAACTCTTGCTCGTCAACGTAGACCTTGCCGGCTTCCCAGACGCTTGGCGACATGGCCTGGCGGTTGCCGCGCCACTCTCGGATGGGACCGACGTTGTCGATGTTGATCACGCGTTCGCCGGAGCCGTCGAGCACGTGGGTGAAGAGGTTCCACCCATCCTCGATGTCTTTGTCGCAGCGCCAATACATGATCAGCTTGACCTTGCCGCCGGGTTTGACCGGTCCTTCCGGATCGATGCGATAGCCGAGCAGCATGGCCTTCCCGTCGAAATTGACGTTTAGCTTGTGGGGAATGTTGTCGGGAGCCTTGTCGAGCACGAAAGACTTCAACCGCTCTTTGTCTTCTTTACTCGTGTCCGTCGAACCACCCACGCAGCCGGACATTGCCAAAGACACCAGGACCAGGCTGGCAAAAACTTTCCGCATCTTTCCTCCTCAACGCTTCAGCGCACCTCTGCGCTCGGCTCGACCTTCTTGGCCACGGGTTTGGGTGCCACGAGCCCGGTACGAATGTGTGCAACGATTGCTCGCTGATCGGCGTCCGCGCGGCCGCTCAGGATGTCGAGGCGAGCATTGCCCTTCCACACGCCCACCGTAACGGTGACGACAGGGTCAACGATGTTGCGGGGCATGGTGAGCGACTGTTCGTCCACGTACACTTTGCCAGGTTGCCAGCGGCTAGGGGGCAGCGCTTGCTCGCCGCTGGCGTTGTCTCGCAGTGGCCCGACGTTGTCGGGGTTGTCCAAGCGGCCGCGGGGGCTGGTCAGGTGCGTGAACAGGCCCCAGCCCGGCGACAGTGGCGAGACGGACCGCCAATACAGGGTCATTTTGAAGCTTTCACCCGGGCGTACGATGCTCTGCGGCTCGACCTTGTAGCCGACCAGGTGCACTTTGCCTCCGAAGTCTACGAAGGTCCGGTTGTCCACGTCGCTCGGGACTGCGTCGAGCACGTACGCGCGAAGCGACGGCTCCAGTTCCTGTGCTTTGGGAGCCTGCTCCGTTGAATTGCATCCGAGTGCGCTGACGAGGACGGCAGCACACCCCAGCAGCTTCCGACTTAGCCCATGCATTACTTTCGGCCCTTGTTCTTTTTGCGCGCAGTGCGTTCACGCTTGCGCTGATTCTTCTTAGCGTTCTTTTCGGCACGCGATAGCTGCTTCATCCGCGGGGTTTCGACGCCGCCCATGCCTGGCATGCCCATGCCCGGTAGACCCATGCCCGGCATGCCCATTCCCGGCAGACCCATGCCCGGCATGCCCATGCCCGGCATGCCCGGCATGCCCATGCCCGGCGGGAACTGGCCACTCTTCATGGCCTTCTTGATGTTACGCGCTTGCGCCAAGTTCTTCAGGCCGGGGATGCGACCCATCAGGCCCGCGTTGCCGCCCATGCCGCCCATCATCTGCTTCATGAACAGGAATTTTTGGACCAGCTCAGAGACGCCTTGCTCGGGCTGGCCAGAGCCCTTGGCGATACGCTTGACTCGACCCGGTTCGCGGACCAGGGCGTTGGGGTCGGCGCGCTCTTGGCGAGTCATGGATTGGATCATCGCTTCGATTCGCACGAGCTCTTTGTCGTCCAGGTTCACCCCTGGCGGGATCATGCCGCCCATACCCGGGATCTTGTCGACGAGGTCCTTGAGGGACCCCATCTGCTGGATCATCTTCACCTGATTCAGGAAGTCTTCGAGGGTGAACTCGCCGCTCATCATGCGCTGAGCGTCTTCTTCGGCTTTCTTCTGATCGACGACGCCTTCGAAGTCCTGCATCAGGCCGACAACGTCGCCCATGCCCAGGACCCGGCTGGCCATGCCTTCGGCGCGGAAGATGTCGAGTTTGTCGAGGGTTTCGCCCAAGCCGACGAAGGCGATGGGCGCCCCGGTGACTTCCCGGACCGAGAGGGCTGCGCCGCCGCGGGCGTCGCCGTCCAACTTCGTGAGCACCACACCGTTGATGCCCAACCGCTCGTTGAAGCCTTTTGCGGTTTGGACCGCGTCCTGACCGATCATGGCGTCGACGACCAAGAAAATGTTTTCAGGGTCGACGCGGTCTTTGATCTGCGCGAGCTCCGACATCAGCTCTTCGTCGATGGCGAGGCGCCCCGCCGTATCGTAGATGATGACGTCGCAACCCAGCTTCTTCGCCTCGGCCTCTGCTGCGCCGCAGATGTTCACGGGCGTCTCGCCCTCGATGTTGAACACGGGCAGGGAGAGCTGGCCGCCAAGGACTTTGAGCTGCTCCACCGCTGCGGGGCGCTGCATGTCCGCGGCGACGAGCAGCGGCTTCTTGCCCTGCTTGTCGAACCAACGCGCGAGCTTGGCGGACGTCGTCGTCTTGCCGGAGCCCTGCAGGCCGACCATCATCACTTCCGTGGGGCCACGCTGTGCGTAGGACACGGGCTCCGTCTCGGAACCCATCATCTGCACCAGCTCGTCATGGCAAATCTTGACGAACTGGTCGCTAGCGGAAACGCGGTGCGTCTCGCCGCCTTGCTTGACCTTGACCTGCACGGTCTGGCCCAAGGCTTTTTCTTCGACCTTGGCGAGAAAGCGTTTGACGACACCCAGCTCCACATCCGCTTCGAGCAAGCTGAGGCGAACCTCGCGAAGTGCGGGCTTGATGTTGTTGTCGTTGAGATCGGTGAGCCCGGCGAGGCGGTTTTGCGCCTCCCGGAAACCTTTTGTAAGCGCTTCGAACACGGCGGGGGTCCGGTCTTACCACAGATGCGGTCCCGGGGCAGGCAGCGGAATATTAAGTGATTTCAGATGTTTGTGTGGCGTACAGGTCCTCTGCAAGCCCGCGCCGGTGTTGACGCGCGCGCGCCACCGCCGAAAGCAGATGGCCGTCCATGCCTGCCCCCCGCACTCGCGAAGCGTCCCGCTCCGCGCTGTTTTTCCTGACTGGGTCCGTCGCGCTCGTTTTGGTTGCGTGTCCGGGCAAGCACGAAAGTCAAGGCTCCGGCACTCCTGTGCACGTTTCAGTTCCGGCGGCTGATGCACGGGCGCCAACTGCGCTGGCGCCGGATGCGACCGTCAAGGCAAGTGCGCTCACGCCGCTACCCGACGTATTTCGGGCGCTTGGCCAGTCTTGCGACACCGCAGATTCAGGTGCCCGGGTCGCAACGGTGATGTGCAGCGCTCGGGGACGCGTAGTCGGCGTTTGGGTCCCCGTTGACACGGTGAGCGGAGTCCCTCCCGAGGGCGCGGAGATCGTGCGGCGTGAGCCACGCCAAGAGTTTGCGCCCGGGCGCTCCCTCGTCGTGGCCCTGGAGGGTGAGCGGCTTTGGATCCAGCTGGTCAGCTGTGGAGCGTGTCGACGCGTGATGGGCGCAAGTTTCGTGGGGCAGCTGCCGCAGCTCAGCGATGAGCAGCTGCGTGTCGTGCAGGATCGCGTTGGTCTGCCTGCAGCCCCGCTGCTCACGACCCCCGCCGCCTGGCGCAAAGCATACAAGGATCGCCCGCTGCCGCCGCTGCCGGACGGCGCCATCCCTTTCCAATCCGCCACACCTTGAGTCGCGGGTGCAGCGCGACGCGCGAGCCTAGAAACCCAAATCGTCTTCGGCGGGCTTGGGCTTCGGTGCCGGCGCCGCATGGGTGGGGCGCGCTGGTTTCACGGTTGGTTTCGCCACAGGCATTTCGTCCGCGGGCTTTTCGTCCGCGGGCTCCGCTTTCGGCGTGAGCTCAAGGGGGCTCAGGCGTCCGCTCACTAGGCTGGTCGCGCGCGCCGCCCCCAGCATGCTCCGCTGCAGGCGTTCGACCGTCGGCGTTGGTTCGAGGGCCACGGAAAGCGCCCAGCCGGAAAGCGCCATGGTGCCAAGCAGCGCTGCGCCGACGAGCACCCAGCGCAGCCGCGAGGGCACGGGTGGCACGGTGGCGCGGCTGCCGATGGTGGAGCGCAGCGTGCCGGTGGTCATGGCCTCGGTCACTGCGTCCGGCGCGGAGCGCGGCACGCCGAAGCCGGCACGCGAAGTCGGCGGCTTGGATACCCCCAGGCTGAGCCAAAGTGCTTCGGCCATTTCGCGCGGCGTCTGGAAGCGCTTTTCGGGATCACGGTGGCAAGCTTTGGCGAACCACTCGTCGATCTCCAGCGGTAGGTCTGGGCGCAGCGTGGACGGCATCGTGATGGGTGCGTTCAGGATTGCGCCCATGAGCTGACCCACGCTCTGGCCCGTGAAGAGCATTTTGCCCGTCAGCGCGCGAAACGCCACGACTCCCAGGGACCAGATGTCACTGCGTACGTCGGCGTCTTCTCGATGCAAAAGCTCAGGGGCCATGAAGGAGGGCGTGCCCAAGAGTTGCCCCGTGGTCGTGAGGTCCTCCCCCGTTCCTTTGGCGATGCCAAAGTCCAGGAGTTTGACGAAGGGATCATCCCCGCCCATGTCGCATAAGTAGATGTTGCTGGGTTTGATATCGCGATGAACGATGCCGCGCTCGTGCGCGCGTTGGAGGGCCAGGGTCACATGTTCGATGACGTGTGCAAGCTCCACCGGCTGCAGTGTGCGCTCTCGCAACAGCTGCGACAGATCGCGACCTTCGAGCAGCTCCATCACGATGTAGGGCATGCCCTCGTCGGTAACGCCGTGGTCAAAGATCTGAACGACGTGTGGACTGCGCACCTGAGCTGCAGCGGCAGCCTCCCGTGCAAAACGCGCCCGGCTGATTTCGTCAGCGACGAGGCGCATCGCCAAGAACTTAACCACGACGTCGCTGTGCAGCCGTGTGTGGCGCGCCAACCACACGCTTCCCATGCCGCCAGCGCCGAGCGGTTTCACGAGACGTATGGTCGGTGTGACCTGTAGGCCTTCGGCCAGGACGGTCATGAATCGACTATACGCTTGCCCCGAACCCGGCGGAATTGATCTACAGACGCGTCCCGCCGCAGGATGGAAACCGGCTGAAAAGCCTCGGCTCAGCTATCCTTGCCACGACGCGTCAGAGCCAATTGAAACAGATCCCGTCGCGAATGACCGGTTCGTTCCGCCAGCTCGCGCGCAATGTCGCGCACACTCGATCCAGCTTCCAACATCGCGTCCATCTCAGGAATGCACGCCTCCGGTGTTTCTGCGGCGGCCTCCGCCTGCACCGGAGCGAGCACCAGTGTGAACTCGCCGCGCTCCAAGATCGAAGCGTCGACGAGCTCTGCAAGGGTACCCAGCTGGTTTTCTTCGTGTAGTTTGGTGAGCTCTCGACAGACACAAGCGTTGCGCGTTGGCTGGGATTTGGCGAGTTCTGCCAAGGTTGTATGAAGCCGATTCGGCGCTTCGAATAGGATCACCGCGTCGTGGGTGTGACGGATGCGTTCCATTACTTCCCTGCGCTTCTTTCCCTTGCGCGGCAAGAAGCCGGCAAACCAGAAAGGACCATCCACGAGCCCAGACACCGCAGCTGCCGTCGTCACGGCGCTCGGTCCCGGCACGACTTCAATAGCGATGCCCTGCCCTCGCGCTGCGCCCACGAGTGCAGCGCCGGGGTCGCTCACGCTGGGCATTCCCGCATCCGTCACCAGTGCAACGTTCTGACCGTCCAGCAAGGCGGCCACAACTTTGGCGATCCGTCCGTCTGTGGCGTGCGCGTCCACGGCAAGCAGGCGTTTCTTCGAGATCCCAAGATGGCTTAGCAGCGCACGCGTGCGCCGGGTGTCCTCTGCCACCACGACAGCGACGTCCTTCAACGTTTCCACCGCGCGCAGGGTGATGTCCTGCAAGTTCCCGATGGGAGTGCCCACGACGAAGAGCCTCCCGCGCTCCCCGTGCTGGGAATTCATTGCCCGCCGACGCCTACGGCATCCCCGAGGGTCTCGCGCAAGAACGTGCGCAGCTTTCCGGTGATCCGCGCTTCAAGCTGCCGCACGCGTTCGCGTGACACGCCGAACTCGTCTCCGAGTTGCTGCAAGGTCAAGGGGTCTTCGGCGACCAGACGTTTGTCGAAGATGCTCAGATCCTTACCCGAGAGTGTCGTGCGGAATTCGTCCAGTTTTTGTCGGACAATGTCCTGGAGTTCCATGCTCTCCGCAATCTCGCCCGGGCCTCGGCTGGAAGAGGGCAAAAGCTCTACCCGGCTGGTTTGACGCCCATCGGACTCTCCAACGGGCGCGTCCAGCGAGGCGTCGCCGCGAGATAGACGACGGTCCATCTCGATGACTTCCTTCTCCTCCACGTTCAGCCGCTTGGCGATCTCCGCATGGCTGGGCTCGATACCCATGGCGGTCAGCTTCGCCTTTTCCTTGTTCAGGTTGAAGAACAGCTTGCGTTGCGCCTGGGTCGTGCCGATCTTGACCATGCGCCAGTTGTTCAGAATGAACCGCAAAATGTACGCTCGGATCCACCATGCGGAATAGCTGGACAGCTTCACACCCCGGTATGGGTCGTAGCGCTTCACAGCCTGCATCAGACCGATATTGCCCTCTTGAATCAGGTCCATCATGTTGCGGTAGGCACGGCGGTACTCGTACGCAATCTTGACGACGAGTCGCAGGTTTGCCGTGACCATGCGTGCTGCAGCTTCTACGTCTTGGGTTTCG
Source organism: uncultured Myxococcales bacterium (assembly GCA_937872925.1). Taxonomy (GTDB): domain Bacteria; phylum Myxococcota_A; class Polyangia; order Polyangiales; family Polyangiaceae; genus JACKEA01. The sequence goes on along the minus strand of CALMUT010000067.1, from coordinate 54,593 downwards.
GTATACCGCACCGCGAGCTCATGCTCTTCTTGCGGCGTCAGTAGCGGGTGGCGTTGTACCTCCCGCATGTAGATTTGCATCGGGTCGACGCGGCTGATCGCGGTTTCGGATTTCTTCGCCTTCTTCGCAACGACGGCGCCCAACTCGCCATCGTCGACGACCTCCGCGGTCGTCTCGATAGCGCCTTCGCGTTCCAATGCCTCGTCGGAAAGATCGTCCTCTTCTTCAGCGGACTCGTCGGAGTCGTCGGACTCGCTCGCGTCGCTATGGGGCATGGACGGGGCCTTTGCCCGTTTCGCCTTGCGTTTCCGTGTTTTGGCGGCGGCCATGAGTCTGCGGCGGTGCTCCGAATCGAGGGACCCTGAGTGTTGGGTCCCGCTGCCTGGTACGTCAGGCCGTTGTCGATGACGCAGGCGTTACGTGCTGACTTTGTCAGCACATCGTCGAAAATCGTCAGAACGTTCCGAAGACCGTGACCGACTGGTGCCCCACCGCAACGTCTACCCGGGGTTTGGGGGCCTGCCGGCGCGCTTGTTTCTCAGTCTTCGGCTCGCTCATCAAGTACAGCGCAGTTCCGGCACCCAGGCCGACGATGCCCACCACGAGCCCGACGTTGGCGACCGTCTGGTACGTCTGCCCGGTGTCCCGATCGTCCTCTGCACCTTTGGGGCAAATGCCGTTCTTGCAGTCGTCTTCCAGCTTGCTGTGCTTGGAGTTGCTCATCAATCCGAACACGCCGAAGGTCACAATGCCGGCTGCGCCCACGCCGCCAGCGACGTAGGCCCAGGTTCGCTTGTCCCACTTGCTTGAGTCCGTCGAGACGGTGTCCGGCTTTTCTTCCGGTGCGGCCAGGGGTGGCGCGACGACTTCCGGAGCCATGTCCACGTCCAGGCGACCTCCGGCTTGCGCATCCAGCTCTTTTGCTCGCTCCTTACCGTCGGAAGACACAAGCTCGACTTTGACGCTTCCCGGCATGACTGGAACGGGCTTGCCCCACCGCTCCTTTGCGAGCTCTCGTCCGCCGACCCGCACAATGTCGCCCTCGCCGGCACCGGTCACTGTCACCAGAGCGATCTTTGGTTCGAGGTCCGTCATTTCCTTGCGCGCGGCCTCGGCGGCCTGGCGGTACTTTTCGTCGGTTGCGGCGGCCGCTTCGGCTTCAGGAACGATCTTCTCGAACTCCTCGTAAGCCTCAGTCAGACGGCCCACGGCGACTAGCTCTCGCGCATACATGAGGTGGGAGTTTGGGCTGGCGACTGCGTCGTAGCTTTCTTTGAAGGACGCCAGAGCTTCCTCGTGTTTGCCCTTGCCCGCGGCGCTGGCGCCCTTGATAAACGCCTTCTGCGCGGCTTTTTTCTGTGCGTCCGTCGCGCTGTCCAAAGACGCGCCTTGCGCGAAGCAGACGCTGGAGGCCGCCATCAGGGCAGCACCCAACGACCAAGTGCGAACGATTCGAAGTGCGCGCCGTCCAGTCATGAGCGTGAGTCTCTCTCAGATCCCCTTCGGGATGAAGGTGGGTTTGGGTTTGGGTTTGGGTTTCGGGCGGGGCCGGCTGGTGTAGGGGCGAGCCACCGGTTTCGGAGCCGGCTTGGGCGCGGCTTCCTCAGGTTCTTCCTTGGGTTCTTCCTTGGGCTCTTCCTTGGGCTCTTCCTTGGGTTCCTCTTTGGGCTCCGGCTTGGGCTCCGGCTTCGGTTCCGGCTTGGGTGGCTCCGCGGCGGCCGTGGTCGTGCTGGTTGGCTCCGAAGGCTCCTCTTTCGGCTCATCACCTCCGCGGAATGCCACGACCAAGATCCCGATCACGACCACAGCTCCGAGTCCGGCCATCACGTAGGTGACCATCTTGCGCGCCTTCTGGGTGCGGATGGAGACCGGGACCTCCTCTTCCGGCATGTCTACTTCGGCGAGGGCTTCCCCGGGCGGTGGCCCAATCCACGCTACGGCTGACTTGTCTTTTTCAGACTTGTCTTTCTCAGACTTGTCTTTCTCCTCCTGCGCAGCGTCCTTTTCTTCGGCGTCCGCGATGATCACCGCTTTGGAGGGTTGGCGAACGTCGAGACCGCGCGGCGGCGCCGTCGCCGGGACGCTGGTTGCTTTGGCGTCCATGTCGCCAGCATCTGCGTCCTGCGTGTCTTGCGCGGGCTTCGAACTTGCGATTGGCTCCAAATTGTCCGCGTCGAGGGAGATGGGCTCCAGCGAAACGGGGTCCAAGGACATGGGCTCCAGGGAGACCGGCGGCTCATCGTCGTCTGCAGTCGGCGCCGGCGCAGGCGTGCCAAACAACATCGTCTTGATGGGCTTGCCCGCCTCGGCGCGCTCTTCGAGGCTCGCGGTGACTGCACCTGCGGCCGCTTTGTCCGGCGCGTCCGACGTCTCCTTGTCGAGGGGTTCCGCCTTTTCGGCGTCATCGCTGTCGGACTTGGACCCCGTGTTCCACGGCGGCGGTGGCACATCAGCGCCAGCAGCGGCCGCAGCGGAAAACGGGTTGTCCGCAAACGCGGGCTTGCCCGCGTCAGAATCGGCGCTCGCGCTTTGCTCCGCGTGGGCAGCCGCGGCCTCTTTGGTGAGCGACTTGACGTCGATGCTTCCCGAGTCTTCCGCGACCTCCAGCAGCTCAGAGTCCAAGGACTCCATCGGCGCGCGTGCCGGCGGTGGCGGCGGCGCGTCGACGACCGGCGCGATGCCGAGCAACGTACGTTTCGCGATGCGCGCGGGAGGCTTCGGGCTCTGCGCTGCAGTGGGCTTGGGTGGAGCGGGACGTGCTGCGGCGGGTTTCGCTGCGCTACTTGCCCCGCCCACGGACCCCGCATGGGTCGCTCGGTCGAGCACCTTGCGCCGGGTGCTCAAGGTATTGCCCGCGAGCTCTTCAACGAACTTCCCGACGGTTTCGTGATCCGCCACGTCCGCGGCTTCCCGCAGCGCGTCCACGAACGCCTGCGCGCTTTCGTATCTATCGTCACGCTTGACGGACAGCGCCTTCTCGATGACGTCCGCGACCTTCTCAGAGATGGTATCGCCGCCCACCGGCTTCTGTGCGTCTAGCCGCGCTGCGCCACCGGCCTTTACTTTTTCGGCGACCGCTGACTGGGTCGAGCCAACGTACAAACGTTTGCCAGCGAGCATTTCCCAGAGCATGGCGCCCACCGCATAGACACTCGCGCGTTCGTCGAGCGCTTCGCCCGCGAGTTGCTCAGGCGCGGCATAGGCCGTCATCTCGGGATGGCGATTCAAGGGGCCGATGTGCGAGGCGGCCGCGGACACACCCGCGTCCATCACGCGGGTGATGCCGTCAGAGCCGACCAGGACGCTGTCGGGCACGAGTCCGCCAAATCCCAGGCTTCGACCCGAGCCCGAGGCGGGGGGGGCGTCCGCGGAAAGCAGCTGGATGGCGTCCAGCGCGTCGAGCGCAATGCGGGCTCCAACAGAAACCGGGATGGCCTTGCGCTTGAAACTCGCCAAGCGCAGCAAAGAACGTAGGACCTCGCCCTCGACGTAGGTCATGGCTACGCCCAGCTCGCCGTCCACCATGACGACGTCGGTGGTGTGCGCCACGTTGTCGTGCACCAGCTCAAGGGCCCACCAGGCCCCTTCGGAAAGTAGGTCGATCTCGTCTTTGGTAACGGGAGCGCTGGTCGGAACCCGGCGAATCATCGCCAGCTTCACGTTGCCGTCGTTGTCCGTCGCCTTTGCGGACCAAACCGAGCCCAATTGGCCTTTTGCCAATTCCGAGATGAGTTCGTAGCGACCTAGCGTGCGCGACGCTGCCATTGTCATGACGATAGCCCGAAACCCACGGGTTTGCGCATTTTAGGGAAAATTGTCGCGGATTTGCGTGGCTCAGCCGCCCCGTAGCGCGCTTTCCGGTGCTGGCGAGCTTCCGCGGCTTTCCCGTGAGGGCTCAGCTCTCGTCCGGGGGGTCTTCTCGACACAGCAGAAACCAAGCGTTCATCGACTTCCCGCCCTTGTACGCGCGCCCGATCGAGATGTGCTCGCTGACTTTGCGCATGTAGTCCTTCATGCCCGAGTACACGAAACGACCGAGTTTGGCTTCGTTTGGCAGGATTTCCGGCCAGCTCTCCGGCTTCTTCTTGGGCAGACGCGTGTAGTCGATGACGTAGCTGCTTGGGGGGGATTCCTCGTCATCCGTGGGATGGGCAATGTAGTAGCCGGGACCGATCGCGAAGGACGTTTCCCCGTGGTTGTAGCCCCACAGGTCGCCTGAGTCGTCGTCGCTCAGACAGAAGCGTTTTTGAAAGAAGTTAAACGCTGGCAGCGTGTTTTTGCCGTGATGGATCACTTCCTTCAACGGCTCCGTCCCGGAGGGCACGAAGTGACTCGCATCTGGTGCCTCCGATTCGAACATCTCCCACAGCACCCGCTGCTCTTTGGGAGTGATGCTCATCGCCGTCCAAAGCCGGCTCTGCGGATCCATGCGGTCGAGCGCATCGCTGAGTCGCGATTTTTGGTGGTCGTCGCGGTGGCCCAGGAGCAGTGTTCGGAACTTCACGGAGGGAATATAGCCGTTTGCGCTAGGGACGTCAGCCGTCTAGGTCGACTTTTCTGCCGGCGATCGGAGTCTCTTTCAGCAGCACGTAGCGGTCGAAGCTGACGTTTTCGATCTTCTTCGTGGAGGCGGCCAGATCGTACGCCAAGCCCCATTCGATTCCCTCTGCCGCCGACACCATGAACGTAGTCGACGTCTTGCAAGCCTTTGCGAAGCGCTCGATGGTATCGCCGGTCATCGTGAGATCCGGCCCCGCGAAGCCTTTTGCGCGCTTGCTCGCGGTTCCCCCGGAAATCTTCCACACCGCGGTCCCGCGATCGTCCAGGACCATCGCAACGACCGTGCAAGGCTCAAGATCTTTTGCTTTCGCTTGGGGAGTAAAGGGTAGTTCGGCGGGGTACTCCTTTCGCGTTTCGGTCTTTATCGTCACCTTCGTGACGCCGATTTTTTCTAGCGCGGTGACCATCGTGACCACGTGGTTCAGTTTGGCCTTGCGAACCACCGCGAGGGAGGTCTCCTTGCCCTCAAAGTGGCTCTTATGCTCCTGAAGCTCCGTGTCCAACTTGTCCCGCCCCTCGGGCTTGTCCAGTAGCACTTGGGAGTAACCGATCTTCACGCCCATGTCGTCGATGCTCAAAAGCGGCGCCGTCGTTGGCTTGGGCGCGGCCGTCGCTGGGGGCGGCGTCTTGGTTGCCGAGGGGGAGGGGTCGAAGGGGTTCTTTGGCGGCGGGCTGTCGTCGCAGGCGGCCAGCCAGGGCCAGACCAAGGCGACTCCAAACCCAAACAGGAACCGGGGCGAACGCGACATGCCCGAGATTGAAGCGCTCCCGCGCCCTCGCGGTCAAGCCGCGGGAGAGCCTAATGCTACAGATCCAGCGCGGGGATGCGCTGACGTTAGGACAGGTCGCCGCAGAACCCGACGGTTACGCCTAACTCAAGGGTTTCCACGCAAGTGCCCTCCGTGGCGCCCTTGCCCTTGGCGCAGACTCCACTGACGCATTCGTCATCTGCGGTGCAGGTTGCGGCGGTGCTTAGCTTCGAAATGCAGGTGAAGGCACCGGACATATCCGCGCAGCGCAGGCCCGGAGCACAGGGCATGCTGGCATCACAGGCTTTGCCTTCTTGCACCTTGGTCAGACAGTTCGACCCGTCGCAATAGTGCGTGTCCGCGCAAACTTGGTGTTTTTCGCTGCACGGGTCTCCGCCCCCGGCCTCCACCGGGACTTCACAGCTTCCTTCGCTGTCTCCGGGCCGAATGACGCAGCTTACTTCCGCGACCGTGTCGCAGTCCGAGCTCCGGAGGCAGCTGTCGCCCTCGGATTTCGGCCCCTTGCTGAGTTGATTGCAGGGTGCGGCGAAGGCGCGAACGATCTTGATCTCGTCTGCGGTGAGTTTCGCGTCTGAGTACGCCTTACGCACGGCTTCCACGCAGGTCTTGGCTTTGGTGGGAGCGTAGTTTTCGGGCAGTGCGGCCAAACAGAAGCTGGTCTGCTTTTGGACACAGGCCTCGGTGTCGTCCCCGCCCCCCGAGCATTTGTTCACGACGGATTTGTTGCAGGCCGCCTTGGCCCACTCACCGCAAAAGGACTCTTCAGAACGGTACGGGTCGACGGCGGCCGCGCCGTCCTTCTCGCTGCTACAGGAAAAGAGGTTCAGGCCCAGGGCCAGGAGGAGTAGTCCGCGCGCTTTCATAGTGGTCTCTGGTGGACGATACCCCAGCCCATTTCATTCGGCACGAAAGCGGCGGATATCGCCGGAGCCCAGAAAAAAGCCTTGTCAAAGCATAGCGTTACGAACTCAGCGGAGCTCGGATTTCTTCCCGCGGGGGGGCGCCGCCGTGGAGGCCCGCTGCTCTGACCTCGGACGCCTAGCCCATCGATTCAAGAGAATCGATGCACTAGGCTCGTGGATTCGTGCCCGAGCCCGAAAAAGCGCGTCCGCAAATCACTGCGTTTTCGGCGCTACAAATCTGGCTGACGGCGGCTCTGCTGCTAGTGGTTGCCAGCCTTGTCTTCGGGCTGGTTCTGGCACAGGTGCTGGGTGGGCCGGACGCCAAGGATCTGCTTTCGGACCCCGCGAGGTCACCGCTGCTGAACGATCCGACCTGGATCGCCATCGGTACCCTGGTCAACGAGGCGGCAGCGCTGGGTGCCTTTGCCCTCTGGTGGTTCAAGCTCAAAGCCCCACGAGAAGCGATGCCCTTGGGCTCCCCGCGGCCCCTTGCGGTGCTGGGCGCGCTGCTACTGACCTTTGGCACCGCGCCCTACGCTGAGGCCGTCGGTGAGCTCGTTCATCGAGTGGTCAAGAACGACGTGACGGCGTCTCGCGTCGTGGTTGCTGCGGCGCGCGGCGCATCGGACGCGGAACTCGTGCTGCTCTTGTTCAGCTTGGCCGTTGTGCCCGCGCTAGTGGAGGAAGCACTCTTCCGCGGGCTGATCACCGCCGCTTTTCGCAACAACATGCTCCTGGCCGTGGTCGTACCCAGCGTCATGTTCGGGCTGTTCCACTTGGAGCCGACGCAGGCTGCGGGCACGGTGCTGCTTGGCGCAGCGTTTGGCTACGCTCGGCTGTGCACAGACAGCCTCGGCGTCAGCATGATCGCCCACGGCGTCTACAACGCGGTCGTGCTTCTGGTCGTGCGCTTCTCCGCGGAGGTCACGGAACACGAGATCAGCATTGCTCCCCTGCTTTTTGGGGCCGTGCTGATCGCCGCTGGCGTCGCGGTATTGCGGCAGCAGCGGGTCTCCAAACCGCCGCCAGCGTAGGTTGCAAGCAACAGTTTGTTGTCGGTTGCCGACTGCGGGGAACGCCGCGCGGCATGGGTTTTGGCAGAAATTCACCTTGGCACGGCTGCTGCTACGCGCTGCCGCATCATGAATACCGATGCGTTGATGACCACCATCCAAACCAAGGGCGTCGAAATAGGAATCAAGCTCCTCGGCGCTGTCATCGCCTACATTGCCGGTCGCTGGCTGATTTCCGTAGCGATCTCGCTGATGCGCCGCGCGCTCACTGCGCGCCAGGTAGATGCGACGGTGCAACGCTACCTTGGAAACATCGTCAGCGTGCTGCTCAACATCGCCTTGGTTGTCGCACTGCTCGGGTACTTTGGCATCGAAACCACGAGCTTTGCCGCAATCTTTGCCGCAGCAGGCATCGCCATCGGAATGGCTTGGAGCGGACTCTTGGCCAACTTTGCTGCCGGCGTGTTCTTGGTGATTCTGCGCCCGATCAAGGTTGGGGATTTCGTGACCGCTGGAGGCATCACTGGAACGGTCAAGGAAATCGGCTTGTTCGTTACGGTGATGGACACTCCAGACAACGTCGAAACCTATGTCGGCAACAACAAGCTCCTAGGCGACAATATCCAGAACTACTCCGCCAATCCGTACCGACGTGTCGATCTTGAGGCCCAGCTCGATGTCTCCGTCGATCCGAAGCAGGCGGTGGCTTTGCTGAAAGAGCGACTCGCCAAGATCCCAAACGTGACCACGGAGCCCGCTCCGGACGTCGAAGTGCTTCGCTTCACCCTGTCCGGGCCTGTGCTCGCCGTGCGTCCCTATACCCACACGGACCACTACTGGCAGGTCTATTTCGACACGAACGTGGCCATCCGCGAGGTCGGCGCTGAGGCGGGTTACCCTGCTCCCAAAGAACAGATGGCGCTGCACAAGCTGAGTGCGTGACCGTCGGGGCTGACGGCGCCTACTGCGATCCGCGCCTTGGGTTTATTCACTTCAGCCACGCCCCCTGCGCCAAGGCCGCCGCGATCAGCGCGTGGGCTTCTGCGCTTGGATGCACGTTGTCAAACTCGCGCGCACGCATCTTTTTCATCCCACGCGGTTCCAGCTCACCGGTGACGTCCAAGAAACCGAATCCGAGCCGCCTTGCTTCGTGCTCCACAACCGGGTGCACCAGACCGAAGGGGTACTTCCCTTCGAACTCCTCGAATAGGGGAACGAGCAACACCGTGACACTGAATCCGTGTCGCTCGCGATGCTCCGCCAGTTGCTCAAACCCGTGGCGCAGCCACCCGACGCGCACTGGATCTCCAAACCATGCGGGCGGGTTTTCTCCAACCGGGAATGCCTCGCGAACCCGCGCCATGCGCGCCAGCAGTTCAGACTCGCGACTTGGGATTGGCGAAACGAAATTCCGGTGGTTCTCTAGAAACACTTCCGCATCGTTGGACCAATTGTTGAATTGCTCGATACGTCGGCGATAGTACTGCGTGGTGAGCCACTGCAGCAGACGCGAACGAGAAGTGAGTGCGCCGGAGTATAGCTGGCTGACCATCGTCAATCCCAGGAGTGGCGAAGCAACACTCACGTCGTTGAGGCACACCTGAAGCACCACGTGTTGTGGGCGTAGTCGCGGATAGAGTTCCTCAAGGAACGCTACTTCCTGGTGGGTGTCGTACCCCGGCACGGAGACATTGGACACCTCGGCAACGCGATTCGCGGCGGCAAGCTTGTGCTGCAACTGGCGCGCGAACGTCTCCTCTTCAGAAACGAAAAGGCCGAACGCGACGGAGTCCCCGAGCACGACAATTCGCGTCGCGGGTGCGGGGGCTGCGGGTTCCGCGCCGCGGAACCCAAGGGAGTTGATGGCGATGGGCGTCTCCGCAATCTCGCCGGAGTAGCCGGGCACGAAGCCATAATCGCGGGGCGGCGCGAGGGGCCGGATGGACTTGCGATGCCGGGAGTTTTCGAAGGGAATGGGGCGCACGTCGAACGCTCGCATCGCACCTTCGACCAGGAGCAGTGAACCCAAAACAGAGACAACCAATAACGCGGCGTTCTTTTGCCACGACCCGGTCTTCGGGTTAGGGGCCCTGGCGCTCACCGCACCTTGAGTCGCTGCACGTCCACTTGCCGGTCAAAGTCGGCGTCGGGTGCACAGGCGCGAATTTCCGCCAGCACAGTCCGTAGCTCCTGCTGCTTCACGAGGACCTCCAGTCGATCGTCCACCCGGTCTTTGGTGCCGGTTTCGAGTACGATCCACTCGTAGCGTGCTGCGTCGACGCCTGCGATGTTGGATTCCGTGCGTTTGAGGCCAATGCGGCGGATCGCTTGTGGTCGCTCCCTCAGCAGGCGGACCACGGCGGAGCTTTCCACGCGCGAGTTCGGCAGCAGCAAAGCGAGGCCGATCAGCAGCGCGCCAGGAGCGAGGGTTGCAAACGCGATCGCTGCCCCCTCAAGCTCCCCGCCGGTCCCCAGGTACAGCGCAAGGGGCACGCAGAGCAACCCGCCAGCGATCGTGATCCCCAGGTAGATCGATCGGCGCCAGCGGAGATTTGCCTTGAGCACGGCAAGTTCGGGCACGGAATCCCCCATTCAGGAAGTCCTTCCACCGGCGCGAGTCGAGGTCAACCGTCTCCGCCGCAGCAGGCTAACGGTCGTTTGACGCCGTCGCTCGCGCGATCAACACGCGGCCAATGCTGCGTCGCGCCAGATGCACGAACTTGTTGAAGGCGTCTAGCGCCGCAATAGCGGGTCGCAGCCCTTCGGGCACGACGTACTCCGTGAGTTCGATCACGACACCATCCGGCGCTGTGAAGTAGACATAACGTACCGCGCCTCCGCCGCGCGGGGCGTCGTGCACAACCATGCCTGCGGCCTCGAGCTTCGCCATCATTGCGTCGAGTCGACGCACGTTGATGCCGAGGTGCGCGACTCCGAAACCGTGAGTGAGTGCGCCGTCCGCGTGGCCCGGTGGAGGGCGCGCCGCCATGCCCGTTGGGTAGTGGCTGAAGACCAAGTACTGTCCGCCAAGCAGTAGGACGTGGTTGTAGTCGCCGTGATCGTTCGGGATCTTGCCGACGCGCTCAGCGCCCAATACTCCTTCGTAGAACCGGAGGCTCGCCCCTAAGTCCGCTGAGTACAGGTGCAGGTGGTCAAAACTGGTGATCATGGTCCCGGTCGCAATCCGCAGCATGCCCGGCGGCCGCTGCCAGCCCAGAAGTACCGCCTCCAGCCGCCCGGCGCACGCATTTGACTCCTTCGCGGAGGGTTGCCATGCTTCCCAGGCCCGATGGGGCAGAGCAAAAGGAGGCACCCGATGATTGTTCTAGAAACTTCGAGCGTCGCCTCTGTGTTGGCGACCTAGCAACTGTCCCGACCGACCTACGCGTCGAGCCTCGATTCGTCGAAGCATCCGCGTTTGTGAAGGGCGTCAGCGCGCCCGAATCGCTTTTGCTCGCGCAGCAACCCGCTGCGCCAGCGTTCCGGACCCGCTTGGGTCTCGGAGCCACCGTGGACTGGAACAATGCAATCAGATCGCACCCTCGATCAGCTGGGCTGGTCAGAGTTTTTTCAGAATCAAGTCGACAGCGAGTCCTCCGGACTCATTCCCGCGCGGGTCTTTGCTGCGCATGCTGAAACTTGGGAGGTAGTGGGCGCTAACGGCCCTCTGACGGCCACACCCACCGGCCAACTGCGCTTTGCCGGAGCGCGCTGGCCAGCGGTGGGTGATTGGGTATTGCTGCAACCCATCGACGCAGATCGGGCGAGCGTCGTTGGCGTCCTGGAGCGCCGCACCGTGCTCGCGCGTCAGGCCGCGGGCCGGCGAACGGAGCAACAGGTCATTGCTGCAAACGTGGACGACGTGCTGATCGTGACGTCCTTCGGTTCGGATTTCAGTTCCGCGCGTGTGGAGCGATACCTCGCAGCTATTTCCGTGAGCGGTGCCCGGCCCGCGGTGGTGCTTTCCAAACTCGACCTCGCCGAAAACCCTCAGGCGACCATTAGCGAAGCACATGCTGTCGCTGGCGAGGCGCCGGTGATTCTCACGTCTGTGCAGACCGGCCATGGTTTGGACGAACTGTCCGCCTACGACCGTCCCGGCAGGACCCTGGTCTTCATCGGTTCGTCCGGTGTTGGCAAGTCGAGCTTGCTGAACGCGATTTTGGACACCGAGGCACAGCGCGTGCAGGCGGTACGCGATCAGGACGGCACGGGGCGCCATACCACCACCGCGCGTCAGATGTTTCCACTGCCCGGCGGCGGTCTGGTGATCGATACCCCCGGGTTGCGGGAGGTATCCCTATGGTCCGAGGACGAGATCCTGCCTGGCGCGTTCGCCGACATCGACGCCTTGAGTGCGTCGTGCCGTTTCGCTGATTGCAGTCACGCGGCGGAGCCCGGCTGCGCCGTACAAGCTGCCATCGCGCGTGGCGAACTGGACGAGCGCAGGCTGAAGAGCCGCAACAAGCTCGCGCGTGAGCTTTCATTCCAAGCGCAGCGACAGGACAAACAGGCTCAAGCCAATCGCAAGAAACGCTGGCGAGACATCACGAAGGCGTATCGCCGTCGCAAGCAGATCCTCGGCCGCTGAGAAAAAGTCGCGTCCACTTCCAGCTGAACGCCCAGGGGCAGAACCCACCTGGGATACAAAGTTTGAAGTAGCCGACCACACGCGCGTGGGCGCGCGCCGCGAGCGTTCCTGTCACCGTGCGCAAACTGGCGTCGCCCCACCAGCACTCGCCGGTGCTCGACTTGGGGCAGGATTGGGCTCAGGACTTTCACGTGTCTGCTTTGGCGCGAGACCAGAGCCGCGTGCTGATCAGCTTGTACCAAGCAGCGGCACATGTGGACGGACTGTTCCATAGCGAAATCATTCAGCTGGCGACGGATGGGAGCCAAGCCGTGCGGCGCCTGGCGCATCACCACTCCGTCTATGGGGATTACTTCGACTCACCGCGGGCGAATATCAGTCGCGAAGGATGTTTCGTGGCGTTTACGAGCACCTGGGGCCAGAGCGGACGCCGTGACGTGTTCATGCTGGACCTGCCAAAATAGGCAATCGGAAGAGCGGAGGCGGCAGTAGCCAGCCCGGCGACGCGAGCGGTACAGTGTGCACATGAGCGAAGCGCTACAAGACCGATACGCGCCGAACAATCAGTGCTTCGGCTGCGGACCGGCGAACGAAAAGGGGCTGCGAATCAAGAGCCGCGTGGAGGGCGACGAAGTGGTCGCAGAGTTCACGCCCGAACCGCACCACCAGGCATTCGGCGGAGTGCTCAATGGTGGCATTGCCGGCGCGCTATTGGATTGCCACAGCAATTGGACAGCAGCCTGGAAACTCATGACGGAACGCGGAGACGACGTGCCTCCGTGCACCGTCACTGCGGACTTTCACGTCAAACTGCGCGCGCCGACGCCCATGGACAAAAACGTGCGGCTGCGCGCCAAGCCCGTTAGCGTGGACGGCGACAAGTGCGTGGTGGACGCCACGTTGGAAGTGGATGGCAAGATCACCGCCACGTGTCGGGGGACCTTCGTGGCCGTCAAACCGGGCCACCCGGCGTACCATCGCTGGTAACTCTTGGTCAGGTTGGAGCGACTTCCCAGCGCGGCGACCTGGCAAGGGAGGCGTCTAGCAAGTTCCCGAGCTTGACGAAGGCACCCAGCACGAGCACACAAACACAAGATCGTCACTTCCGACCCCGAGGACCTGCGTGCACTGAGCCCACGCGCCGCGCTGATACGCGCCTAAGCGGCACTTCGAGACTCTACGGGCCGCGCGCACACTGTGTTACGCGTCCCGCATGGGGAACCAGCCAGGGTGCCAGGGTGCTATGGCGCGACGCGATTGGCTGTCGACCGCGGCCGCGCTCTCGGCGCTGGGCCTGCTCGGCTGCGGCAGCTCTCAGCGCCCGGCGCGTCGGTACTTCGGATCGGCGCAGGTGCGCGTGGTCGTTCGGAACCGCATGAGCAAGAGCTTTCGGCTGATCGGCGCGACGCTCATGTTGGATGAAAAGAAAATATACGAGCGGCAGGGGGAACTCGCGCAACCGGAGTTCGTCGTGTACGACGGCGTGATCGAAGCCGGCGAGCATGATCTGCACGTCGCGCTCACCTTTCGCGGCGACGGTCACGGAGTGTTCTCGTACCTGAAGGGCTATCGTTTTGTCGCCAAGACAAAGGAGCGCTTCGAAGTGGACGGCGACCAGCTCGCGACGGTATCGGTCACGGCCCACGAGCGCGGCGGCCCTACGACGCCGCTGGAAGAGCGCCCAGCGATCTCCGTTGCAGTGGAGCCGACTTGAGGACGCTTCGGCGGTTCCCAGGGCCTCCGAGAACCTGAGTGGACTCGAGTCCACGCAACGCGAAAAACTATTCAAGCTCTTTGAGCTACCTGCGCACGCGCACCAGCGCCGGGCGCTCAGGAGAACTCTTTGGCAGTTCATCATCGGCTTGGTCGAGTAAGGATGTCGCGCGTGCGAGCGAGTCTCGAAGGGCCGCCGCCTTCTTGCGTCCACGAGTCGGGAACCGATTGACGATCGACTCCGCCGCGTACACAAGGGTCATAGCGCAGGCCACTTGCGGACTCGCAACGTAGCCCAGATCGAGCGGCCCCAGTTGGAGTGCTCGCGCCAGCGCCTCAAACTCCCGCAAGCGCGCCTGGCCAAGTTCAAGTCACCAGCGGCAACCGCGCTACAAGCGGTCGGTCGCTTCAGCGATGGCGCTGCAACGTCCCGCTCAACAGTCCCATTCGGTCTTTGAGTTGCTCGTGGAGCGGCAGGTCAATTCGGGTCCTGAAGAAAAGCCCTCGCAACTTTCTCGGCAGGGATGAAGCCGACAGGGAACAATCCTTCACCGGCGCGGCGAGCACACGACACAGCCTCGCGAGATTCTTTGGCGGCGAGGTGGTGCTCCGCGATCTGCAGAAGAGGCCCGCGGACTTGATCCAGGAACGGCTTGAGGTTGGCCGAGGAAAGCGACGGCAAATGTGGCGCTTGGCTGCCCGTGGCTGTAGCTCAATACGCCGCGCACAAGAGAGGAAGGGCACTGGCTCTGCCGCGAACATCGTTCCCGCCGATCTGAAGAATCAGGTCGGGACCGCTCACACTCACCGAGAAAGGCCGCTCCGGCCAATCGCATGCGCCGAAGGACGCCTTCCATGCGCCAAGGCAGCTTTCAGTGCAGGTTTGAGGTTGGGCATGAGAGGTCCCTTTGCGAGCTGGGGTCTGTGTCGATGCTAGGCCGCCGACCGGAGACGGTGGATGAGAAATTGTGGCCGGCGCACAGTTGATCGTCCCGCCAACCGATTCCGCAGCCCTTGCGCTGCCCTGGGGGAGGCGAGAAACTCGCCGTCGTGAAGGCGTATCTGGAGTTTATACAGGGAGCGTCGCGCAAGTTTTGGCATGTGGAAGTTTCGGGGAAACGGCACACCGTGACCTTCGGGCGGATCGGGTCGTCGGGTCAAAGCAAGACAAAGACGTTTGCCTCGCCCCAGGCCGCGAGCACGGATGCGAAGAAGCTCGTCGCGAGCAAGCTTGCCAAGGGCTACTCGACGAAGAAGGCACCCGCAGCAAAGGCTGAGGCCGCGCCAAAAACGAAGACCGCGCCAAAAACGAAGGCCGCGCCCACGAAAGCAAAAGCGCCCAAAGCCCGCGTCGCGACGCGACAGGCACGAACGTCAGCAGCGTCCGACGCCCAGAAAGCCCTGGTGCAGGTGTTCGCCGCGTTCGGCAAACTCTATTGGGGAAGCAAGGCGCCACCGCCCATGCCATTCACCCTCACCGAAGCCGGCGCCGACCTCAGCTTGCGCGTCGATTCGCGATTTGGACAACGTCGCGTGCAAGGACGCGCGTCCGCGATCATGGCGCTTGCGGGCAGCTACTTCGCCTGTTCGCTTCCGCCGGATCTCTATCGACTGTGCCCGGTCTTCGTGCCCACGCTGGGCCGCACCATGGAGCTTGAATTCACGATTGTGCAGCCGATGGCGGAGCTTGGCATCGCCGCGCTCAAACGTGGCGCCACCGCCGAAGGCGTGCTGACGCTGCGCCGGGCATACATCAAGTCGAGTGGCTTCGGGGACGACATCGACGATCCGGACGCACGCATTGCGAAGGAAACTATCAAACAGATTGCTCAGACAAGCCCGTTGTCCAAGACCATGGAGTCCCTCGACTGCGCCCTCACTACTGCAGTGAAGACCATTCTACCCTACGCCAAGAAACGCTCGGTCATCGATCGTCTCACTGCCGCGCTGCTGTTGAACGATGTGGTGGGTGAACTCTCGTACAGCAATCACTTGAGGTTTGCGGAACTTGCATCCCCTGGACTGCTCCGATTGGCAGACGATGCCGAGCCCTATGTTCAGGAGGCTGCGCTCACCGGTGTTGAGGCGCTCGGATTCAAGCTCTTTCAGGAACAAGCCTATGCCGAATGCCGACCACTGCTCGATGTCCAGATCCGACACGGCATCAACGTCGGGAGCGGGTATCACACCAGATGGGAAACACTCGCTGCGCTCGGCGACGACGACGGTGCGACGCGCGATCTGGCTGCTACGGAGCTGCTGTCCAAGGCCGGCGGTACTCTGAAACTCGCGGGCAGCATGTTCGCCGTCGGGGATCACATGGATTTCGTGGCGGCGGGTTGGTCCCGCCTGGCACGCGCGCACGCACTTTGGGCGTCGGGAGCCGACCCGTGCGATGTGCGCCCCAAGAAGGGACGCAGGAAACTCACCGAGATGGAACGTGCGCAGCACCTCGCAAAGGCGGAAGCCTTCATGCAACAAGCGTTGGAGATAGTTAGGCCTCGCGTCGCGCGCGATCTGGCGAAAGCCCGTAAGGGAAAGACGCGCATGGACAATCGAGTGTTCCAGGTGGACACGTTTGTCGCGCAGTCGGTTGTCGCGGAGGCTCGAGGTGATCAGAAGGCCGCCCTGGCGCACCTTCGCTTTGCAAAAGAAACTCGCAATGCCTTTGGCTGGACCAACCGCATGAGTCACATCGACCAAGCGATCCGGCGACTTTCGGGGCCTACGCCGACCAAGAGCCGCGCAAAGCGCTAGCCAGTATTGGGGTTCGTCCTGAACTCTTGCGGCGTGGCCGCTAACACACAAGTGCTAGGGGAGCATTTCGAGTAGCAGACCTATCCAAGCAATTGTAGAGGTCGTCTGTCTTGCTACCGATCATGAAATCCCCGGCGCACAGATGCCTGCTCTAGTTTCTCTCCCAGCGACAGCACGCAGTCTTCCGCTTCGGCGGGGCCAATCAGTTGCAGGCTGCGCGGCATGCCCGAGGCAAAGCTGCCGAAGGGGAACGCGAGCGCGGTGGCGTCTAGCAAGTTTCCGAGCTTGACGAAGGCGCCCAGGCTTCGAAGTGCGTGGGCGCTGTCGAACTCGGGAGCCGGGTAGGTCGTGGTGGGGGAGGCGATCAAATAGCCCTGCGCGAATGCGGCCGCGCACAAATGCCGTACCTCCGCCACGGCTTGTGCCGTGCGCCGGCGATCGCGATACACGCTCAGGTCGGCCAGAGAAAGCTCCGCAATGATGCGGCGCGTCTGTGCGTGCAGCCCCCTTGTGCCGCAGGTCAGTGCGCCGATGTTGCCCCCGAATACATGCGGCCCGAATAGACGCAGCCAATGGTTGGCAAGCAAGGCGGCGAACGCGTGATGGATCACCCGCGGCGCCGGAAGATCCGCGCTTGCGGGTCGCACGTGGTGTTCGGAAAGCGCCGCGCGGATCTCCTTTTCCGCGTAGGGCCACTGGCCGGCGCTGAAGGCGTCCACTCCCAGGACAACCACGCCGCGTAGTTCGAAGGGTGCTGCGGGCGCGGTCCTTAGATACGGGGCCAGCGCGTCGCGCACTGTGCGTACGCCGCGGACACTGCGCGACAGTGGCCCTTGCCCTTGCAGCCCGAGGTCCCGCGGCACGAAGGGGAAGTGGCCCGATACCGGCCAGGCCTTGCTCGAGAGGCGTAGGCCCGCGACACCGCAGAACGCCGCAGGAAGTCGAATGCTGCCCCCGAAGTCCGAGCCCCAGTCAAACGCGGCCATGCCGCTCGCGACCGCAGCGGCGGCACCGCCACTCGAACCGCCGGGCGTGCGCGATTCGTCAAAGGGGTTCTTGCTGCGCCCAAAGGCCGAACTGTCGCACTCGGGTGTGGCTGCGAGATCCGGCACGTTGCTCTTGCCAACGCATACGGCGCCGCTGCGCCGTAGCGCGCGCACGACAGGAGCGTCGACTTCCGGCCGTCGTGAGCGGTACCGGTGGCAACCTGCGGTCGTCGGTGCCTCACGCGTGTCCCACACGTCTTTCAAGCTGTACGGCACGCCGCTCAGCGGGAGGTCGCTTGGCTGAGGGGCCGCAGCGACGAGCAGCGCCCGCTTGGTTAGATCCAGGCTCAGCGCGTTCAGCGCGCCGTTGCGTGCGCGGATTTGCTCTACCGCCTGCCAGACTGTGGGCCACTCGCTCAGGCGCACATCGGTTGGGTCAGCGGGCATGTTTCTCGAACAAGCAGTCTTCGATCACCAACGCATCGATTCCGGATGTGAAGAACACCGAAATGGCGTCTTCCACGGAGTGCACGATGGGCTTGCCCATCACGTTGAAGCTCGTGTTGAGCACCATGGGCACGGAGGTGAGCGAATGAAAGTGGGTGATGAGCTCGTGAAAGCGCGGGGACAGTTCTTTGGTCACGGTCTGCAGGCGCCCGGTGCCGTCGACGTGCACGACTGCTGGCACCTCTGCGCGGCGCTCCGGGCGAAAACCCAGCGTGCGCTCCATATATGGCGAGGGTTGGTAGTGCTCGAACCAGGCGCTGGCGTGTTCAGCGAGCACACTGGGCGCGAAAGGCCGGAACTCTTCCCGGAACTTCACTTCCGAATTGAGGCGATCCTTCATCTTGCTCGAACGCGGATCCGCCAAAATGCTCCGATTGCCCAGCGCACGTGGGCCAAACTCCGCTGGTCCGGAAAACACCGCGACGATCTTTTCCTGTGCGATCAGCTCCGCCGCTCGCTGCATGGCGCGCTGTCCCGTGGCCAGGGAGTTCTTCAGGCCGCCTAGCGTCTGCAGTCGCTGCAGCGTGGTCGGATCCGCGCTGCTACCCAAATAGGGCGTCCGCAACGCGGCGGGTGCCCGCTCCACGGGGTGGTCGTCGTGATAGGCGAGCAGTGCGGCGCCGACAGCGTTGCCGTCGTCCGCGGGTGCGCAGAAAACGTATAGCGATTCGAATCCCGTGCGCTCGAGGACCTTGCCGTTGAAGGACGAGTTCAACGCGCAGCCACCGGAGAGCACCAGGTTCTTCGACCGTGTTTGTGCCGCCAGGTTGGAGAGCAGCTCCGTCGCGATGTCTTCGAATACCGCCTGCCCCGTATGCGCCAGGTCCCGCATTTCAAGGGGCGCGGCGGGCGGGTGTTTGCGCATCGCCTCAAACTGGCGCAGCACCTCGAAGTTATTGGCGATCAGCGCCAGGCCGTCGACTTTGAACCAACCGCGCATGGTCCGATACAGCGCGTCGTCCTTCTTCCCGTAGGGAGCCAGGCCCATGACCTTCCATTCTTCGCCCGCGACGGGATCGAAGCCGCACGCAAAACACAGCCCTGCATAGAAAGCACCCAAGCTGCCGTTCTTGCCGAATCCGCGCAGCGGCTCGGGATCGAGCCGCGTCAGCCTGCCGCAATCGTAGCTGTAGAAGGCAACAGACGCGCTCTCGCCGTTGGCGTCGATCACCGCGCACACGGCTTCCTCGAAGGGGCTGGACCAGCACGCGCTGGCGGCGTGGACTAGATGGTGATCGTAGCCGCGCGTCTCGGGAGCAGGTTTGTTCGGTGCCGCTTCGTGCAGGCGGTAGCGCAGGTTGAGACCAGCTAGATCGAAGGCGTTCGTCTGGCCCACGAGGGTGGGGCGGAGCAGCGGAGAGAGTCGCCACCGGGCAGCCAAGAACGCAGCGCGGGCGGCGAGGCTGTGCCAGGTGCGACGCTTCCAGCTCAGTGCGATCACGATATCCGCGTCCGGCTCCGCGTATGCGCGCAGGATGCGGCCAATCTCGATGGGGTCATCCGGCGGGCGTTGGTGCGCGCGCTTGTTTTGGCTGCGCCGCTCTGTGGCTTCGGCGAACACGAGCGCTCCGTTGCTGTCGACGATGGCGACAGCAGGGTCGTGCACAGTGCAGGCGAGTCCGACGTAGTTCTTCATCGAGGTGTCGGTCCCAACGATAGCGTGCAAGGGCGGCCCTGGGTGGGATTAGCGGCCCAACGCGCCCAAGCGCCACGACCCAAAAAAAACAAAATACTACGCCCGCGCGAGGGTCCAGAGTCCAATCACCACGAAACCCACGCCTGCTGCCCAGGTCAGGACTTTCTCGCTCACATGGCGAGACACCACGGCGCCCAATGCCACGCCCAAGGCGGACGTGAGCACCAGGGCCAAGGCCGCCGCGAAGAACACGGTCCACTTGGAGGCCTTGGCGTCAGACGCAAACAGGAACGTGGCAAGCTGCGTCTTGTCGCCCAGCTCGGCCAAGAACACGGAACCAAAGACAGTTGCAAACAGCTTCCAGTCCATGCCGCTTGGTCTAGCCGACCGTGACAGAATTGTCAGATCTCCCGCGCGTGGCTCAGAGATTTTCGAGCCGTCCACGCATGCGGCACGCGAATTGCGAAGCAGTGCCACCATGAGGATCTTGGCTTCCATGCTCTTTTCTGGTGCGGCTTCGTTGGCCATGTTGCAGGGCTGTTGCGGTAACGGTAGCGGGTGCGATACCTGCGCCGAGGACACGCGCGGCAGCGTGCGCGCGGCGGACTCCGAGTGCGCTGCCCTTGACGGCGGCGGCGACGGAGCCGCGGGCAGCTCGAGCGGTGGCAACAGCGGCAGTGGCGGTAGCTCGGGATCCGGCGGCTCGAGCGGGAGCGCCGGAGCAGGGGGCAGCGCGGGCTCGGCAGGAAACGCCGGTGCAAGCAGCACTGGCGGCGCAGGCGGGACTGCGGGTGCGAGCGGCAGCGGCGGGGTGTAGACTGCCGGTGCCGGGCTCGCTCGACGCAGAGGTCGAAGAGCTTTGCGAACCCGCTGCCGAAGGAGTCCGCCTTGCCGATCCAATTTGTCGATGGTCCGCCCCGTGAAGTGAAGTTCAGTCCGAACGCGGATGACCCTGCGGCCCGGATGAACGCGAAGGACGTGCAGCAGATCGCGGAGATCTTTCACACTCCGCTGACGGGCGCCTACGTGTGGAACTACGAGGAAGCCGACAAGAAGATCCGCAAGCTGTATCGCCTCGGAAAGGAGCGGAACTGGAACGCGGACACGGACGTGGATTGGTCCATCACCTTCCCGCGTGATGAGTCCCCGGTGCAGGAGATGTTCAACCCATTCGTGGGTTACGCGCCGTTCGAAAAGATGACGCCGGAGCAGCGCGTCGACTTTGCGTGGCACCAGCAGTGCTGGTCGTTGTCGCAGTTCTTGCACGGCGAGCAGGGTGCGCTTCTGGTGGCGTCGCAGCTCGTTTCCTGCGCGCCAACCTATGATGCGAAGCTGTACGCGGCGTCCCAAGCCTTCGACGAAGCGCGGCATGTCGAGGCATTCGGGCGCTACATCAACGAGAAGATCGGCTTCATGTATCCGGTGGACCGGCACCTGAAGTCACTCTTGGACAAGATCCTCACCGACGAGCGCTGGGATTTGAAGTTCATCGGCATGCAGCTCATCGTAGAGTCCCTGGCCCTGGCGGCGTTCAACACGCAGAAGATGATCGCCAAGGACAAGCTGATTGCGGACATCGTCGACTTGGTGATCCGTGACGAATCGCGCCACGTGGCTTTCGGTGTCACGTACATGGAGGACTTCGTCAAAGCGCTCTCCCCCGAAGAGATCGAAGACCGCGCGCAATTCGCCTACGAAGCCTGTGTGATCATGCGCGAACGCATCATCGGCACCGACGTTTTTGCGTACTTCGGCTGGCCCGAAGAAGCATCGCGGCAGGTCGTGCTCGAAGCCAAGATCATGGATGAGTTCCGCAAGCTGCTCTTCACGCGCATCATGCCCAACTTGAAGAAGGTAGGGCTGATCACTGACAAGGTGCGTCCGCTCTACGACAAGCTAGGAGTGCTGGAGCTGGAGAACTTGGGGCACGACGGCGAGATCGATTGGGCCGAACTGGCCGCGCCGCTCCCGCTGTTCCGGCCGGCGGATAGCGCGGCTGAGTAGCGGAGCAGCGATGAACTACGCGCTTGTCTTGCGGATGCGGTTGACGGCTGCAGCGGCGTCCGGAGCTGCCATGGCGTTGGGCGGGTGCCAGGTTCCAGACCGCGGCGCACGGCAAGAGCCCCCACCGCCACCAGAGCCCACAGTCGCAACAGCGCCCCCGTCGCCACAGGGCGCGGACCTAGTCGCTGCGGAAGACGCACCGGAGCCACAGCCGACGGCCGGCGAGCCAGTGCTGCCAGCGCCGACCGCGTCGGCGGTCGCAACCACGACGCCAATCGCCAAGCATCCGCCACCAACACCGGGCAAGACGTGCGCGACGCCCAAGCGGCGCTGCGTGCCTCCCAATGCGCAGGTGGGACAAATCCCTCCGAGCCCAGGGGAGTACGACCTCAACGGTTGCCTTTCCGGCGACCGCGTCAGCGGCGCATGTGAGGGCTTCTACGCCAGCAAAGGTCCGGTTTTCGACGGCAAGCAGTGTTGCTACGTCGGTTGCACGGGGCTCGTGGCACCTTGCGGGCGCGCTCTGCTGGTTGCCGGAAAGGCGCATACCGCGGAGCTGTGTGCGCGGAACGATTGGAGTCGGCAAGCACCAGACTTGGCGCGCCGCGCGCAGGATCTTTCGCCCGCACTTCGCACGGAGCTGGCTGCGGCCTGGCGACAAGATGCGCTCTTGGAGCACGCATCCATCGCGGCTTTTGCAAACTTCGTCCTGGAGCTCGCGAGTATCGGCGCCCCCGCGTTGCATCTGGAAAGCGCGCTTACTGCGGCCCAAGATGAGGTGCGGCATGCTCAGCTGTGCTTTGGCCTAGCAGACGCATTCGCTGGCAATTCGCACGGACCCGGTCCACTGCAGGCATCGGCGATCACCCCGCGCGCGGACTTGCCTAGCATCGTTGCCGCAGTGGTGGAGGAGGCGTGCTGTGCCGAGACTGCCGGCGCGTTGCTGGCCGCCCGGCAGCTGGAGCACGCCACGGATCCAAGTGTGCGCGCCGTCTTGTCGCAAATCGTGGAGGACGAGACACGCCACGCGGAAGCGGCGTTTCGGTTCGTCTCCTGGGCGCTCGGTCAATCGGGCCCCGAGCTGCGCGCCACTGTGGATGCCGCCTTTGCTCGCGGCGTGGCGCGTCTACGCGCGGCTGAGTTCCGTGCAGCTAGCCCCGGGGCGGCGGAGTTCGGGCGACTCGATCCGGCAGCTTCCGCGCAGGCGGTTCAGGAAGCCATTGCTCAGGTGATCGAGCCGTCGCGTTCGGTCCTGCTGACGAGCCAAGGCCGCGCCGGCGTCGTGGGCGAGATTTCGCATTCGTCGCTGGAAGTCCCGGCCTAGTCGCTCGTTGGCGCCATCAGGCCGGGGCGATCCTGAGGGATCTCGCGAAGGAAATCGCCGCTCCGGGTACCCAGGATGTGCCCGCAGTGTGAGTGGGCGTTTTTTTCATGCGCATCTTCGGTCCCAGAGCCCTTCCCCTTGCGGGTCTTGGGTTGACGTATTGGTTGAGCTCCATCACGGCGCTGGGCCAGCCGGCGCCGGACACTGGCGCGGAAGCGGAACCCGCTACAGGGACGGCAGCCGCGCCTGCACAACATCCCGCGCCGCCGCCCGCTGCCCAAGCCCCGCCCGTCAGGCAACCGCCTGCGGTGCTCGAAGTCACCGTCGAAGGAGAGCGCGCGCCGCCTGAGGCAAAGAGCTTCTCACGCGAGGAGGTTCGCCAGCTGCCTGGAGCCTTTGGCGATCCTTTCCGCGCGATCGAAGTGCTACCTGGAGTGACACCGATCGCGTCGGGCGTGCCCTTCTTTTACGTGCGCGGCGCGCCGCCAGGCAACGTGGGCTACTACCTGGACGGCATCCGCGTGCCGTACCTGTTCCACATCGGGCTCGGCCCATCCATCGTGCATCCGGGCATCGTGCGCCAAGTCGACTTGTACCCCGGCGGATATCCGGCGCGCTTCGGACGCTACGCTGGTGGCATCGTCGCGGGGGAGACGACGGAGCCGCGCAACGACCTCCACGGCGAAGGCAACCTGCGCGTCTTTGACGTCGGCGCCATGGTCGAGACCGGTTTTGACGAAGGACGCGGCACAGCGCTCGTCGGTGCGCGCTATTCGTACACCGCTGCAATCCTATCGCTCATTGCCGGGGACGTGACCCTGGACTACCGGGACTACCAAGCGCGGGTCAGCTACGACGTGACGCCGCGCGACCGCATCAGTGTGTTCAGCTTTGGCGCCTATGATCTGTTGGGCGAAACCCGCAACGGCGTGCTCGATATTCTGTTTGGCTCCGAGTTTTACCGGGTCGACACGCGCTACGACCACTTTTTCGGGCACTCCAGTCGGCTGCGCTATGCGGTGACGCTCGGTTGGGACCAGACCCGCGTGGCGCAGCAGCGCAATGCCATCAGCACCATGGTCGCCAGCCGCGTCGAGATCGTGCATCCCGTGGACGAAACGATCACGGTGCGCACGGGCGCCGACGTGACTCTGGATTCCTTCGGTTCTACGGAGCTCGAGTTTGACGACCCGGACGATCCGGAGGTGAAGAAGCGCAACGCGCTCTTCCCGAAACGCCGCGACTTGGCCCTGGGTGGCTACCTGGAGGCCACCATGCGCGTGGCGCCGGAGGTCGAGGTCACACCGGGCGTGCGCATGGATCTGTACACGTCCGTCGGTGCCGCGCGGGTGGGCGTGGACCCGCGCATCGCTGCGCGCTTTTTCGTGACGGACAAATTCCGCATCGTGCACGCCTACGGCATCACGCACCAGCCGCCGTCCTTCGTGGTGCCCATTCCTGGCCTCAAGCCAGGCACCCTCAAGGGTGGATTGCAGCGCGCATTCCAGACGAGCGCTGGCGTGGAAGCCGACCTGCCCGAAGACTTCACCGCCACAGCGACGGCTTTCCACAATGCGTTTTTCAACATGACGGACACACTGAGCACGTCCTCCGGCGAGTTCGACATCTTCGCGGATCAACGCGCCCTCGGTTCCGCCATCGGTCTGGAGCTGATGGTGCGACGGCACCTCACCAAGCGCCTGGGCGGCCTAGTGTCGTACACGCTTTCGCGGTCCATGCGTAGCGTAGGGCGTGAAGAGTTTCCCAGCGCGTTCGATCGCACCCATGTTGGCAATGCTGTCGTGACCTACAACCTAGGAAAGAAGTGGCGCGCTGGCACTCGGGCAGTGGTGTACAGCGGCGTGCCCAAGACGTCGCCGACCAGCGGGCTGATCGTCAATCCGCGGCCCAAGCACCCGGAGCGCAGCCCGGCGTTCTATCGCGTCGACGTGCGCCTGGAAAAGCGCTGGAAAGTTGGAAAGAGCGGCTGGATGGCTGGGGTGCTCGAAGTGCTGAACACAACCTTGAACAAAGAGACGTTCGCTTCATCGGCGGGCAGCTCCGAAGAGATCGGCCCCGTCACGATCCCCAGCCTGGGGCTGGAGGGAGGCTTCTGATGCATTGCACACGGTCACTGTCGGCGCTCGCACTTGCCCTTGCCACAGGCGGCTGTCTGCCGACGGACACGCGCCCGCCGCCGGGCACCCTCAACGTCGTCGCGCGCACGGAGGAAGCGACCCTTGCTGGCGTAGTCACGGATGACGGCTGGGCGCTGAGTTTCGAGCAGCTGCTGGTTTCCGTCGGGCATGCATCCGCCGAGGGCGACGACTGCACGGCGTACAACGATCCGGACTATGCACGGGTGCTCGACGGCCTGCGCTCCGGGGCGCAGAAGATCAACACGCTCTTCGTCGTCGGCCTGTGCGAGCTCGACATCGAGCTTTCCAGTCCGAAAGAAGACAGTCCGCTAGGCGCCGGCACCACCGCCGCGGATCGGGATTTCTTGCGCACGCCGGGCTCCGATACCTACGTGCCGGAAGGTGGCGTCAGCTATCACTTGGTGGGTACGGCTACGAAAGGCGGAGTGACCAAGCGCTTTGCTTGGCCCTACCGCAACCGCATCGACTACTCCACTTGCGCAGCGCTCGAAAACGGCGTGCCCAGCGCCGGGATCCGCATTCGTGAACACGAAACCAAGAGCGCGACGGTCACCCTGCACGGCACAGCTCCATTCCAAACCAGCCGTGATGCCAAGAGCGCGCGGCTGCGTTTCGATGCCTTTGCAGCAGCCGACGCCAACACGGACGGCGAGGTGACCCTCGACGAGTTGGGCGACGTACTTCTGTCGGACCTCGATGACGGTACCGACTACAGCGATGCTGACGCGGGGTGGGTGACTCTGGAAGACTACGTCTACCACGGGCGCTTTCCCAAGGTGGTCCGCTACGAAAACGACGGCGTGTGCGAGCTGGAGATCTTCCCCAACGATCGCGCGCCGCGCTAGTGGCCTGGTGTTCCAGTCGGCGCAGTGGGGACGAGATGGGCCGTGGGGCTGACTTGCGCCGTGCTTCTACTTCTGTTTCTGGTTCTGAGAAGCGCTGTCCTTGCTGTCCGCAAGCCCACTTTCGGCAGCGCGTTTCACTTCTGGGCGCGCGTCGTGCTGTGCGTCCAAGAAGCGTTCGCGCGCGGCTGCATGCTGCCCCGACTCCAGGAGCAAGCGGCCCAGCAGCGTCGAGGCCTCGCCGCGCCGCGCGGAATGCGGGTGCGCGGCAATGAACGCGCGAAACGCCGCGACTGCTTCGGAGTTCTTCCCAGCCCGTGACAGCGCCACCGCGCGCCAGAAGCGAGCGTCTTCGGAAACGGCAGAGGTGGGCGCCTTTTCGGCACGCGCGAAGGCGCTTTCTGCGGCGCTGGTGTTGCCGGACTTGAGCGCTTTCCAGCCCTCACGAAAGGCCGCTTCGGAAGGGTCGTCCATGGGCGGCGCGCTCCGCACCGGCGTGCTGCGCGCAGGCACCGAGCGGGCAGCGGTCCTTTGGTCGCTGGTGGCATGCGGTGGAGCAGGACGCGGCGCCGCTTCGGTCGCAGTCATGGCGGGTTGGGCAACCGCACTCGGCTGCGTCGTCGCGCCTTGGCCGATCGTTGCAGGTGCCTTTGCTGTCTCTGGCACTGCCTCCCAGCGATCGCCCTGAGCCAGAAGCACCGGCGCCGCCTGCCGCGGACGCACCTCGACTTTGCCGTGCAGCACCCACACCGACACCAGGCGATCCTTCGCCGCGACGACGTCGAAGGACGTGCCGCGTACCTCGACTTCGGCATCTCCAGTGACCACGCGTACGCGTTGCTCGGGGTTGAGCTTTTCGACCTCAATCAGCAGAGAACCTTCTGTGAGCCGGACGATGCGGTCCGGACTCGTGTCGAGGTCCGTATAGACCGCACCGGCGGCAGGCCGCAGCGCGACGCGCGGCACTCCGGCACTTGCCGCCGGCCGTCCACGCAGGCCGAACCACAGCAGCATGACTGCGGCAGCCGCTGTTAGTGCTCCAAGGTATGCCCGGCGTCGGGTCGTCCGCGGACTAGGCTCGGGGCTTGGAACCTGGAGCTTCCCTCGCGGTGCTTCGGCCAGCAGCTTGGTCCGGAGCTGCTCCACTCGATCGGGAGCCGGGGCGTCCCAAGGCAGCCGTGACGCCAGCTCGCTCAGCTCCCGGTTCGCTTCGACATGCGCCGCGCAGCGCGCGCATGCTTCCGCGTGTGCTTGCAGCTCGGGTCCGAGTTCGTGGGCGCCCAGGCGCATCGCTTCTGACTCGAAGGGGCAGGGTGCAGTCGTCATGAGCGCTCTCCCTGCAGCGCCGCACGTAGCGTCCGGCGCGCGTCATGCAGCCGCCGGTACAGTGTGCCTTCGCGCACTCCCAAGGTCTGCGCCGCGTCTACGCCGCGCACTTGCTCCAGATCGCACATGACGAAGGCGACGCGTTGCTCTGTGGGTAGCGACTCAAGGGCACGCTCGAGAATGCGCAGTTGTTCCTGTTGCGCAACTTGTTCGTGGGGGGTGCGTGCGCTGCCAGTGGGACGCTCGCGTGCGCTGGCTAAAGCGGCGCGGCGTCGCACCTCCCCGCGTATGTGGTGGCGGCCGATGTTGAGCGCAATGCCAAAAAGCCAGGTGCGCACAGAAGAGTCGCCGCGGAATGCGCCGGCCGAGGTCAACACCTGCATGAACGTGCTCTGCACCACGTCATCGAGCTCGTCCGCGCGTAGCCCGATGCTGCGAGATACGAATCGATACACCGCGGAGTGGTGCCGGTCGAACAGCGCTCCGAGCGCGGCGGCGTCACCTACCGCACACGCCGCCAGCAGAGCGGCATCCGCCATCTCTTCGGGGGCGCCCTGAATCCGGCGCAAGGGGACGACTTTGGCGGCTTTCATGGGGTGCCGTAGCTCAAGCCGAACCCCCCGAACACCCGACCCCAAGGCGCGCCCGCGACGATCACGCCTTCGTCGAAGAACGTGTCCGTGTGGGACAGCGGTGCAGCTTGCGCCGCAAGCCGCACGTCAAAGGCCAAGCCTTGCGCGATGGGCCAGGATAGATCCGCAAACAGCTCGAGGGCGGGACTAGCGGAGTCGTCGTCGACGATGGCGCCCGCTTCGACCTTGCTGGGCAGGCGGCTGGTGATGTGCACCCAGTTCAAGCCGGCTCCGATGCCAGGGGAGAATGTGGCGCTACCGAGTTGAGTCGGGAGCCCGATGGTCAGTAGCACGTCGGCCGCGATGCGCTCGCTGTCATGGCGCGGCGCGTCTCCGCCAACGCGGGTGTCCTCGGCGCCGCGCACCAAGCCGCCACCGCAGACCGGGCCCAGCCGCACGCAGCCGCGCAGGGTGGCTGCGCCCCAAAGGGAACCGTCGTTGGCGACAGATGCCTCGAGCAAGAAGGCGGCACGGGCCGGCGCCACCGCGTGCGTCGGCGCGGACTCCCCGCGAACCGGCGCATCGCGCGTTGGCGGGGACGGAGCGGGCGCTGGCGTGGTGTTCGGAGCGGGCGCATCCGGTCGTGGCTCGATAGTGGTCGATGCAGCGTGGTTTTCGGGGGCTGCGCTGACCGTCAGCCATGATTCGATCAAGGCGGCCGCTGTCTTGGTCGAACTCACCGTCCTGGAATGGCTGCGGCCAAAACCATCGGACAGATCCAAGTCGATTTCCCCCGCGCGCAGGCTGAGCTTCGCTTGTGCCACCGGGCAGTCTGGGGCTGCTTGCGTAGCCACTCCGTTGCTCTGCAGTAGAGTTGCGAGCTCGCTCACTAGGGTCGCGTCGCCGGACAGGACGACCGCAGGCGCGCACTCCCCGCCACGGGCTTCACTCGCGCCTAGCATCAGAAGCAATGCCAAACGGCCCCAGCTGGGGATCGGGTTCGCTCGGGGCATGGGACTCCCAGCTTATCAGTGCGCGGCGACTGGGGCACGCCAGCGGAATGCACTTCGCCTAGCATCCCTTCTTGATGCAGTTGCCGCTGCAGCTTGCGAGCTTTCCGCCGGCTTCGCAGGTAACGGTGCACGGCGCGCTGCCGCCGCAGACCACGTTGCAGGTGGACCCGGCGTCGCAGGTGACGTCGCAGCCGCCGCCCTGGCAGTTCAGCGTGCAGTTGGACGCTACGTCACAATCAAAGGCGCATCCGCCCCCGCTGCACCCGAAGTTGCACGTGCTCTGCACGTCGCAATCGAGATTACACTTGCCCGGTTTGCAGTCAGCGCTGCACGTGGCGGCGCTGCACTTGATGTCAGTGCAGCCGGCGCCACACTCGTAGTTGCAGTTCTGTCCGTTGCACTCGCAGCCGCCAACGCATGGCGTGGGCGCGCCGCCCGTGCCGCCGGTACTCGCGCCGCCCGTGCCGCCGGTACTCGCGCCGCCCGCGCCACCGACTCCTGCGCTGCCTCCGCTCGACGCTCCGGCGCTGCCGCCCGATGCTCCTGCGCTACCGCCGCTGCTCGTGCCGGCGTTGCCGCCCGCGGGCGCCCCGGAGCTCCCCGCAGCGGCGCCGCTGCCTGCGGAACCGCCTGCGGCCGCCGCTCCCGCGCTGTTGCCCACGCCTGCCGCCCCACCGGAGCTGCCCCCATCCTCGGTGCTGCCGCTGCACGCAGCGATCAGGCACGCGAGGGCCAACCATGGAAATATGATTCTTTTCACGCGCTTACTCCTTGCCACGCCAGCCAGACCTTTGTGAGTGCCCGCAGTGGACGGAACCTTCGCCATGGCTGCCAGCATCTCAGTCGGGGGTCGCTCCCCACGTGCCCCACGCTCGGTCTGGCGGTGTTAGCCTGAAGCCCCGCCGCTCCTCCGCCCGGACAGCCATGGTCGACCCGAATGACGAACGCCTGCGCTATGCGCGCAAACTGAAGACTGCGGGACTGGTGGTGCGCATCATCGGCGCTACGGTGATGGTTGGATCCATCCTCGGCGTCCTGGTCGCTCTGAATCTGCGCCGCTCGGACGATCGCATCGGATTCAGCCTGATCTCTCTGGCGGTGCTCTTGTTCGGCGCGCTGGTGTGGGGCAGCGGCATGTTCCACAGTGCCGTTGCACGCTTCCTGCCAAGCATTCTGGACGTCGAAGCGAAGCTCGACGCGCTGGCCCGTCCAAAGAAGGCGCGCGCGGCGCGGGCAACTGCGGCGCAACCCGCGGGCAGCGAAGCGTCGCTAGTGGCTGCGCCTGTGGCCGACGGGCCGCCAGCAGTCGGTTCCAGTCTGCCGGACACCGGGTCGTCTGCGCCGGATGCGTACCCAAACGAGGAACCCAGCGCGTCACAGGCCAACGCATTCTTGAGTGGGCCGACAAGCACCATCCCCGAGCCCTGGACCGCCGAAGCGGCCAGTCGCGTGCAAGCCATTGCCATCACAACCGAGCAGCAGGTGTCCGAGACGGATGACGCGGCGAAGGACGCGCGCGAAAACGGCGACCACTCGCTGCTGGCGGAGTCTGGCGGCGCCGCGTCGGAATCTGGCGGCGCCGCGTCGGAGTCTACGAGCACGGCGAGCGAAGTCCGTATTTCGGACGCGGCGTCACGGATCGTTTCAGACGCGGAACCCGAGCGCGTGCCGTGCCCGCACTGCACTGGGCGCATCCATCCGGAAGCATCGCGCTGCGTGCATTGCATGCGCCGCGTGGAACCCCACGCGGCGCTGCCGTCATGAGCTGACTACGCCGCACTCACATGCAAGCAGGGGTTCAGCGGCATTCTTGAGCTTTCGCAGTGGTGATCACGCGCTTGCAGCCCAGGATCTGCTTGGCACAGCTCGAGTAGGTGCCGGTGTCACCGCAGGCGGGCACTGCTCCTGAATAGCCCGCAGCACCGGTGCAGACCAGTGCGCAGAGCCCGGTGCAGCCCGGGGGAGAGACCACGTTTGCGCATGAGGAGTTCGTGGGGACGAAGCTCTTGGTAAAGCGCTTTTCCTCGGTGCCATCGCAGTTGTAGTCAAAGTCCACGGCCGTGGTTGCACCAGGGATGGCGCTGCTCGTCCAGGCCGCATTGCTTTCGGCCGCGGTCATCGGGTGCACGGCGGCGTTGGTGTCGAAGCAGTCCGTCGTGCCTGGGCCAGGGGCTTTTTCGGTCCAGCCGCCACCGCTACAGCTGGTTGGCGGCGTTGTCGGTTTCGTGCAGACCTTGATGGCCGTGGCGCCTGCAGGGGCGAAGCCGTCCTTGTCACAATCCGCGTACCAAGTGGGCTCTGAACCATCCACCTTGCCGTCGCAGTCGTTGTCTTTGCCGTCACACAACTCCGGGGCGCCCTTGTAGATGGTCTTCTCGTTGTCGTTGCAGTCGTCCCCGCAGCTACCCAGGCTCGTGGCCGCGTGGCCATCCTTGTCTTGGTCGATCAGCGGGTTGTAGCAACCTTTCACCGCGTCGCACTCGTTCGTGGTGCAGTCATTCGTGTCGTCACAGTCAAGGGGCGTGCCGCTCTGGCAGGTCTTTGTAGTCGGGTTGCATATCTCTTTGCCCGTGCACACGTCGTTGTCGTCGCAGTCTGTATCGTCTTTGCAAACGGCGCGGCACTCACCGGAGACGCAGCTGAAGGTGATGCCCGAGTCGCCCACGCCGCCGTCGATGCTGAGATCGCACGCTGTGCCGTCTTTCAGATTGGTGCCGGCTTTGCATAGATTGCCTTCACAGGTCTCGACGCCATTGCAGGCCAGCCCGTCGTCGCAGTCCGACGCCCCCGAGCACGTCTTGCCCGCGTCTCCGCCGCCCGTGCCCGCGCTGGCGTCTGCGCCGCTGCTGCCGCCGCTGCCACTGGTTCCGCCTGTGCCTGCGGTTCCGGCGCTGCCCCCCGCGGTGCCTCCCGTGCCTCCGGTGTCTTCGACGAAGGTGCGGCTGTCATCGCCTCCGCAGCTCATGGGCATCAACGCAATCAAACCAAGGGGAAGTGCGGTGCGTGCGAGGACTCGAATCATTTGCGGCTCCTTGGGGCAAAGTGTCGACTCGTAGAATGCATCGCCCAGGGGAGAGATGCCAGCGATCAAGTCCGCTTTTGCCCTATCAATCCCTGAGCAAACCCTGAGCGGAGTCTGATCAATCTTTGAGGCGGCGCTCGCGCTTCTTATCGCTCTGTTTGCGCTTGTCGTCGAGCCGCCGCCTTTTCGCAGCTCGGGACGGTTTCGTGGGTTTGCGACGCTTTGGCACCGTCAGCGCCGTGATGACGAGCGCGCTGAGAATGCCCCGAGCCTCTTCGAGGTTCTGCTGCTGGCTGCGAGTGGTTTGGCAGGTGATGACGAGCGCACCGTCGCTCGACAGGCGGCTGGGGTTCTGCCGACGCAGGCGGGCTTTGACCTCCGGGCGCAGACTGGTGTTGGCGTTCAGGTCGAAGCTCAGCTCCACCTTGGAGCTGACTTTGTTGACGTTCTGCCCGCCGGGGCCAGAAGCCCGGAGCGCGCGAAAGCTTAGGTCCCGGGCCGGGATGACAACGCCGGGGCGGATCTCCAGATCCTCACTCATCGATTCGCTCCCGCTTCAACGGACGTAGATCGGGTTGGCGTAGATCCACACGACCTCTTTTTTCGCCAGCTCCGCGTAGCTCGAAAGATGGCGCTCTAGGTGCCAGGGCTTCATGCGCACCTCCACGCGGTAGGCGCCGGGCTGATCAACGTCAAGACTTGCCGTGTCCGTGCCGCTAGCAACCTCGTCCCAGCCTCCGTCTTTGGCGCGCCAGATCACCGTGCGGATTTCGGGCTGTTTGTCTGCGCTCGAGACTCCCAACACCTTGGGTGCCTTGGCGGTCAGCATCACTCCGTCGGACAGCTTCAGCTCTGCGCCCATTTCGTGCGTCGTGCCGCCGCTCTTTGCGAAGAAGTCGAAACCGTCCGGATAGCCCAGAAACTCGAAGACGCCGTATAGCCGACCCGCGCGTAGGGCGTCTTTCAGTCCGCGGTCATCGAAGCCTCCATCCGCGCTGGGCTGGACCAAGAGATGGTTCGAGAACCAAATCATCATGCGCCGGTAACTGTCGATACGCTCGCCGTCGGGCAACAGCCCGGGGAAGGTGTTGCGATGGCAGTCCGTGCCCATGGTCCCGACACGCTTGACCCCCCGAGCCAAAACACTGCCCCACCGACTCAGATAAGCCTCGTCTTCACTCACGATCGGCAGCATGACGAGATCCGAATGCGGCACTAGCTCCGGCTGGGTCAACTTGCCCGCCAACTCCAACACGGCCCCGAAGGCCAAGAACGTATTGGCATGCAGGTTGAACATTTCGAAGCCATCGATGGGAAGCGTTGACAGCTCGTCCACGGTCCAGTCTTCCGTGTGCTGCAACAACGTGACGGCGCCTTGCGCTTGGGCTTTCTGAATCGCCTCTGGGGTCTTCTGGCCGTAGACGGCGTCGCGTTCGGCTTCCGTTGGAGCAACGTGTCCCTCCAGGCCGACGGGCATGGTTTTGTTTTCCGTCCCGGCCAGCACTAATGCGGGCTCTTGGTCGGGGCACGCCAGCCAGTTGGCCACAGGTCCGCCTCCGCGCTCGATCAGCGTGTCGCCTCGGCTGCTGTCGTAAAGGAGCACATCAGGGAACTCCGTGCGCGAAAAGCTCTCGCCGTGGTCCGTGAGCATGACGAAGTCGTGCTTCGTTTGGCAAACGCCACGGCGGAAGTCGTCTAGGCAGGGAGCGTTGATGGCGTCGGTGGTCGGGTCCCGCGGCTCTCCGTCGCAAGCGTCATGTGAGTACACGCTATGCGCGTGGATCAAGCCGCGGCGGTCCAGGAAGCCTCGCGCATTGGGCGCCCGTGGCGTGGTGACCACGCTGCTCGGTTGGAAGGTGGGCTTCTTGGGTGACTCGTCCGAATCCCCGCAGCTCGCAAGCAGCGCTGCGGAAGCAAGGACCACTGGGACACGCCGCAGCACTGAGTTCATGGCCGCAGCGTAGCATTTAACGTCGCTTCGACATGCCGTGCGTCCCGGGCGCTACCGCTGAGCAAAGGATGAGCAGGACCACGCGTGGCGGCCCTTTCATGCTACGAACAAGCCGTGGCGCGTGGCTGTCTCCTGCTAGTTCTGGTCTCGTGGCTTTGCGCTAGCGCACCGGCATTGGCAGAGCCGCAAGCGCTGACCGTCGCCAGCCCGGCCCTAGCAAGGACAGTGAGCGTGCGCTTGTCCGTTGAGAGCGCCCATGCCGCCCGCCAAGGGATCGTGCGCGACGCGGGGCGGTTCGGGCGCCTCGTGCGAGAGACCGAGCGTTGGGTTGAACTCGACGTCGCGCCGGAAAAAGAATCCGCTGCCCTGCGTCACATCAAGTCCCTCGGCGAGGTGCGGGATCAGCGCACGTCCACGTCGGACCTCAGCGGGCAGCTCGAACAGGCGCGCGCCGCGCTGCGTGTCGCCCGTGCCAGTGAAGAGCGCATGCGGCGGCTTGGGGCAACGAATGTGAAAGACGGCCTGGAGTTGGAGCGCGCGCGGCGCGCGGCCGAGGAGAGTGTCGAGTTCAGTGAAATCCGCGTCCGGGAGTTGGAGCAGCGGTCGGTGGCCACGCGGATCCGCGTGCAGCTGGATGCTCCCGAGGGTGAGCGCATCGAACCCGCGCGCTTGCCCATCCCTTGGCTTGAGACGATCGGGCCCCAAGCGTTGAATGATCCGTCTTCAGTGGAGGAGCGGGAGCGTCGCGAGCTGCGCAACTACCTGGACGGTGCCTTTCGTCTCGAGGGCATGCACGCGGACCAAGCCGGCGAGCTTCCAAAGAACCTCAACGTGGCCCAGGCTGCGCTGAACATGCGCGTGCTCGGGGAGGCCACCCCCGTCGGAATTTTCGGCGGGGTGGACGCCGCACTGGGTGGAGGCAGCGGCCTTGCGTACGAGCTGCAGCTGATGCTCGGAGCGGGCGTGCCCATCGGTGAACGTCTTGGCATTGGGGTGGCGAGCGGCCCCGGTATAGAGGGCGTCACCAGCACAGTGCCTTTCGGTGTCACATTCCCTATCGAATTGAACGTCAGCTGGGACATGAGCCGCCTACTCGCAACCAAATTGACCCTGCGCGACGGATGGGTGGTCGCGTCCGAGGATCGCAAGCAGGGCTCGGAACTCGCACCCTTTGGCGACGAACTCTCCGGCGCGCTGCACGTCGTGATCTCCGAACGCGATCGGGAAGGCGGTTACAGCGAAGCCCGCGACGGGCTCGAAGTCGGCTTCGAGTATCGTGAGCTCATGGGCGCTCAGGCGTTTATCGTGAGTCTGGGCTATGCCGGGCACATCTCTGACTTCTCCGGACGGATCTGAATGACGCGACACCTGCACGAGGTCCCAGGCCCTATGCCCGGCGCTTTGGGGCGCGCGCAGATGCTCCTGGGATTCGCGACGCAGCCCCTGAACTTCGTGGGCAAGCGCTTTCGTCGCTACGGCGACATGTACTTCGTGACCCACGCACCGGGCCTTTTAGTGCTGCGCCACCCGGATCATTTGTACGAGGTGCTTGTGGAGAAGGCCGCTGATTTCTCCAAGCAGCACACCGCTTTCGAGCAACTCGGACGCGTTCTTGGCAACGGACTCTTGAATTCGGACGGAGACGTGTGGCGCCGCCATCGTCGCATGATCCAACCAGCGTTCCAGCGGGCGCGTCTTGTTGAGTACGCCGCCGAAATGAGGGCTGAAGCAGAGCGCCTTGCCGATGAACTCGCGCCCCCGCGCAGCGTCGAGATGAGTGACGCGATGATGGGGCTCACTTTGGATATCGTGTGTCGCACCCTCTTCAGTCACGATTCGAGCGCCGATCGCGATGACGTCAACCGTGCAATGAGCGCGTTTCAGGACTCCATTGCTCGCCCGGACGTTCTGCCGAGCTGGATGCCGTCGCCGAGCCGCAAAGCACTACACAATGCCGTCGGTACCCTGGACGCGATCATGTTTCGCATGATCCGCGAGCGCAAATCGGAAATCGCTACGGGGGCCGAGCCGCGTACAGATCTCTTGGCACGACTGCTTGCCGCCGTGGACGAAGAAGGTGACGGCCAAGGGCTCACCGAAACGGAAGTGCGCGATCAGTTGGTCACGCTGTTTCTGGCCGGGCACGAAACGACCTCGCAAGCGCTGACGTGGACCTGGTTCCTGCTTGCGCAGCATCCGGAAGTGGAGTCCGCGCTGCACCAGGAGCTGTCACGGGAACTCGGCGGGCGCGCTCCGGACTATGAGGACCTCCAGCGCCTCACGTTCACAGAACAAGTGCTCGAAGAGTCCATGCGCCTCTACCCGCCGGTGTACATGGTGGCGCGCCGCGCAGAGCGCGACACCACCGTGGGAGACGTTCAGGTCTCCGCTGGCACAGAACTGGCGCTGTGGATCTACTGGGCGCATCGGGATCCTCGCTGGTTTGCCCTGCCAGACGCCTTTCGTCCCGAACGTTTTGCACCACAAGCGAAAGCAAAGATCCGCCGCGGCGCTTACGTGCCTTTTGGTGCTGGCCCGCGTGCGTGCATCGGCAAAGTGTTCGCCATGATCGAAGCCAAGATCATTCTGGCGACATTGGCGCAGCGCTTTCGCGCACGCGTCGCGCCGGGGCAGAAAGTACAAGCCTTGCCACGCATCACGCTGACGCCGCGCCACGGCATGCGCATGTTGCTACAGTGACGGCTACTTGGACTTGATGGGCGCGTAGCCGGGCAGGTCTGGCGGCGGCGCGGGGGCGTCGTCATCCGCTTCGGCCTTCTTCTCGGCGGGTGCTTTCTTGGCAGCCGTTCCGGTGGGCTTCTTTTCTGCCGGAGACTGGCTACCGCCAGGCACCGAGTAACCGGGCGCGTTGCAGGCACTCGCCCCGGTTAGAGTCCCGACGCACACTAGAATCGTCCAGAGTCGCATGGTCCCAAAGCATGCCGCTTCGTCGCCACCGCGCAACGATCGCCGTCAAGTTGCGAGAATCACGCCGCACTCCACTGCGCGCGCTTGAACGCGACGCCAGCGAGCACCGCGTTGAGGCAGTAGGCGATGGTGATGGCGATGAACACTCCAAGCGTGCCGTGGGTTGCAGTCAGCTGCGTCGAGAGGAAGTACGCCAGCGGCAGCTTGAAGGCCCAGAAGCACACCAGATTGATGAAAAACGGGGTGCGTGTGTCGCCCGAACCGTTCAGGGCCTGCGTCAGCACCATGCCCCAAGCGTAAAAGACGTAGCCCAGGCCGACGACTCGCACTCCCTCGGCGCCGAGGCGTATCGCCACTGGATCGTCGGTAAACACTCGCACCATCTGCACGGGCAGCAGCACGCAAAAGAGCGTCACGATCCCCAAGAACACGGCGTTCGCAAATCCCGTCACGCGCACGGCGCGCCGCGCGCGCAACACGTGCCCCGCGCCGAGATTCTGACCCACCAAGGTGGCGGCTGCCCCGCTCAAACCCCACGCTGGGAGCAGCGCAAATAAGAGCAACCGCAGCGCGATGGTGTAGCCCGCTACAGCCGCGCTGCCGCTGAGTGCGACGATGCGCGTGAGCAGTACCCAGCTGCTCGTCTCCACGATGAGTTGCCCCATGCCGCCGACGGCCATGCGGCTCAGTTCCCGAAGCAGCGCTGGCCGGATGCCGAAGTGCCGCAGACCCACCCGCAGCCGCGGCGAGCTGCGAGTCAGCCGCCACAGCAGGTAGACAACGCCCACACTTCTTCCGAGCAGCGTTGCTACCGCGGCGCCGGTGACGCCGAGGGGCGGCACCGGACCCAGCCCAAAAATAAACAGCGGGTCCAAGACGATATTGAGGCCATTGGCGAGCCACAGCGCCCACAGCGCCGAAGCTGCGTCGCCAGAGCCGCGAAGCACCGCGGCATTTACGAACAGCAGGACGATGATCGGCGTCGAGGCCAGGGTGATCGTGGCGTAGGGCACGCCCATGGCACGTACGTCATCGCTCGCGCCCATCAGCGCTAGGGCTTCGCTCGCAAAGTACCCACCCAAGAGTGCGAGGGGCAATGCGACGAAAAGTGCCACCCAGTTTGCCTGCGCTGCAGCTTGGGCCGCGCCTTCGTTGTCCTTCTTGCCGACGCGCTGCGCCACCATGGCAGTCGCCGGGATGCCCAAGCCCATGCCCACGGTGAATACCAACACCACCAAGCCCTCGGTGAGCCCGAGCACAGCGAGCGCGTCTGGCCCAAGGCGCCCGACATAGAAGGCGTCCGCCAGCATGAAGAGCGACTCCATCATCGGTTCCAGCACCATTGGCACCGAAAGCAACAGGACTCCGCGCACAAGGCTGCCCGCGGTGAAGTCGTAATCGTGGCTGGAAAGCGCGAGTCGAAGGAAGTCGAGCAAACGCTTCAGCGGGGACATTGTGGTCTCGAAAGCACCGGTCTATTCTTGCCAGCGAAGGGCGAGAGGGTGACACTTTCGCGCCGCCAAGCGAAGCAAATGGACGCCGAAATCAAAGAATCTCTAGCCACTTTGGGCTTCACACCAGAAAACTGTCGTGTGCTGATGCTGTTGCCCTTGGTGTACGTGGCCTGGGCCGACGGCAAGCTCGAAGAAGTGGAGATCGCGCGCATCGACGAGATCGCCAAGGAAAAGTTCCACCTGGGTACGCGCGGTCTGGCGATCTTGGACAACTGGTTGATCGAGCGTCCGAGTCGGGAGTACTTCAACTTTGGCCTGCAGGAGCTGTTCCTGTTGGCTCAGACCGAAGAGGGGGAGCCGCTCATTCATCCTGAAGAGCTGCACGAGCTACTTGCCCATGCCGAAGCGGTTGCGCGTGCCACCGAACACGCTTTGGACGCACCCAACGCGGTGGTGCCGGAAGAAGTCGCCGCCCTCAAAGAACTCGCGAAGGTGCTTGGGGTCGACAATGGCGTGAGCTGGAGACAGCTGCTCGACGAACTGGACGCCGGCCCTGCGTCCATCCAGCGCGGTCGCCTACCGATGTCGCGGCGCGCTGGCGCCTGACTCGCGTCACTGGCTGGAGCTTTTGGCGCACCGGCTGCGGCCTAGAGCGCGTCGCGGCGCTCACCCCAACGCAAAGTCCGGACAGCGTGAGTCGTAGTCGCCGCAGGTCGACGAGGCCGAGGGCGTCGAGGCGCCGCAGGCAGCTCGACAGATCCGCCGGGGCCAGACCCGTTGCCAGGCTCAGCGCGGTTCGGGTTGCGGCCCGGTCTTGCTGGGCTAGCTCGGAAAATGCGGTCAATACGAGGATTTCTTGGTCACGAAGTGTCATGAACTACTCATATTACCAGTACTGAAAACCTGTCTAGTTTATGGCGAAAGTTTTTTGAGTGGCTGGCGGCGCCGTGAAAGCGGCGATGTGCGGCAATTTGTCGCAGATGATGGGGGTCGTTGGCCGGCCCCGGGCGCTGCGGCAGATTCGCCGACATGTTCTCTTTGCGTTCTGCGTTCGTCGCCGCCGCCACCGCGTTCTTGCTTGCGAGCAACCCCGCTGGCGCGGCCGAGCCCCTGTGCGGCGGCGGCAAGTGCGACTGCCCGCACTGCCAAGGGCAGAAGAAGAAGAAGCCGTCCAAGAAAGCGCCACCGCCCAAGAGTGGTGGCAAAAAGAAGCAGCCTCACTGATACAAGCGGCCGCATAGCGTCGCCGAGCGCCGCTGCTTCTGCGTGCACCTGCTTCGAATCCGATCGCGCACCGCTCAAAGTGCGAAGTCCGGACGACTAACTTAGAAGGACGCCGCATCAGGCGTGCGGAGAGGTTTTCGAATGGTGCGGCATCTGCTGTTAGCGCTCGCGGTTGGAATGGTTTGTTCGTGCGGCAAGACCGCGGGCGTCGGCGACCCTTGTGTGCCTGAAGACGAGGCCAACGCTGACTTTCCTGGTTTCTCAATGAACGAGGTCAGTCTTGAGACACGCTCGGTGCAATGCGAGAGCCGGCTGTGCTTGGTGAACCACTTCCAAGGCCGCGTGGGGTGTCCGCAAGGACAAGACGACGGCACCGGAGCGTGCAAGACGGCCACGGGGCTGCAGGTGACCGTTCCAATACGCGGTTGGGATACGGATCGACCGGCGTCGAAGACGGTTCATTGTTCTTGTCGTTGCGATGGCCCTGATCCGAACGCGCGCTATTGCGAGTGTCCATCTGGGTTCACCTGCGCGAAGCTATTCGACGATCTCGGCCTCGGTTCCGCCGAGCTAGCCGGCTCCTACTGCATCCGAGATGGCAGCGAGTTCCACAGTACTCAAGAAGGCGGCGCGACGTGCCGCACAGAGCCGGAAAACCCGGTGTGCCAATGACTTGTTTTCCGTGTCTGCCGCTGCCACCCCCCGCGGGTCCTGCGGGGGGGGGTGACCTCTAGGCCCGGCGTCTGCGTCGCCAAATCGTCAGCAATAGGGCGCAGAATCCCAGGCCAAGGGGAGTCGCCGGAGCGCTCGAGACGCTGCGGCAGCCGCAGCCCCCGGCATCGTCTGCGTTCGTTGGGGCCGAAGTGTTGCCCGAGTTGCCGGAGCCTCCCGAGCCCGGCGCGTTGCCGCCACCACCCGTTCCGATCGGAGTGCCGCCGTCGGGTGGAGGTGCGTCGCTGTACTCGTAGGCACCCACGTCTGGCTTTGCGTCCCGGGTCACGCCGTCTCGGTCCTTTTCGGTACTGAAGCCGCTGACCAGCTCCCCGACGTCTCGGGCGGCGGAGTCAGCCGTCAGGTGAAAGTCGCCGGCCTTTGCGTCTTGGAAGCCCGCCTCCCCGGTGGTGGCAACCTCGAGATTGCCCTGCTGCACTGCATCGACGTTGCCACCCACGCCGAGGGCGCTGCCGCCACTTTCCACCAACAAGTTGTTCACCACGGCGTTGCCTTGAATGAGCGTGCCGAATAGCGAAACGCCGGTGTCCCCGGAGCGCACTACGGTGTTGTGCAAGAACACGTACGATGCGCCCGCGATGGCGTTGTTCTGCTGGTCGTTGCCGTAGATCCCGTCCTCCGCAAAGTCGACCACGACGTTGTTTTGCACCAACGTGCTGCCCGCGCCCAACACGAATATGCCGATAGTCGGACCATCCGCCAGATAGTTGTCCGTGATGTTGCACACCGACGCACCACCGATTTGGATGCCTCGGGTCTGCACCTTGTCCGAGGCGGTTCGGCCAACGCCAGTGATCACGTTGCGACTGACCACGCAATCCTTGGGAGTGACCCCAATCTGCAGGCCGTCCCAGCCAGTATTCTCGATGCGATTGTCGCTGATGTTGACGCCCCAGTGTTCGTGGGGAAAGAGCTTCTCGGTCTGGCCGTTGCATTGAAAATCCCGGCCGCCGTAGCCAGTGCTGCCGACGTAGAAGCCTTCGCCGCCCGTGTCGTGCACGTAGGTGTGGTGCACTCGGGTGTTCTTCTGTACGAAATTCCCGAGGTTGGCGCTGCCGTCGCAGCGGGATTCGGTCTTCAAAGAGAAACCCGCGAAGCCCGTGTGGTGCACTTCGAGGTGGTCCAGCTCATAGTCGGTACTGAGATCCCCGACCGGCACCCCGGAAGCCGAGTAGTCCGGACCCGTGCGAGTGGCGCTCACGTCAAAGCCGTACTCGAACGCGGGATCGCCCGTGCCCGTCAGTCGAAAGAACGACGAGGCGTTGATCAAAAGTCCGTAGCCGCGGTCCGCGTTCTTGATCTTTACCTGGCCGCCGCAGTTCTTGATCACAACTGGCGCCGCCGCAGTGCCGACGAAGCCTTCCAGGACCAAAAACGGACGCTCCCCTGCCTGCACACACACCACGTCGCCAGGCTGCACGCCTAGGTCCGCTCCCTTCACGTTGGTCGTGCCGACTTCAACGCTGTGGTCGCAGCCGCATTCGGCCGCCTGTGCGGTGAGGGACGACGTGAGCAATACGGAGGTCACACCCAGGAACACAACTCGGTACATGCACTCAATCGTACCAGCGCCGGCGCATTGCGCCTAAGCATCACTGCCCGTGACAGCGCGCGGCGATGTCGAGGGCGCGCTTTTGGATCGGGCCCGCGCCTTGTTTCGAGAGGATTTGCGTGCTGATCGCCGACGCCCGTTTGCAGTCGCCCCGGGAAAGCGCCAGCTGAGCCAGCCCCAGCTGAGCCTTCAGCTGGGTCTCTGGTTCTGCATGTGTCGTCAGTTCAGAGAGCGCTTGCTCTGCACCGTGTGCGCTGCCAATCGCGAGCGCCTCGCGCACTTTTTTCCACGCCGGCGCGGGATCCGTCGGAATCGCATCTGCGCGGCCGGCTGTTGCCGCTTTCCCCGCGACACGCCGTCTCGAGGCCGGCGCCGCCACCTTCGCGAGCGCCGGGTCCTTAGAGGCTTCCGGGTGCTTCGCTATTTCGTCAGAATTCGCCTGGGGACTGGGGCGCGCCGTGGCGGGGCGTGCGTGCACAACGCTTCGGGCCACGGCGTGCGCGCCAGCGCCGAGCTCACTCTGCAGCCTCGCAGGCGCCGCCGGATGCACGTAGCTAGCGAGCTGGCTCTTGCCTCCTGCCGCCCAGGCCAAGCCGAAGCCCAGCACCACGAAGATCACCGAGAGCCGCCCGAGTTGCCGCGGCAACAGTCGCCGCTTCGTGCTGCGGACTCGCGGTCGCAGCCGCCGCACTGCCGCCTCAATGTCCGCGTCGTTGGGCACCGCGGTGGGCCAGACGTCGCGCGCCGTGTCGAGGGCGCGCAGTTCTGCAATGGAGAGGTCCTCGCTCATGGCTGACTCCCTCCGAATAGCGGGTCTGCGGCGAGCTCTTGTGCGAGCTTCTTGCGCGCGTCCCGCAGACGTGACCGCACGGTGCGTTCGTTCGCCCCGACGATTTGCGCCACTTCACGCAGCGCGAGCCCCTCAAATTCCACGAGTACGACGACGGCACGCTTCTTCTGCGGCAACGTGTCTAGGACGCGGTGCAGCCGTCGTGCGCGCTCCAGCTGCAACAGCGCTGCATCAGAGTCCCAGTCGGAACTGCAGCGGTCGAGTTCCGTGGTTTCGCTGCTGACAAAGCGACGCCGGAAGCGCGTGCTCCAGCGAACGCTGTCAACGACGGTGCGGTATGCGATGGTGTACGTCCACGTGGTCATGGAGCAACGACCGTCGAAGCGGTGGAGCGACTTCAGCACGCGCTCCGCAGCGGCTTGCACCAAGTCATCCAGATCCTGGCGCGGCCCGGCCAGTGCGGCGACTTGACGGTACAGCAATGCGAGCAGCTCTGCTGTGCTCGGCAGCGACGTCCCCGCCAGCGCCGACGGCTCGCGGTCCTCCGCGTCGCTCAGCGTGCGCTGCAACGCGTCCGCCTGTGCTCCCGCAGTCGGGACGAGCAACCCTTCTTCGGCCATGAAACTCTCGTACTATGTTAGTCGATCCTGACAGCGCCCAGGATCGGTCCGGTCTAGGATTCGAGGTGACGATGCGAAGTTCAGCGGCGATCTTGGGGTTTGTCGGCGCCCTGGGCCCAGCCTTGGTTGCCAGCGCGCAGCCGTCGCCGCGGAAAGCTCCCCTGGTGCAAACGACCTGCGCCCAGGTCAGCGCGGAGCAAGCAGATGAGCTGGCATCTCGCATCGCGTTGACCCTCAGTGCCCAAAGCGCCCAGACCGAGTTGCCTCGAAGTGTGGTCGTGGCCTGCGACGACAGCCGGGCGTGGGTGATCTGGGACGTGCCGCCGGCGGAGCTGTTGAAAGTCGCGCCTGGGCCGCAGTTCATCGAATCAGTGCTCGAAGCCATCGAGGCGCGGCTGCGCCAAGGGAAAGCACCCGAAGCAAACGCGGAGCCCACGCCGAACCCAGCATCGCCGACAGCGCCAGAACCGATCCCGGAATCGTCGCCGCAGACCGCTGGGCCTGCGCCGCAGACCGTCCGTCAGTTCACCCATGGCGGTCTGAGCCTCGGTGCATCCATCGAGCTATTGCCTGAACCACTGTCGCCTCCCTTGGGCGGTCGCTTCGACGTCGGCGTCGGTTTGGGGCTGCTGAGCATTGTGCTCAGCGAAAGTGCGCGGATTGGATCTGCGCCACGCGGTCCGACCTTCGGCTACGATGTCGGCGTGGGAGTAGGATGGGGCGCGCCCTACGACGCACGCCACAACGTCGGCGCCAAGGCACTGATTGGTGTCGATTGGTTCTCCGTGAACGGTACGGCTGCCGATTCCGCCATCGCCAGCGGCGTCGCTGAAGTCGGCGGGGTAGGCGCACTATATGTCAGCGACTACGCTTTGTGGTTCGGTCTCGCCGGTCGCTACCGCATGCGTCCTCAAACCTACGGCAGCCCGCTGAACCTTGAGCTGCCGCACTTCACAGCCATGCTCAGTGTCGGCGGAGCCGTGCTCGTCAACGTGAGCCGGCGTTCCGAGCGATAAAAAAGCCGTCGCCGCGTTGCCGACGTTTCTGTGAGAGTGCATACCTAGTGCCATGCGTTCTTTTCGTTCTTTGGCCGCGTCCCACGTATTCAGATTCACTACAATTGCGCTCTCTGCGGCGGTGTTCCTGCACTGCAGCGGTGACGGTAAACCCGAGGTCAACCTCTTCGACGCCGGCAGCGGCGCAAAGGGTGGCGCCGCTGGGAGTGCGGGTGTCGGTGGCAGCGGCGGTAGCGGTGCGGGGATCGTCATCGACTCTGGGCCCGGGGACGCTCAAGCAGACGGGCCCGACGGCGACGCCGGCGTCGAGATAAAGGGCTGCGGCGATGGCAAGATCCAGCCCGGCGAAGCCTGCGACGACGGCAACAGCGCTCCCGGCGACGGCTGCTCTGCCAACTGCAAGAACGTCGAGGCGAACTTTGCCTGCCCAGAGCCGGGCAAACCCTGCGTGTCCACAGTCGTATGCGGTGACGGAAAAGTAACGGGACAGGAAACTTGTGACGATTTCAACGCCAAGGCCGGTGACGGTTGCTCCGACAAGTGCGTGCTGGAACCCGGCTGGAAGTGCCCCACCCCGGGGGCCAAGTGTGAGGCCGACAAGTGCGGCGACGGCATCATTGCCGGCAACGAGGAATGTGAAGACGACGACGCCACGCCGACTTCGGGTGACGGCTGCTCTGCTACTTGCAAGGTCGAGCCGGGCCACGCCTGCGGGCCGGCGGGGCAGGCTTGCCATAAGACGGTATGCAACGACGGCAAGAAGGAAGGCGACGAACCCTGCGACGACGGCAACAGCATCATCGGTGACGGCTGC
The DNA here is from genome assembly GCA_937872925.1 of uncultured Myxococcales bacterium. Lineage (GTDB taxonomy): Bacteria > Myxococcota_A > Polyangia > Polyangiales > Polyangiaceae > JACKEA01. Next base: position 9,815 of record CALMUT010000067.1, on the reverse strand, counting down.
AATCCGTTCTGTGAAGTCGAACCCAATTGTAGCGCCGGCGCTTGCGTGTCTGCCTGCGGCGACGGCTTGATCCTGCCTGGTGATGCCGAAGAGTGTGACGACGGCAATACCAAGAACGGCGACGGCTGTTCTTCGAGCTGCAAGAAGGAAGCAGGGTTTTCTTGCACCGTTGTCACGGGTCAGTTGCCTGCTCAGCTGAACGTGCCCGTGGTTTTCCGAGACAAGGTTGCGCTGCCTGCCGGCGGTTCCACGCGCCACCCGGATTTCGAAATCTTCAGCGGCAGCCAGGAAACCAAGGGTCTGGTGCAGACCAGCTTGAACGCCGGCGGCAAGCCCGTCTTCGCCGGGATCTGCTCCAACGCGGGCTCACCGAATCCACCCTGCCCCTATGGTCAGCAGCTGACCACCGCTGCGAACTTCGCCCAGTGGTACACCGATGTTGCCGGCGTGAACGTGAAAGAGATCACGAAGCTCACGCTGAACAAGCAACCCAACAACACCTACTTCTTTCCTGATGCCACATTCTTTCCCCTCGATGCCAAGGGTTGGGTTGCTCAAGGCAAAGAAGCAGCTTCGGGCGGGCACAACTTCGGTTTCACCAGCGAGATCCGCTACTGGTTCGAATACAAGGGCGGTGAGACCCTCAACTTCTCTGGGGATGACGACGTGTGGGTCTTCATCGCTGGCAAGCTTGCCCTCGACCTGGGCGGATTGCACCCGCAGCGCTCGGGTTCCTTCACGATCAATGCCGCCCTCGAAGCGCAGCTCGGTCTGACCAAAGGTAAGGTCTACGAGATTGCGCTCTTCCACGCGGAGCGCCACACGAATGCATCCAACTTCAACTTGACGCTGGGCGGTTTCGTTAGCGCCAAGAGCCAGTGCGTGAGCGTATGCGGTGACGGCATCGTGACCGGTGACGAAACCTGCGACGATGGCAAGAACGACGGAAGCTATGGTTCCTGCATGCCGAACTGCACACCGGGCCCCCGCTGCGGCGACGCGACGACTCAGAATCCGCCTGAGCAATGCGACGACGGCACGAACCTCACCACTTACAGCACGACGGGCAGCGCAGGTTGCGCGCCAGGCTGCGTGCTCGGCTCCTTCTGCGGCGACGCTAAGGTGGACAGTCTGTTTGGAGAGCAGTGCGATGACGGCGTAAACGCCGGTGGCTACAACGGCTGCGAGAAGACGTGTGTGCTCGGACCTCGCTGCGGTGACGGCACGATTCAGTCGAGCCAAGGCGAGCAATGCGACGACGGCAACAGCGTCTCCGGCGACGGCTGCTCCGACACCTGTGCGCTTGAAGGGCCGAAATAGCCATGGCAAGCGCGCCTGACAACGCCGATCCTGAGGCCTTTTTTGGGTAGTTTGGGTGTGCCGCCGCGAGCGTCATCGGCCTCCCACCGGGTTGCCAGCTTGCCGGGACCTGCTTGCCAGACCTGTCGAATGGGCCAGCGATGACTTTCGACGAATGAAAGGGCACGATTCGGCGATGCCTCCAGCTGACAGAAGCGGCGCGAGCTCCCCCGTGGGCGGTGGGCGAGTGGGGGGCGATGTCAGCGTCGAGCCAGGAGATTTGAGTGAGCTGCGGCGCACGGCGTCTCGCTACCAGCGTCTCTTCGAGGCGGCAGGCGACGGGATCATGATCATGGACGACGCTGCGCGTCCCCTCGAAGTAAACGAACGACTGTGCTCCATGCTGGGGTACTCACGGGAGCAAATCCTCGGCATGTCCGTCAGCGAGGGCATCGCGGATCTCGGTGATAACCCGATGCAGCTGGCGCGGCTTCGCGACCAAGACCGCTACGTCATCGAGCGTCAACTGCGGCACGCAGATGGAACTGCCGTCAGCGTCGAGGTGAGCGTGACGCGCCTGGGGCCCGGTGAGATCCTCGCGGTTATCCGTGACGTCACGGAGCGAGCACGCGCTCTGGCCGAGGAATCCGAGCTCAGGCGTCGCCTTTCACAATCCGAAAGGATGGAGAGCCTGGGGAGGCTCGCGGGAGGCATCGCCCACGACTTCAACAACCTCCTAACCGTGATCATCGGTAGCGTCGATCTGATGCGCCGAGCGGGCAGTGGTAGCGAGACTCTGGAGGAGATCGCCGTCGCCAGCCACCGCGCAGCAGACCTCACCCGACAGCTACTTGCGTTTAGTCGTCGCCGCCCTGTGACACGGCCGCAGGTGATGTCCCCCAACGAATACGTTGAGGAAGCGGCGGGCATGTTGCACCGGCTGCTGGGAGAAGACGTGCAACTGGAGCTGCAGCTCCAGGCCGACCTGGGGTTGATTCAGGGCGACCCGGGCCAGTTTACCCAGGTGATCTTGAACCTTGCCGTCAACGCCCGGGACGCGATGCCGGACGGCGGTCGTATCACGATCGAGACCACTCAGCTGCAGCGAGACCAAACGGAGTATCTGTGCCTCTCAGTCACGGATTCCGGCGCGGGCATCTCACCGCAACTTCGAGAGCGGATCTTCGAGCCCTTCTTCACCAGCAAAGGCCCCGGCGAGGGCACGGGACTCGGTCTCGCGACGGTGTTTGGTATTGTCACCCAATCCGGTGGCAGCATCGAAGTGAAAGACGGTCCAGAAAGCGGCACCACTTTCGATGTGTACTGGCCGATTTTGACCGAGGCACAAGCGAAGACGGAGAAGCCCGCGCCTCCAGTCGCCACCCGCAAAGTTCGCATCCTCGTCGTCGAAGACGATGATGCGGTGCGCTCCGTCGTGGTGCGCGCGCTACAAGATGCTGGCCACGAGGTGATCGCAGTCGCAGGACCGAGCGAAGTACTCGCGCGTGAACCCGGCTTCGTGGATAGCTTCGAGCTCATGCTTACTGATGTGGTGATGCCTGAGATGGACGGACCGACCCTTGCGCGCAAAGTGGGCGCTCGGAACGTCGTATTCATGTCTGGGTACCCGGGAGATGCCCTCGACCGCCGTGGTGTGGTGGTCGATCCAGAGCGCTTCTTGGAAAAGCCGTTCACGGCTTCCGCACTGGCGGAAATCATCGCGCGGGCCTCACAGAATGGCGACAGTTAGTGGGCTGAGTCGTAGGCAACAGATCGCCCCGATCTCACTACCCCCCAAGCCAGGGCCAGAACGAAAGATCAAAGGCACGCTTTGAAAACCAGATCGAGCCGAGCGCTGCCATGCTCAGGCTCAGCGGTCGTGCTAAGTTTCGTTCATAGAAGTCACGCTTTGCGGCCCACCACAAAAGCGGGAATACGCACAGCACGATCCCGAGCTGGGCCAGCTCTACGCCGATATTGAAGCTGATCAACGCACCGACCTGTCCGCGTGCAGGTAGCGCCGTTTCGGCGAGCACGCTTGCGAAACCAAAGCCGTGTACCAGGCCGAAGATGCTAGCCGCGAGCATGCGCATGCGCGGCTGCTCGCGAACTACGTTCTCTACGCCGATGGCAACGATGCTCAGGGCGATCAGGCTCTCAGTCAGACGCGGGTTGACTTGCACCCAGCCAAGGCCAGCCGCGATCAAAGTCACAGAGTGACCGAGGGTGAATCCGGTCACGATCAACGTGACATCGCGGATCCCCGATTTGAACAGTTGCGTCTGAGCCGCCCGCGCAGCTGCGATCAGCAAGAGCAGCACGAACAATACGTGGTCGATGCCCGAGAGCACGTGCCCGGCGCCGGAGCGCACGAAGCCCGCGAAAGTGGCTGCCAGCGTCGGTGGGGTTCCGACCTCACGTTCTTCGAGGCCAATGCGGTACACCCACGCGGCGCCGTCGATAGCGCAGACGATCTCGCTCGCTGGCTCGACATCCATGCCGAAGGTATTGCGCAGGGTGACCGGACCGCCGTCACAGTCGAAATGGACCGTGGCACTCACGCCGCGCTCGCTGTCGAGGGTCACAATTTCGAGCGGGCCCGCGCGGAAGCGACACGGACCCGTGGGCGTGCGCGGCTGCACGCGGTCTTCGAGCTGCTGCATCAGTCGGTCTCGTGCGCCGAGCAACTCCCGGTCCGACGGCTTCTTCTCGGACAGCCCCAAAATCGGCACCAAGTGAACGCCGGCTGTCTCCATGGTGACATCAATGCCGCCGGGCACCGTGCGCACGCTGCAGAAGCTTCGGCCACGTTGGTGTGCGGCTGCTTGTTGTGCAAAAAGCGCGCACGCCACCAAGAGCAGTAGCAGGGGGGGCCAACTGGCGCGACGCATTGGCGACCAGAGATACTCGCGAAAGCGAACGCTGCCAAGGCCGCTGCGCCCATGCACACAGGGCCAGCGCCGCTGTGGCGTGTCTGCACGCACCGTGCGTGCTTCTCATCCCGCGATGCGCAGCTGTGCTAGACCAAACTTGTGGAGCGGCGCGAGTTCATTCTGGCATCCGGCGCGGTGGCGCTTGCTTCACCGTGCGCTCTCGCCACCACGCCGAAAAGTGACCAGCTCGTCATGCATGACTTGCTGCTCGACGGCGACAAGCGCCTGGCTCGGCGCAGCTTGCTCTTGGTGCCGAAGCACATCAGTTCCGGAACGAGGCTGCGCGTGCTGGTCCTATTGCACGGTCTGGGTGAAACCGGCAACGAGTTGCTCGGGATCCACGCTTGGGGCGATCGCTACGGTCTGGTGACGAGCTACGACCGGCTACGGGCCTTGCCGGTGGAGCGGGCGCTGCCCAAGTTGCGCTATTTCACTGACGATCACCTGGCGCAGGTCAATAGGAGTCTCAGTCAGAAGCCGTTCGGGGGCATGGCGTTGCTCTGCCCCGTCACCCCGAATCCCTACAAGATGCAGCCAGCCGCCAAGACGATCGATCGCTATGCGGATTGGATCGAACAGACGCTCTTGCCGGCCGCGCGCGAGAAAGCAAACATCGGATCCGGTCCCGAGTTCACCGGTCTCGATGGTTGTTCCCTCGGTGGCTACGTCGGCATCGAGACGTTTCTACGCAAGCCCGAGCTCTTTGGTAGTTTCGGCGGCGTACAGTCTGCTTTCGGAGCTCCGACGGCCTTGATCTACGCGAAGAGGCTGGCGGAAGCGATCCGCCGCGTCGGGCCACGCTCGATCCGCATGGGCACGAGCAGCGCAGACCCCTACAAGAAGGCCAACGAGGTGTTGAGCAAGGAGCTAGATAAGCTCGACGTGCCCAACACACTGTCTGTCCTCCCTGGCCCTCACAACCAACCCTGGCTACGCGAAGTCGGTACCCTGGCCATGCTGCTCTGGCACGACCGGCAGCTCGGAGTGCCACGCCCGCCGCAGAAAGCCCATGCGCGGGCGGCTCCTCGGTGATCTCCTTGTCCGCTAATCCCCTGAACGGTAGCGCGGGCGTTTCAGTGGGGGCCTTTCGGCCTAGGCGAACGCCACTAGAGAAGTCGCATCCCGGTGTGGTGTTCACTTCGCAAGCTCGAAGCGGACCGGGTACCCGATCTTCACAGTGCCGCCGCCGTGGATTGGCGGGAAGCGGAGATTGCGCACCACAGCGAGCACACACTCCTGGGCGCGGGGATTGGGCAAGGAAGAATTGCGGATGCGGGCGTCGAAGACGTCACCCCAGGGCGTGATCTCCATGCCGAGCTCGATCTGGCCGCTGAGTACTTGGTTCTTCTCCAACTCGCGCACGTAGCAGTCACGCATCTCTGTTGTGGCGGTCTTGATCACGGCCTGCACGACGCCCTTTGGCAGGCCTTGGACGCCCTTGGCTTTCGGACAGCCCCCGGCGATTGCTTCATCGGATACCGCGCCCCCCGGCGCGCACTCGCAGGCACCGCTGCTGCCCGAGGGCACCAAGCTCTTGCTGCAACACGCGACAAAGCGTCCCTGCTTGTTGCACCAAGGGAAGGACGGTTCCTTGCATCGAGTGCGATCCCCTTGGCCTTCGTCGGAGCCGCATACGTGCACCAGTGGTCCTCGACTTGCGCTGGCGGCATTGCCCGGAGCAGGCGCCGGCGCAGCGGAGGTTGCGTGGCTCGCAGTGGTTACCGAAGCGCTGCGGGTCGTTTCCGCGCGACTCGGTGCGTCCGGCGGTTTGCGGGTTGTGCCCCACCAAACCAAGCCGCCTACAATCGCTGCCCCGAGCCCTGCCGCGCCCAGCCACGGGAAGCGCCCCGCGCCGGCGGCGGAAAGCGTGTCGACGGGGTCTTCGGTGCGGCTCAGTGGTGACGGGGTGAGTGCGGCATTGCCCGTCGCCGCGTCCGGGGTGAGTGCGGCATTGCCCGTCGCCGCGTCCGGGGTGAGTGCGGCATTGCCCGTCGCCGCGTCCGAGAGGTTCATGGTTGGCGCAAAGGCAGCCGCCGCGTCCAGGGGCTGGGTGGCGGCGAGGGCGTCGGTGTCGGAACCGCCAGAAAACCCGATCGCTGCCAAGGCGCGGTAGGCCTGGGCCGCGTCGGGGAAACGATCGGCGGGCTCGCGCGCGACCGCCCGGGCGAACCAGTCGTCGAATCCCGGCGGGAGCTCCTCGGCAGCGCCCAGTGCTTGGGCTCGCTCCGACGCGGTCACCAGCGGTTCGATCACGACTTCCCGCAGCACGGCCATGGCGGACGAGCTGCCCGTGTTGCCGCCTTTCCAGTAGGGGCGGCCCGTGAGCATGTGGAACACCAAGAGCCCCAAGGCCCATACGTCCGCTTGCGGACCGACGGACTGTCCTGCGCTGGTTTGCTCCGGGGCCATGTACAGCGGAGTGCCCACCGCGTCGGTGGTGTTCGACTTGGCCTCGGCCACGACCTTGGCAATGCCGAAGTCGAGCACCTTCACCGTAAAGCTCGCGCCCAGGCGGCGCGACGTTGCCAGGAACACATTCTCGGGTTTTAGATCGCGGTGCACGACACCCACTGCGTGGGCAGCGCCCAGGGCGTGACACAGCTGCGCGATGATTTCGCCGGTCTGCATAGGACTCAGCGGGCCGGTGCGGCTCAAGTAGTCTGCAAGGTCCTCTCCTTCGAGGAGCTCCATCACGAGCCAGGGAGTGCCCGCGGCGTCGTCCACACCGGCGGCAATGACTTCCACCACGTGCTCGCTCTTGATCTTCGCACCGATCCGCGCTTCTTGTTCAAAGCGCCGTCGCATCACGCCCTGCTGCGTCAGTTGAGCGTGCAGAACTTTCAGCGCGCGTTCCCGGCCAGTGCTCAACTGCTCCGCAACGTAGACGCTTCCCATGCCGCCGCGCGCAAGGGCGCGCAGGATGCGATAGTCCCCGGCCACGACGCTGCCAGGGGCGAGATGAGTCGGCTCCAGCATATGCCCCAGGCGAGGCTACCAGCTGCAGCGTCCCGATGGCCGCCCTGCTGCAGGCGCTGGCCTCGTGCTGCAGGCGCTGGCTTCGGGCTGGAGGCGCTGGCCTCGTGCTGCAGGCGCAGGCTTCGGGCTGGAGGCGCTGGCCTCGTGCTGGAGGCGCTGGCCTCGTGCTGGAGGCGCTGGCCTCGTGCTGCAGGCGCAGGCTTCGGGCTGGACCCCGCCGGCGACCCCGGGCGGGCGGGCGAGTGTCGTGAGTGTGACCACCCGCGCCTACACTCACCCACCGAAATGCCGTCGAATTCGCAAGCTTGCGCGGCGGCGGGGTCTTCACCCTGCGTGCGCGTTCCCTCTCATGCCCGCGCCGGAAAAACACCATGTCCCATCCCAAGCACGCCTCCTACGCGCTGGCTTTGGTGTGGCTCGCGCTCGGCTGCGCCGCCACCCCGGGCCAGGAAGAAGCAGGCTCCCCTTCCGACACCGATTCTTCGCGCCACGACATCGGCGGCGGAACGGCGACGAGCGCGTTCCCCCCCCCCGGGGCGCTCACTCACTATGGTGGCATGTACTGCACCGGCACGCTCATTGCTCCGCGCCGCGTGCTGACCGCCGCGCACTGCCTGGTCGGCGTCAACCCTTCGAAGATGCGCTTCGTGATCGGGGCGAGTCTGTCGGCGGCGGAGGCCAGCATCGCCGTGGTGTCGGTGACGCCGCACCCGGGATACAACGCGCAGCAACTCACCAACGACATCGGCTACGTGACGCTGAGCGCGGACGCACCCGTGGCGCCCATGAAGACATTGCCGAGCATGGACAGCGGATGGCATGGAAAACAGGTCACCTTCGTCGGATATGGCAATACCAACGGCAACGGTGGCGGAGGCGGTATCAAGCGCTCCGTGACCATGGCGCTCACGCAGATCATGCCGACGCAGTTCATGTACCAGTCGCCCGGTCAGAACACCTGTCACGGTGATAGCGGCGGCCCGGCATTTGCGAAAGTCGGCAACGAGTGGTTCGTCGCAGGGGTGACGTCCTACGGAGACGCGTTTTGCCAGCAGTACGGAGTGGACACCCGGGTCGATCCCTACGCGTCGTTCCTGGGGATCAACCCCGGCAACCCGCCGCCGGGCAATCCGCCGCCGAGCAATCCGCCGCCGAGCAATCCGCCTGCGGGCAATCCGCCGCCGGGCAATCCGCCGCCGACCTCGGGCGACGCCCCGTGCTACGGCCACACCTTCGCCGGCAGCTGCGAGGGCAACGAGGTGATCTGGTGCGAGAACCAGACCGTCTACGCCAAGAACTGCGCCCAAGAGGGAAAGGTGTGCGGGTTCAAGGCGGCCGAGGGCTACTACGGTTGCATCAGCAGCGACCCATGTAATGGCGAAACTTACGCGGGTCGCTGTAACGGCACGAGCGTGGTGTGGTGCGAGAACGACCAGGTCAAGCAGCTGTCGTGCAATGCATGCGGCTTCGACCCGGGCAAAGGGATCTACAACTGCCTCTGAAGTAGCAGCGCCCTGCGGTTGTTCCCGCGCGGAAAGGTCGCCATGTTGTTCACCCGGTGCCGAGCGACGCCATTCGCGTTGACGCGCGCCGGCGCGTCGGGACGGCAACTTGGCCGCAGTGTTTGGTTCTCCAAGTTGTCGCCTTTGACGACGCCGGGTTCGCCACGTTGGCGGGTTCGCCCCATTGGCGGCGCGGTGCCGAGCGACGCCATTCGCGTTGACGCGCGCCGGCGCGTCGGGACGGCAACTTGGCCGCAGTGTTTGGTTCTCCAAGTTGTCGCCTTTGACGACGCCGGGTTCGCCACGTTGGCGGGTTCGCCCCATTGGCGGCGCGGTGCCGAGCGACGCCATTCGCGTTGACGCGCGCCGGCGCGTCGGGACGGAAACTCAAGGGCGGTGCGTTCGATTTAGTCTGAGCGAGGCCTCATTCGAGCCTGCTTGTGGCCCGCGTGAAATGCCGGGCCTGCTCCACTCTTTCGCTTGATCGCCGCCGCGCTTGTCCCTTCTTGCGCATCATGAACTCGCGACCGAAGTCTTGCTGGGCCGCGAGGTCGTTGTGAGGGCGGCAGCGAAGCGTGAGGTTATTCAGCGTCATCTCGCCGCCTTTTGCGAACGCCTGCTCGTGGTGGATCTCGAGCCCGCCCGCTTCCCGGCAGCGGCAACCGCGTCCGTCCACGTAGCTACAGCGAGCCAGGTCGCGCTCCCACACCGCGCGTTTCAGTGCGGCGGGAACATAACGACTGGCGCTGGCGCGGCCCACGCTGCTTTGAGTCGCGCTGACCGTCGTGGCGGGATCCGCTCTGTTCGTCCCGCCGGCGCGGTTCACCGTGTCCGTGCCATTCGTCGCGTCCGCGCCTATTGCCGCGTCGGCGCAGTTCGTCGCGCCAGCGTTATCCGACGCGCCAGCGCGGCTCGTCGCGCCGTCGCGGTGCGTCGCGCCAGCGCGGTGCGTCGCGCCCGCGCTATCCGTCGCGCCAGCGTTATCCGTCGCGCCAGCGTTATCCGTCGCGCCAGCGCAGTCCGTCGTGCCGTGGCGGTCCGTCGCGCCCGCGCTATCCGTCGCGCCCGCGCGGTGCGTCGCACCGTCGCTATCCCCCGCGCTCGC